>NZ_AYWR01000003.1:0-535005 GCF_000502935.1 Mesorhizobium sp. LNHC221B00 | reverse complement strand
CGATGTTCCCGCAGCGACACCGGTTCCGGGCGTTGCGCTACCCGGCATTAGCGCGCATCTGACGTCGGGATGTGCGCCTCGCGCGCGGCGCCGCTTCGACGATATGTCCATTTGGGGGCAACACAGCGTCTTTGCGCGATCTCGCGTCGGTCACTCGGTGCAACCGCTCGTAGGGCAGCAATTCCTTAATGCGCGCGTCAAGAGTCACGATCTCGGCGCGCAGATCTTCGCATTCCTGCCTCTGGATATCGAGCTGTATCTGGTCTGAAGCCAGTTGCAATGAAAGCTCCGATAGGTTGGTGCTGACCGCCGACAGGTTTTTCTTGTCGCCTTCGCTCTCGGTTTTGAGGGCGACAAGCCTTTCCTCCGCGATCCGGCGCTCGGTCGCGAAATCGTTAACCTGGGTTCTGAGCAGGGTGATCTCGGCGGAGGTTTCGCTGCTGTTGTTGGTTTCCTTCTCCAGCCTCGATCGCAACTCCTCTATCTCGGAACGCAGCCCGCGCATCTCCGCGTGGGCGCGCGCCCGTTCGGCAGCGCTGTCGCTTTCCACGATGCGGGCCGCCTCGGTTGCCTCGGCGAGCTTGGCATGCGTGGTCTCCAGTGACTTCTGCAGCCGGGCTCCTTCCTTCTCGTGCCTGCCAAGTTGCGCCAACAGCTCGGCTATGTGCGCGCTTTCGTTGGCGTGAGTTGCCGCGAACTCGTCCAGTTTATGCCGAGCCTCGGTCTCCCGCTTTTGCGCCTGCTCGAGCTCGACCGAAAGGCCGACCTGCTTTTCGCGCAGCAGCTTGTTCTCGCTTGCGCGTCTGTCGACCTCCACGGTTTTGACGGTCAGGGCATTGACGATCTCGCCGAACTGCGTTTCGCGCCTTGCACTCTCATGGCCCATTTCCACCAGCTCGAGCCGTGCCTTCGCAAGCGCTGTACGCAGCGACTCGCGGTCCTGGACTATGCCGGCCTCGCGCTGTTGCCAGACCTCGGCTGCACGGTCGAGTTCGCGCAGCTTGCGGCCGGTGTCGAGCAATTGTTCCGACAAGGTCTTGTGTTCCGTGGTCAAAGCGACATTGGCCAGTTCCAACTCGTTGGCCNAGGGTATCGCGATGCAGGACGTTCAGAATCTCGCGCGTCATGCGATGCGCGGTGGCTATCTCGGCCAATCTGGTTTCGATCTCTTCCAGGTGGCCTTGCCCGTCCCGGAAAAGCCCGGCGACGGCCTCCAGGGCAGCAAGCCGGGTCTGCGTGTGCGGTGTCAACCTCGCGGACGGCGCGTCGCTTTCGCCTTCAGCAGGGCCAGTGTCCTCGTTTGCCGGCACTTCCGCACCTTCCGAACCCTGCCCATCGGTCGAAAGGCAGTCCTCGATTGCTTCGGCCAGGTCCGATTGGAATTCCTGAAATTCCTTGTCTACGTTCTCGGCCCGCTTGATTAGAGATTTGAAACTCACCACGACACACCCCTTACGCTCACCTTAGGCTGGCCTCCGGGCACACTTAACGANTTGCTAATGTATCGCATCACCTTCCATTCCGAAAGAGGCGGCTGCCATGGCCGATCCCGACCAAGCCGGCCGCATGGTCGAGACCAGCGTGGCGAGGCGCAGCACCAGTCTGAGGAGACTCGAGGGTTGTCGTGCTTTGGCTATTTGTTCAGGCCCTGGGCGACATTCAGGCTGCTTACACCGCCGCCGCAAATGCCCTTAGCAGCCGCAGGATGAAATCGAAGAGGACGTGTATCTGCCCACCCAGTTCATAGCGTACTCAATCGTATCCAAACTCTTGTGCTGCCCGCTCAGCAACCCGAAGCCTGTGTCGGGAACCAGCTGCCCTTCGTGGAGTTGGCCTCCTCGCCGGTCCGAGCAGGACTGCATCCAGTTGGTCGAATTTCTCCGCCCTCGACCGCTTCGAGTCGGGCCTCGTGGAGCCAAAATCCAGGAAGCAAACTTTGCTTTGCCCCCTTGATAAATCCCCTCATCGCGGAGCCTGGTATTGGGCGTGAATTCATCAGCTCCCGATAAAGCGGTCACATCGGATGAGCGTTCGCGAGAAAGGGGTACCCCTTCTGTCCTTCAAATAGATCTTGCGGACCTGTCATCTTTTCGTTCCCTGACGGGCCAGACGCGAGAGTGAGCACACCATGGTTCATCGCCCAAACTGCAGCCTGCGTACGGTTGCGAACCCGAATCTTTCGAAGGATCGCCTTGACGTGTACCTTCACCGTAGCTTCGGCGATTCTAATCTCGCGCGCGATGGTTTTGTTGGACTCCCCTTCGACCAAACAACGTAGAATACATTTTTCCCTGTTTGACAAAATCGACAGGCCCCTCTCCACATTCTCGATTTTAGCAGCCGCGCTTGTCAAGTCATCTGTTACCGCATTATATTTAAGATCAGGCCTTATATCTTGAATAAACGCCGAAGGTTCCACAGGCAACACCATCTGTCCAAGCATAACCAATTCGAGAGCTTTGATGAACGTGTCGGAAGGAGCGGCTTTTGTCAAATACGCGTCAGCCCCCGCACGAAAAGCCGAAACTATATCGCTCGATCGACAGTGATCGGCTAGCACAACAACATGACTGTTCGCACAAATTGCCTTAAAGTGAGCAATCTGTGCGAATTCAGCATCTGCATCAGTACCGCCGACATCCATTATAAGTAAGATGGGCCGGTGCTGGGGTAGCGGCTTCTGCAGAAGATCGTGAACACAAGCCGCAGAAAAAAGAATACGAAACTTTGCTGTATCCAAGATTCGACTAAGGCCCTCTCGGAGTAACTCGCTCGGCCCGACGAGAACCGTTACAAAGGATTGTTTTGTCATCGTAGCTCCCCAGCCCGCCCGGTAAGGCGCTCGGCGCGCCAACCGCATTAACGTTAACGTTACGCTAGGAAAACCCTAAGCCAAAATACCGCCCTTAGGCGTAGGGCAGCATCGAGACTCGGGTTTCACAAGCCCGTGGCCTTGGGGAGGCATGATGCGGGCGCCACGGCGCCGCCATCGTGGCGTTGGACGCGCGGCAGTGAGGGTTGCCGGGGCTTGGTTTCCCGCGTTTCCCGCGATGCCGCTCCCGCGTGCCAGTTGCGTCGTTAGGGCGGCTCTTCGTTGCGTTGGATCGCCTTGCCATCAAAGAGGTTCTTCTGCAGCGCAGCACATTGGACGAGCTCGTCCAAGTCAGTGCTTCATCCATAGGGAGTGCCCACAAAGGGATAGTTGTGCCGCAGGCGGTGAAGGGCCACGATGAGGAGAGTCTTGCTCCGTCAACCCATGCTCGACCAGTTTGGGAGGCATGGTCACCAGAAGGTGAAAGCTACACGCCATGGCTACAGAGTACAATTCCTTGCCCGTCACTCCCTCGTCACAGGCCGGCGGCCGCAGGGGGACAAAGGCCGTCCTGCTGGTCTTTGGACTCTCCGGAGTCGCCGCCCTGGGAGGGGGCGCGGTCAGAAACTGGGAGCCCATCAACTGGAAGGTCATCGGGGCTGTTTCCAGAGCCGTGGCGCAGAAGGTCAACGATGCCTCCGGAGCCGCGGCGCAGAAGGTCGAGGATGTTTCCGGGGCCGTGGTGCAGAAGGTCGAGGATGTTTCCGGGGTCGTGGTGCAGAAGGTCGACGATGTCTCCGCAGCCGTGGTGCAGAAGGTGTCTGCTGCTATCGACAGCTGGCAAGATCAACCGGTTCGAGCCACGGCCGAACCCAGCGCGATCGTGTTGGGACCGGGTGCGTCGGCCGTAACGTTGGGGAGCGCCGCCCCTGCCGTCCCCACCAGTACCGAGCGCCCAAAAACCCTCAGCACGGGAACGGATGCGTCGACCGTGGCGTTGCTCGAACGCAACGCCGTCCCTGCCGTTCCCACCAGTGCCCAACGCCTCCTCAGTACGGCGCCGGACCTGCCAACCGGAAGCCAGTTCGGCGTCGGCGACCGCCTCAAGGTCGTGTTCTACGAGCGCGTCGACATCGAAGAAGACAAATGGGGGGGCGCGTCCTCAGCCTCGGCCCTACGCGGTATCGTGCAGCGTCCGGAGCTGAGCGGCGAGTATACTGTCCAAGAGGACGGCACGATTTCCTTGCCCTTGCTTGGCTCCATTCCGGTCGCCAACCGGTCGGCGCAACAGGTACAGGCCGACCTGGCGGCTACCTTCGAACAACTGCTGGGCCGCAAAGGACTGGTCAACATCCTGTCGCTGGAGCGCCCGCCCATTTACGTACTGGGGCCAGTCAAGAATTCGGGTTCGTTCAAGTACGCGCCCGGCATGACGATCCTGCACGCCATCGCGCTGGCCGGCGGCCTCGACCGGAGCCAGGGCGAGCCGTGGCAGAAGATTGAAGCCGTGCGTGAAACCCAGAGGCGGGGCGGGGCGATCGATGCAATTTCGAAGTTGCTCGCCCGCGTGGCGGTGCTGAAAGCCGAGCGCGACGGCACGGCGCCCAAGATCCCGCGCCAGTTGCTGGAGATCGCCGGCGCGACTGAAGCCGCCAACCTCGTCAGCGAGCAGAGCGACCGGCGCAAGGCCGTCGCCACGACCCGCAAGGATCGCGAGCGCACGATCTTGCGTGCACTGGAAGCGGCCAGGCAAGATGTTGCCGCGTATGGGCACATGGACTCACTCGATGAGCTCGTCAAGCTGCGCGAGGATCGCGTCAACAGCATGCGCACGCTCGTGAATCGCAACGTTCTCAGCATGACGGTGATGGATCAGGTCCGGAGCGAGTTGTCCGACGCACAACAGCGTCGGCAGGATGCCCTCAACCAGTACGCGATGGCCAAGCAGCGCCTTGCTTCGCTGGAGGCTGAGGCGTTGCAGACCCAGGCCGACCTCAGGAACGATCTGGAGGTTGAGATCGAGTCCACTGAGACCCAGATCGCAGCCAACACGCGCGACTTGAACGCCAGCGAAGGCGTCCTGGACACGTTGCCGATGAACCGCGCCCAGGCTGTGAACGCGAACAGCGTAACCTACCAAATCGTGCGGCAATCGGCAGCCGGGCCGGTCAGCATCGAGTCCCCCGGGATGACCCTGTTGCAGCCGGGCGACCTCGTCAACATAATAGTGGCCGAAGGCGAGCCGGACGCGCTGGGCGGTTCGCCGGTCTCGACCTCGTCCCTGACCGGCGAGAGCTCGCCGGCCGGGTCCACTCTCAACGATGCAGGACCTGGCAGCGAGGTGGCGGAGCAGCCAATCGGTCCGAATTGATGGCCGCAAGGAAACTGTTCTGCACGGCACGGTCTGCGTGAATGAACTCGTCGGGCCGACGTGGGAGCCGCAACGATCACTCGCCCACAGCTTCAGCCGTTTCACGAACGGGCATATCCGTCTCCGCCGAGTTCGAAGTGTGGCTTGGACTGCCCGCCGTGGGTACTCAGGAATAGGGTCTTCACTTCCCGCGCCGGCGATACGAAACTTCTATAAACAGGGCAAACCCCCGGGCGCTCCATGGCTGACCAGCAGCGCGCAACAAGGACAGGAGTTCGCGATGTCTCAGTCATCGGTGCACAACCCTAACGTGCGGCTTCTGTAGGACACGCCATGCCCCAGGATGCTGTTATCGATGTGACCGTGGAGGCCTTGCCGGACATCGCGAGACTTGAAGCCATTTGGAAGGAGCTCGAAGCCCGAGCAACTCACTCATTCTACCTGTCCTGGCTCTGGATCGGAACTTGGCTGCGGCATCTGCCGGGGGGCGCTCAACCACATATTCTGGTCGCCCGGACGTCAAGCAGAATCGTTGGGTTGGCGATTATTTGCCGGCGGAGCACCTGGAGCTTCGGGCCACATGCGCGGGCGCGTTGGCTACTCAATGAAACCGGCGATGTTCGTTTCGATCGATTGTTTATCGAGTACAACAACATTCTTGCGGAGCGATCCCTGGCCGATGCCACCAGGGTGGCATGCCTCGAGGCCTTAGCGCAGCACTTGCGCTACTCTGACCAGCTGGTGCTCTCGGGAATCGATCCGGACTTTGAGCTGGCCGCTTGCCGCACTGCGGGCCGGGCCGGGCTCCTTACCGATGTGAGAGCGGACGATACGGCGCGGTGGATCGATTTCGCAGAAGTCCGCCGGAAAGGCGGAAATTTCCGCGCCACCTTGGGCCGCAATACTCGGCAGGCGGTAAGCCGCGCCATGCGGTTATATACTGAACGCGGCCCCATTGCGTTCCAGACCATGGAAGGCACTTTGGAGGCGCTCGCCGCGTTTGATTTGCTGGCCGAGCTTCATCAGGCGCGGTGGGGACGCAAGGGCGCCTTTGCCAATCCGAGCTTCCGCCGATTTCACGAAGACCTCATTGCACTCGGAGTTCCCACTGGGACCGTGCGCATCTCGCGGACGTTGGCTGGGGACCAGACGATTGGGATCCTGTACAATTTCGTGCATGACGGCCGTGTTTACAACTACCAAAGCGGCTTTCTCTTTGAGCGCGACGGCCGGCTTAAGCCTGGGCTTATCAGCCATGTTCTGGCTATCGAGGACAGCATCGGACGCGGGGAGTGCAGCTACGATTTTCTGGCAGGCTTCTCGGGGCACAAGTCGCACCTGGCCAATGCGGAGCATCCCATGAAGTGGATCGCTATAGGCAGAGACGGTCCAGAGCGCCGCATCGAGGCAAAGTTGCGCGGTGCCAAGCGGGTGCTAGGGACCATTGCTGCGAACATGAAAGAGGCCATGGCTTGAAGCGCCAACCAAAGAAGGAGGGTCCATCTTCACTCTATATCGCCCACCGGACGAGCGCTGTTTGAAGCACAGCGCGGCGGGCTCTCTAGTCTATGTTTCAGCGTGGCGGAATTGGTAGACGCACCGCACTGTTGATGCGGCGCCGACAGGCTTGTAGGTTCGACTCCTACCGCTGGAGCCATCATTTTAGGTCGTTGAAGAAGGGCATTTCGGCCCCTTCTGCCCGACGCGCGAGTACTTTTGGTCCACCGATACGCCTCCCAGTAAAGAGATCACTGGAGCGCCAGTTCACTGTCAGTCCGGCAAGAGACATTTGGCAGTTTCGCCTCCGGGCATACCCCTTGCGAGCAGCGGTATGCCTGGGTGTTTTGACGTAGCCCATCCATACACCAAAATATCCACCAGGCGCTCCTTGCTTTCGCCCCTACGTGATTGTTTCATCGGGGAAAGCCGCATGAATGGCGCTTGCCGTTCATTTGAAAGAATTGCACTTGTGCGCATGAGCGCTCCCAGCGATCGGCATCCACGTATGACTCCTGACTGCTACCCTGAGCTCGACTTTATCGAATTTTCTGACGCGGGCGGGAACGATCGTCATGGCGTGGGCGCGAGCTGGAATTCTCATGCTGTCTCGGTTCGGCCGGAACATCGATTAATCGGCGTCAGTCAGCTTCTTGTGGAGCCGGCACCGCCCCCTCCAAACGTCTTGGGTAAAATCGAGCTGAGACCCGAGACCATAATGCCGGTTCTCGAGAATGATGGTTTAGAGATCCTGGCATTCATGCTCGATGTGGAGCCGAACGTCGTCCGCGAGATAGGTGTTTGCCTCAACGAAGAGGAACGGCGGCGCGCCGAGGGGTTGAGACTGGAGCGGGACCGCCGGCGCTTTGTCGCTACACGTGGGCGACTGCGTCAGGTCCTCGCTTCCAAACTGGGAATCTCGCCATCCGAGGTCGAACTAGAATATGGGCACCGAGGCAAACCACAGCTCTCGCACCGCATGGGTGCTCGCGATCTGTGCTTCAGCGTCTCACGATCCGGAGATGTCGCGGTCGTCGCCCTCTCGACCAGGCAGGAGGTCGGGGTGGACATCGAGGCAGTTCGCCCTGTGCCCGAAGCGGACGAGATCGCAGCGCTCTGCTTTTCCGCCTCCGAGTATGGGTCCTACACCGCCCTTGGTCCCGAAGACCGGCTGGAGGGCTTCCTCCGGCGCTGGACCCGGCTGGAGGCTATCTCCAAGGCCCTGGGGTGCGGCTTAGGACAGCCCTCTTCCTGGGATGAAGGGGATTGGGCTGTCCGTAGGTTCGTACCGAAACATGGGTACATCGGGACGGTGGTAGTCCGGAATTGGTAGTCCGGAATTGAAGTGCCCGCGATGCCATCATTCGCTTACGATGCACTGTGGATAAACGAGGGCACGCAAGTTCATTAACGGGGCAGCGCTCCACAACGGGCAGCGCTCCACTCACATGTCCGGGCGTACGGATGACGAGTTTCATGGTGAAACCGTCGTGCTGAGGGAGTTGGGATGCGGGTCGTGAATCATGAAGGAAGTGGTTCGGGAGGCCCTGTGTCGGCAAACGTGATGCACATCCCGGAGCTTCTCGCAAACCTCGCGGTCAAGGACATAAAGGTCTGGGTAGAGGGCGATCGGCTGCGGTGCAACGCCCCAGCTGGCACACTGACGGCGGAGTCTTCCGACCAGTTGCGGAACCGGAAGGGCGAAATCATCGCCTTTCTGAACATGGCCACGGCGGCGGCTCGGCAACAGCCTGCAATCATTCCCCTGCAGTCTCGTGGAACACGCACGCCCATTTATGCCGTACCCGGGCATATCGGCGCGCCCTTCTCATTCTCGGACCTGTCGAAGCACCTGGGCGGCGATCAACCGTTTTACGCACTCCAGCCGCCCGGCTTCGATGGGCAGAGCGAGCCGATGGACCGCGTCGAAGATATCGCCAAGTACTTCGCCCGCCAGATCGTCGAATATCAGCCCACTGGTCCGTACATCATCGCCGGGTACTGCTCCGGTGCTGCAACCGCTTTCGAGCTGGCGAAAATCCTGTGTGGACGCGGAGCGGAGGTCCCATGCGTAGCGCTGTTTGGCCCTCTTCACCCCACCACCTTTAGCAAATTGCCGCGTCTGCTGTATTTCAATGCTAGCCGTAGCGCCGATTCACTCCTGCGAGAGATGGCGAAAATGCCGACATTCGGTGCCCGTCTCCGACATTTCGGCAGTCGCCTGCGGAATCTCGGCGAGCGCGCCATCGTGACCCCCATTCGCAGAAGCAAAGAGCCTGTCACGTCAGATCCGGTGCTGGCGAGCAGAGCTCGGCTCAAATCCGCGGCGATCACGGCTTTGCGGCGGTACATTCCCACTCCGTATTCGGGTCGAGTATGCATATTCCTTCCGAACAAGGCCTGGATGCGATCGGGTGCAGCACCGCACCGCTGGCTTCGAGTGGTGCCCCATGCCGAATTCTATTTCGGGCCCGAGGACTGCAACGATACCCTTATGCTGGAGGAACCGGACGCACCTGCCATCGCAGAACTTTATCGCCAAGCAACCCAAAAAGCTGAACGATCTGCTATCGGGAGCGCATCTCATGAATGAAGTCCTACCTATCACGGCGGAGGGCGGAGCGCTTTCCCTGCTGAAAGATGCCGATCATCAGGCGCTGGTCGTCGAGTACAACGCCACGGCAGCGCCCTACCCGTCGGACAGGACGATCATCGATCTCTTCCTCGACCAGGCGATGCGTAATCCTGATGCCGAAGCGATCCGCTTCGGCGACGCAACGCTGACGTACCAGCAGCTCAACGAACGCTCCAACCAAATGGCTACGCATCTGAGCTCGACCGGCGTGGGGCAGGGCCGGATTACCGTTGTGTTCATGGAGCACTCCATTGAAGTCGTCGTCGCGATCTTAGGCGTCCTGAAGTCGGGCGCGGCCTATGTGCCGGTGGATGCGGCAACACCGAAGGGGCGTCTCGCAACAATCCTGAAGGACATTGCCAACGGGACCGACGGGCGGGCGCCGGTGGCGATCACTCAGACGCGCTTGCGGTCCGTCATTTCCCCGGACCTTGCCGACATTTTCGTGCTCGACGCCGATTTCGGGTCGATCTCGGCTCAGCCGGTCTCGGCCCGACCGTCGGCTGCCACTCCGCACGGCGCCGCCTACATCATCTTCACCTCCGGCTCGACCGGCACGCCCAAGGGCGTCGTGATCGAGCACCGGAACCTGGTGAATTACATCTGGTGGGCCGCTCGGGTGTACAGTTCCGGCGAACGTCTCGCATGGCCCCTTTTCTCATCCCTCGCCTTCGACCTGACCGTGACGACGCTCTTCACGCCACTCATCACCGGTGGCCGCATCGTGGTCTATCTTGGTGATCCCGGAATCCAGAGCATGGTCGTTCTCAAGGTCATCGACGACAATGCCGTCGATATTATGAAGCTGACGCCGGCGCATCTCGCGATGATCCGCGACCGCAATCTTGGGACCACAAGGCTGCGCAAGTTCATCGTGGGTGGCGAGGACTTCAAGACCGAATTGGCTCGCGATATCACGAAAGCCATCCCCCATCCTGTCGAGATCTACAACGAGTACGGACCAACCGAGGCCACGGTGGGCTGCATGATACACCGTTTCGACATCGACCGGGACCAAAGCTCATCGGTGCCGATCGGCGTTCCGGCCGCCAATGCGGGCATCTACGTCCTCAGCAAGGCACATCAGCCCACCTCCCCCGGCATTGTTGGTGAGATGTTCATTGCCGGCGACGGCTTGGCGAGGGGCTATTTCAATCGCCCTGACCTCACTGACGAACGTTTCCTTACGGCCGCCGATCCCCGAGATCGGTTTTCGCAGCTGCGGCTGTACAAGACCGGCGATCTCGCCCGCTGGAATGCGGAAGGGCGCCTGGACTTTCTCGGCCGCGCCGATCATCAGGTGAAGGTTGGTGGCGCGCGTGTCGAACTGGGCGAGATCGAAGCGCGGCTTCTGAAGCACCCGCACGTTCAGGAATGCGCTGTCGCTGCCATCGCCACCTCGGTGGTGAAATCGGCGACACAACTCGGCCATGTCGAACCGCCAGCGGTCGAAGACGGCATCGCACGACTTGTGGCCTACTATGTCTCGTCGAAACCTGTGACCGTTGCGGACCTGCGCGCCCACCTTGCCGAAGAACTCATGGAGTCCATGATTCCGACACACTATGTTCGCCTCGAACGGATGCCGCTCACGTCCAACGGGAAGATCGACCGCACCTCGCTTCCCGAACCGACGGCGGAAAACATCCAGCCTGCACAAGACTTCGCCGCTCCCTCGACGGAGACCGAGAAGATGGTGGCCGCGCTGTGGTGCGATCTCCTCCAGGTCGAGTCGATCGGCCGGGACGACAACTTCTTTGGCCTGGGCGGGCAGTCGCTGTTGGTGATGCGGGCGGTGTCAAAAATGCGAAAGACCTTCGGCGTCGACGTGCAGCTTCGCAATCTCTTCGAGCGCCCGACAGTGGCCGGACTGGCGGAAGTGATAGACGCAATGCGCTGGGTGGCCGATTCCAGAGCCCCTTCACTCGAGGGACCGAGAGAGGAAATCGAACTCTAGCTTTCGAACGGCCCTCCGAATGGCCTTGGGGCGGATGAAGATGATGGACAACGCTTGGGTACCGTCGCGAGGATCGGGGCTGCCGTGGACAACGGGGGAGTATGAACTCCTGCGGGACCAGGTCCGCCGGTTCGTCGAGGAGGAGATCAAGCCCTGTGCGGATCGCTGGGAAGAGGACGGGTTCGTTCCCCGTCCGGTCCTGCGCCGCATGGGCGAACTCGGCTTCTTCGGCATCCGCTACCCGGCCGAGTATGGTGGTGCCGAGATGGATGCGGTTGCATCGACGGTCTTCGCCGAGGAGCTCGGGCGCTCGACCTATGGCGGCGCCGCCGATGCGATGCTGGTCCATAGCGACATGGCTTCCATGTATGTCTTTCACGACGGGACCAAAGCCCAGCGGGCCCGCTGGATGCCGGGCATTGTCAGCGGCGAGGTGATCACCGCGGTCGCCATCACGGAGCCGGATGCCGGATCGGACGTGAAGGCCATCCATATGCGCGCGACCCGAGAGGGCGACTCTTACGTGCTCGACGGCACAAAGCTCTACATCACGAATGGCGTCCACGCAGATCTCTACTGCGTCGCCGCCAAGACCGATCCCTCGGCAGGAAGCAACGGAATCACGATGTTCCTGGTCGAGAAGGGCACGCCGGGCTTCAGCGTCGCCCGCGAGTTGGACAAGCACGGCTGGCGCTCCTCCGATACCGCGGAGCTCGTCTTCGACGGTTGCCGTATCCCCGCCGAGAGCGTGCTCGGCGCGGAGGGACAGGGCTTTTACTCCATGATGCGCAACTTCCAGAACGAGCGCCTTGTCCTCGCGGCCATGGCGATAGGGACGGCCCAGGCGGCGATCGATATGACCCTCGCCTGGGTGAAAGCTCGCCGCGCATTCGGGGGCGCCCTTTGGGACTTGCAAGCGATCCGTCAACGTCTCGCGATGCTTTCAGCGAAGGTGGAGGCAAGCCGCCAGTTTCTCTATGCCACCGCTTGGCGCATGGCGGCGGACCAAGATTGCATGCGCGAGATCTCGATGTTGAAGGCCATCTGCGGCGAACTGGTCAATGAGGTTGTCTATGCGTGCGTGCAGTTCCACGGCGCCATGGGCGTCATGCGCGAGAGTCCGATCGAGCGGATAATGCGTGACGCCCGCATCCTGTCCATCGCCGGCGGCGCAACGGAGGTGATGCTGGAGGTGGTCGCGTCGATGTCGTGAGCCCAATGCCGCCGCCACATCACGGGGGCTGTCGGTTGCGACTGGGTTGGACATACGCTTGAGCGGCTCCTGCAGCACTGCAGCAATGTGCTCATTTGGCCGAGTTCCAAGGCTTATCCGGAAGGAGTGCCCATGAAGGGTAGTTGTGCCGCTGGCGGTGAAGGATCACGATAAAGGCAGAGCCTTGCTAGTCGACCGTGCTCGACCAGTTCGGGATGGGATGCCCAGCATTGAAAGTGAAAGTCACATGCCATGGCCATGGGTATAGAAAACGATTCCGAGCCCGGGGCAGATCGAATGAGGGTCGTGAAGCTGAAGCCTGACTATGTCGCGATCCAGCGGCGCTGCAAGGACACACGGCCGCCCGACCACCTGATCGCGCACTACGAACTCGAACGCGGACTCGCGGATCGGCTACGGGGCGCCTCCCGCGACGAGCGTTCCCGAGTCTATTCCGAGGTCTATTCGGAACTGTTCAACAGCCTGCCGGACCATCCGCAAAAAGCCGCCGTCGGCTCGCGCCCAGACCGGATCGCGAAACAGGTCAGGGCCCTCTCGCCTCTGATGGGGCGCGGCGACGTGTACCTCGAGATCGGCTGCGGTGACGCCTCGCTGCCCTTCGCGCTGTCCGGGATCACCCGTGAGGTGCTGGGCCTCGATGTTACGGAGGCCCTGGTGGATTTCGCCGCCGCTCCGGCCAATTTCCGCTTCCTGAAGACGGAAGGGGTCGAGATCCCGCTCGCGGACAACTCCGTCGATCTGGCGCATTCGGACCAGCTCATGGAGCATCTGCACGTGGAGGATGCCGAGGCCCAGCTCCGGGAAATCCACCGGGTGCTTAGGCCCGGCGCGCACTATGTGTGCACGACCCCGAGCGCGATCACGGGGCCGCACGATATCTCGATTTATTTCGACGAGGTGGCGACGGGCATGCACATGCGGGAATACGACTATTGCTCACTGCGCTCCCTGATGCTCCAAGCGGGCTTTCGCCTGATCGAGTTCCCGCTGGTGTTCGGCGGATATTGGCTCGCTACGCCGCCCTACTGGCTCCTGCGCGGTATCGAAGTGGCTCTGCAACAGCTTCCGGCTCGGTTGCGGCGCAATCAATTGGCCGGCGTCCTGATGGGCATCACGGCAGTCGCCACCAAATAACAGCGCCGGACTTCAGACGCGCGGGGGCCCACCTGGCCTCGAGAGCGTCGGCGACCACGGGACGCGGAATCGGACAGCGCGCCAATCAGCACGCCGATGCCCAGGATCTCGAACTTCCCGAAGATCGACAGATCGAAGGCGAAAGGGTCAAATCGGCGTCACTAGAACAAGTGTTGGACAACAGGAATCGGGTCGCTTCGGGAACATCGCCACCACGGCTAGAGCATTTCACCGTTTCACGGAAACGGCGAACCGCTCTATCTCTTTGTTTTTACGCAATTCCGAACGGAAAACCATGTCACACTTTTCCTGGAATTGCTCTAGGGACCAGAACACCCCCAGCGCGCGCTGCCCGATGGGAAAGCGCTTCTGGCACACGGCCCGGCGAAGTGGTCGACCCAGTCCGATCACGACGGCCCGAAGGCCGTCCAATTGCGGTCGATAACCCTGTGCCACGATCGATGTCTCTTCACGTCTGGAGCCGCGACGCGGTCGGTTGTTCCCGCACAGGGCCGGCTGCAGAATCGAGGTTCGTCGCGAAGGCCAACATCAGGGCCGCACACGCACCCTCGATGCTGACGGCGAGCGTCCAGCCCAGGACCAGGCCTTGAAGTCCACCAAGTTTCGCTCCCGCGATCACCAGGCACAGCTCCAGCAATCCGCCAAGCGCGAACCAGCGAGATGCCTTGCGCATCCTGTCGCCCAACCGCGCCAGCGTGCAGGCATGAAATTTAAGCGTTGATCCCAACAGGCTGAAGCCGAGGAAGCGCAGGCTCGAACCGGCGATCTCAGGATAGGCTGGATTGAAGACTGCAAGGACCGTCTGCGAATAGGTGAAGATGAATACGGCGCAGACCAGCGAGAAGAGCAACGACGCCATCACCGATAAAAGGATGTCGTGTCTGGATTGTTTCGGGCTCGCTCTCACAACGGGGAACAGGGCCGTGGCCAAGGCCGCGGGAATCAACGAGGCCATGGAGACCAACATCCACAACGATACGAAGGCGGCATTGATGGCCGGCGACAGGAGAACCAGCACCAGGTAGGGCATGATGACGGCCGGGGCCTGCACGGCCACGTCGAGCGCGTAGTGGTCGAAGACCTTCTTGCGGAGCGTTTGGAGCAGCTGTAGGTCGGGAGGCCCAACGAGATGACGCGCACCGCCCCGCGTCAACAGGTCCACGCCGACGAGAGACGCCAGCAAGCCGGCCGCCCAGCTCAGAAGAATCGCGGCATTGGAGGTGTAGCCGCCAATCGCGGCGGCAGCGATCAGCATCAGCTTCAACGTGCCGAACAGCACTAGCCGGATCATCCTGCCGGAGCTGCGAAGGTTGCCCAGGAATGCCTGGTCGGCCACGACGGCAAGAACGGTCAAACCGCAGCCGAGGACGAACGCAATACCCTCGAACCAGCCGCCGATCAGCGCGGTCGAGCTGTAGAAGTACGCATGCCCGAGGACGAACAACAAGGCCAGGCCGACCGCCAGCGCCACCCCGACGCACGCTGCCGCGGCCACGAGGCCGCGCTCCTTGCCAGGATGGCGGACGATCTCGCCCACCAGCATGGTCCCGATCCCCGCCTCCCCCAGCATGCCGATAAGCCCCATCACGGACAGGAGGGCAGCGATGTTACCGATCACCTCCGGCGGAAACAGCCGCGCCGCGAGCCACCAATAAACAAACCCGAGAGCGGCCGCCGCAGCCGTTCCGATTGCGAGCGCGCCGGAATTCATCACAAGCGCGGCGTTCTCTCGAAGCTTTCGGCGCACGCGAATAATGGCCGTCCCGGCGCGGTCTACCGACATGATTGCTGTCCCGAACCTTGCGCCGGCACCGCGGACCTGCCGGCGGCTGGGCGCAGGACCTCCCGGTAAACCTGCTCGATCCGGGCCACGACCGCCCCAGCCTTGAGGCGCTCGACCCTGGCCAGGCTTGTCGCCTCCAGGCGGGCTAGCAAGGCGCGGTCGTCAAGAAGTGTCTGCATTGCGTTGGCGAGGGCGGGCGCGTTGCCGCTCGGCACGAGAAGGCCTGTTTCGCCATGATCGACGAGATCGGGCATGCCGCCGATGTCGGTTGCAACGACTGTCTTGCCGGACGCCATCGCTTCCATGATCACTGTCGCGCAGGCTTCTGGCCCCACCGATGGCAGCACGCCGAACAGTGAGCGCCGCCATGCATGCATGATAGCGGAATGCGGCCACATGCTGAAGACTCTAACGTTCGGCGGAAATTCGGTTGGCGTATCGGCGACCCGGCGCCCGACCAGGACCAGCGGCGGCGCCCGCTCCAGGCGGGCATAGGCTTGCAGGAGAACGTCAATGCCCTTGAGGCGCATCATGTCGCCGACGAACAGGATGAAGCCATCCCCGGGCAGTTCCCGCAGGCAGGCATCTTCCGGACCAAGCACCCCGACATCGTCGGGCACGAAGTTTGGGATGACGTCGTAAGGGGCGCGGCCTTGGGTGAGTCCGGTGTGACGGGCCACCGCGTGGCTGACCGCGATGAAGCGGTCCACCACGCGGCGAGCGGCGAAGCTCGACGCCCAGTTGCCCAAGGTGGTCACGGCTGCCTTCACCGCCCCGTAATGCCCCGTGGCGCAAGGCAGGCACTTGGCCGGCGCCGGGCCACTGCAGAGATGGACGCCCAAGTGCATGAAGTTCTTCTTGGCGCAGACAAGGCCGTAGTCGTGGAGCGTAACCACGAGGCGTGCCCCGCCCACGCCTTTGATTGGCAGGAGGGACGCGTAAATCCAGTTGTGGGCGTGAACGATATCCGGCTCCTCCCGGGCAACCAGCCGCTTCAGGGCAAGGACAAGTTCGGGATCCGGGAAGGGTGGTGCATGGCGGCGCTCGGGATCGGTATGCAGGCCCGACAGACGCTGGAGCGTGCCGCGCAGTCGATGCACGCGGACCGCGCCGTCCAGCTCGGTTTCGGGGGAGCCGGGATGCATCAAGGTCCCAACGCTGACATGATGGCCCCGCTGCGCCAGCGCTGCGCCGAGATTGCGGACGTGCCGCTCCTCACCCCCGATTACCGGAGGATAGAACTGCGATAGCAGCAGGATGCGCATGATCGAGCCTCTTTTCAGATGCGCGGCACCAGCGTCGAAACACTGCGATAGAGCCGGTTATCCGCCGGTCGATAGAGCCGCGCCTCGGCCATCTGGCGAGTTGCCAAGGCGGGTACCGGGATTTCTCGCGTCCAGGTGTCGCCCGGCACGACGGCGACCGATCGGAAAACGGCGAACGGTTGCCCATCAAGGGTGATTTCCACGTCGAATTGCTGAGGTTCGGCCTCGGCGCTCCTGATCCCGACGGTGATCCGGCGGGACTCGCCACCGGCCGATGGCAACAGCCAAAACTCGGTGTATTTGAATTCCCGGTGGACCGCTTCGTCCCGGACGGCCAGCGCATAGGCTCCGTTCGCAATAAGCACCGCCAGCATGAGCACGGCTCCCTGCCAAAGCCGGACCCGCGCTGGACCCGGCCAGGCTGGCAGATCGGGAGTGTCGCGGCGGACGGCGGCCACCAGTGCCGCGGCGGCCGTCACGGCCCAGAACCACAGCGCCCAGCCGAGCGGCGCAAGGAAGCCTGCCGCGTTCAGGGCAAAGCCCCCGGCGATGCATGCGGCGAGGCTTGCTCCGACCGCGTAGACGAAGTGTTGCGCAAAGGAGGTGGTCTTGACGCCAATGGCCCGCAGCACCGTGTGGCCAGGGACGAGGAACACCATGGGCGCGCCCAGGGCGGTACGGAGGAGCACGCTGTCGCTGACCGCAACGGCCGCCACAGCGGCCCCCGCCCACAGGCAGCCGGCCAGAAGGTCCCGCTTGCTACGAATTTTCATGCAATCCCCTCACGTCGTAGATGACGATCCAGCCATTGTCGTAGATGCGGGTGACGCCCTTGACGTCATTGAACTTGAGCAGCGCCGCGCCCGAGAGCGGTCCCTTCTGCCGCTGCCACGGCTGAAAGTAAAAGCCGAGCACCGGCGGAGCCGTCGTCAGGCGCAGGTCCATCAGCAGGAAATCAATGTCGCCTCCTGCCAAGGCCCAAAACTCATCAGGCTCCAACGTCTCGGTCTCGAATATGCGCGCGGTATCGACGCCTTCTCTGATCTCGACCCTGACGTCCTGCCGACCGTAGCTCGCAAGCAGAAGGCGGTTGATGCGGTCGGTGGTGAAGCGGTTGCCGGCACCGAGCCATTCCTTGGTCCAGCGCGCCGTTTCGATCCCCATCGGTTCGATCGACTCCTGATCTGCGGCCACCCTGTAGCGCCCGTGGATCGGATTGAGCGAAGAGCTCATGAGGCCGCCCAGGACGATGACCGACAGAGCAACGGCCGGAGCGACGCGGCGCAACCCGCGTGGCGCGCGCCCTTCCCAGAAGTGGACGACGCTCACAGCGACGACCAGCCCGACGCCGATGAAAACGAACGTTCCCATGCGGTTTCCGATTTCCCATCCGGCGCTGGTCAACCGGAACGCCACCGAGACCGGAAACCCGAAGGCCAACAAGGTGAGGAGTATGATGCGGCTTTCGTGCCAGCGACGTTTGAGAATGTCCTGGATCGGACGCCAACCGGACCGCGCACCACCAGGCGCTGCCATGGCCAGCGACCGAAAGAATCCCGTTGCCAGTCCGAGTGCCACCAGCAGGAGCGCGAGCAAGGTGGTCAGCCGCATGTAGAGGGCCTTGTCCGGCACTCCGAGGTGCTCCAACCGTGGGGCGGGGCCCATCACCTTCCTGAGCAATGAGTCGAAGCCGGACTCAATCACCGGGCCGAGATAGGCTGCGAGAGGGATGCCACGGGCCTGCACCCACAGCGACGGCAGGGTTATGGCGAGGATCGCCGCGAGGCCCACCGCAGTGCTGGTCTTGATGCGCAAGGGGTCGTGCCGGCGCCAAGCCTCCAGCGCCGCCAGCGATCCGAAATAGATGGCGGCGAAAGCGGCCGAGAGGTGATGTGTGACCGCGAGGCTTGCCAACAGCAACGCAATCAGCCCGAGCGACTTCAACCTCGCTCGCCCGACAAGATCCTTGGACGCTGCTTCGACAGCGAAGGTCAGCACGCACAGCACTATGCCGAGGCTCTCGTAGGCGAACATCGAGTCGAACAGGAAAAAGGTTGAGCAGCCCATATAGGCCAGACAGGCGATGGCCGAGATACGCGGCGATCCGGCGATGCTTTCAAGGAACAGAAACAGGGCACCGATGAACGTGCCCTTGAGGATGACCAGCAAGAGCGTCGCCGCCGCAAACAAAGGCAGTCCCGTAAGATTGACGATCGCCGTCGCCACTATTTCCAGAGCCGGGTACGTTGGCCCGATCGGTAAGAGCGGGTTGGATAGGAACAACCGGCGGGCGGCGATGAGATCTTGGGCCGCGATCCAGTGCAAGACTTCGTCGTAGCCGCCGAAGCTGGTCGGGGAATAGACGATCTTGCAATACAAGAAAGCTTCGGCAAGCAGGAACAGGAGGAAAAGGCGCTCAGCCCGGGCTGTTGTCGGCCAGGCGATACGAAGGCTGGTTGGGACGACCAAGAGGACGACACCGGACCAAAAGAACAGCGGCGCCACGTCATACCCACGGCGCCCGGCCGCGTGCCCAGCCACGACCAGGAGTAGAGCCGCGGCGGTCGCCAGGCACAGAACCGCGATCCATCCGGAGTTGGCCCGTTGCAGCGGGGGATCGGCGCTGCCGCCGCCAAGGTCAGGACCGATAACGGCCGACACGAACCGTATCCCGGCCCTGATCGGGTTTATCCTGGCGCCCGCAGTGAAATGAGCCGATATCATCCGCCTCATGCCCCCGTCTCGCGAGGCCACGACATCACCCCACCGGGGTGCAATCGGACCGCGGATCGGTTGCTCAGGACATCGCGATAAACGTCGTTCAGCGCTTGCGCGCAGGCATCCCAGTCGGGCAGCGCCAGATCCGGAACCTCCCGATGGGCCTCCAGTTCCCCGGCCAGGGCGTCGGCCAGCTCCCCCGGACCGGCGTTGCACGAAATCGCCCGGCACAGGCCATTGGCGGCCAGCTCCCGCAGGCCCGACGTGTCGCTGACGAGGACCGGACGGCGCAGCGACAGGGCTTCCATCACGGCGACCGGATGGGCTTCGTACTCGCTGAACAGCACGAACAGCCCGGCACTCGCCAGCAGGTCTGCCATTTTCTGCCGCTCGGATCCGGGGATGGCTGCGATAGTGACCCGCTTCTCGAGGCCGAGCGCTGCGACGAGGCGCCGCAATTCTCTCTCGTACGGCCCTGTACCGACGATGTGCAGCCGCACGTCCGGTACCCGGCGGATCAGTTTGGGCAAGGCCGCGATCGCCCGATGATGGCCCTTGTAGCGCTCCAGCCTGCCGCTCGAGACGATCAGGTGTGGATCGACCTTGACGCCGGGGCTAGGAGCCGGCATCGCGGCGCCGTTCGGGATGACGACAAACCGCTCCCGCGGCACGCCCATCCTCGAGCTGAAGAAGTCGGCTTCGAATTCGGAGACGCCGATCAGCCGCGCGGCCCGGGCTACCAGCGGCCGGAGCAGCGTTTGCTGGGTGCTGCGTACGGCGTTGCGCAGCCGGGAGGAATGCCCGCCGCTGTGGAAGGTCAGGACGAACGGCAGGTGCCCGCGGACGGCCGCAAGCAGCCCGATCGGCGCCACGAAACTGCTGTAACCCTGGAAGTGGACCAGATCCCAAGCGCCGCGCCGGATCGCGGTATAAATGCCAGGTGCCACATAGAGGTCCAGTTTCCTTGGCCAGGCCGGCACGCGCCGCACACGCATGCCGCGCACCTCCTCCTCAACCGGCAGTTCCCCCGAGGGATCGGTAGTGAGCACGTCGACTGCGTGGCCACGCGCGACCAAGCGGGGACCGACCTCCTGGATGTGGGTTTCAGTGCCGCCCATGAAGGGGTAGCAGCGAGCGGCAACCATCAGGATTCGCATCAGGATTACCCGCCGTCATCACAGGCTGTCGCGCCTCGCCTGTGCTGTTGGTGCACCCTTTCACGCAGGATGGTCTTGAGGACGCGCCAGCCGTCCGGGATGGCGCGCAGATGGCTCACTCCACTGATGCGCGGAGCCTCGAAACTCGCCACCTCGACGATGTTGAGGTGGTTCTTCAATGCCCGTACGTTGATGAGGGTCTCAATCTCGAAGCCATCGCAGTCGCAATTCAGCGTGCCGACGTGCTTGGTCCAGAAGGCGATGTATCCGTAGCACAAATCGGAGAACCAACCGCCATAGAGCAGCCGCACGAACAGGGTCAACCCCCTGTTGCCGAACATCCGGAACAGCGACATGTCGTCGGTACCGGCGCCCTGGATAAAGCGTGACCCCTTGACGAGATCCGCGCCGGCCATCAGCGCACTGACAAAGACAATCGCCTGCTCCGGGACCATGGAGCCGTCAGCGTCCAGCATCACGATGATGTCGCCCGTGGCGGCCCGGAATCCCGCTTGCAGTGCAGCGCCCTTGCCCAGCCGGGGTTCCATGACAACCTTCACGTCCGCGCGCAGGCGGCGCGCGACCGCGACCGTGTCATCAGTCGAACGACCATCCACGACAATAATCTCATGCGCCCAGTCGGGGATGCGCGGCAGAAGCCAAGGGAGGTTCTCGGCTTCATTGAGTGTCGGGACGATAAAGCTCACTCGGGGCAGAGTCACTGCTCGCTGCAGCGCAAAATCAATCGGGTCGGGCGGCAATACGGCACCGACATGGGCGAGATTGCTGGGGAGACGCTCATTCATGGCAGCGCTGTGACGTCGAGTAGTGGAACCCAACGGACGGGCTGAAAGTGCGCCAGGACTGCCGGTGTCGTGCCAGGTAATAGGCCCCGTACACGTATCGACATGCTAGGCCGAAGCTGTTCGCGGCAGTGCGAATGCAATGCAGGCCGGGACTGGAACGGATCTGAGCAACATACCGGTGATCATGTTGTCCTTCCATGACCGATGAGCTTCCCGAAAGTCCGGTGCTCCGCATGGCGCGCACGCAAATGCACTGCCGGCCACAAGTCGTGGGGACCATTTCCAATAATCGCCACATCCACGGGTGTACTCCAACCATTTGCGGACTCCGGACCAAAATGAAATGAAGATGAGATGCACGAAGATTGGTACGCTTGTCGCCGGCCCTTAAAGCGCTTGTGGCTGGCCCCTAAAGTTTTTGTTGTTGTGCGAGCTTTACCGGTGAAGAAATGAAATGAAAGGGAGATGGGTGGTTAGCAAAAGACAATAGAAGACTAACTCTTTTGGGGTATCCTTTCGGGTTGTTTTCAGCTCACACCGCCAGCGCAGAGGTACGGGCAGCGGCGGCGATCACCTTCAGCAGCTGTGTTGACAGGCTCAAGCGCGTCCGGCTCTTTGCAGGCGGGGTACCTGTGCGGATAGCTAACCCGGTGAGACCGGCCAGGAGAGGGGCTGCCCAAACGACTCCGAGACCCCGCTCAGTCCCGAGACCGTCGCCTCAGGCTCCAGCAACCGATACGAGGTCGTGACCTCTCGCAAACCCCGCATATGCCCGAACAGGTCGATCACCTCCAGGCCGGACCGGCGGTTGTAGGTGTGACATCCCAACGCTCCGGACCAGATGCGACCGATCGGGGTCTGGGCAAACTCCAACTCGCTCAGCGAATCGATCTGGCAGAAGGTCACCGCGCCGCCATAGCCGCGCGCGCAGTCTTGGACCGGGCGTAGCGCGCGTCCGCCGTGTCGGATGACGGCGCCTGCGGGCCGACTGAGCCTGGCATCGAGCAGGACCGGGTTGGCTGCATGAGGCGTCCAAGACCCGGTCAGGCTCTCGGCGTGGTAGAGGCTCAAGGCATCCCAGGACGTGGACTTCCACAGCCTTGGGCTGACGAAAAACCAAAAGCGGCCCTCATGCCAGAGCGGCGTGGTATCGTAGCCCTCAATGCCTTCCATGAGGCAGGCTTCCCGTGTCCACCGGTAAGGGAACTCGACTGCCCTGTAGAGGCAGACATTCCTGGCCGCTCCCGATTCAGGGATCATCCAGATCTGACCATTCTGCTCGAACACGAACGGGTACGAGAGGTGATGCGGTTCCTCCACAACGATCCGGGATGCACCGGCTGTCCCGTCCCGGTTCACGGCCACGACCGCAATGCACCCCCGGTTCTTTGAGTAGAGATACTGCTCGACAAAGATGAAATCCTGCCCCTGATGCCGGAATGGGAACGGGTCGGCAAGGTAGCTGTCGGCATTCCCGGTGAGCATCCTGAAGGGTGCTTCGCCTTTGTCGAGCAGACTCGCCGATTCGTCGATGCGCCAGCCAACCCCCCACGTCCTGCCGCCCCTCGCCAGAACATCCAGACGCCCGATCGCCTTCGATGCAACCGTGCCGGTCACCCTTGCAAGGGCCGAAAGCGCGCCGCACGAAGGTAGCGCCGTCCGTGGACCGGGATTAGCGGACGCAGATGAACCGGTTTCCTCGCACAGGGCCTTGAGAATCAGCGGCACAGCGCAGGAAAGGGCGCTGTCGAGCCTCAATGCCAACACTTGTCGGTCTGCACTGGTCGGGCGCGCCGTCCACGGTCGCAACGGGCGCGCCGTGTCATGCAGGTCGACGAGAAGATCCTGATGATGCACCCAGGCCGCCACGACACCGATCTCGCCGGGTGCGCCATTGAAGATCGGGGTGAGCACGCGCCGCGCCGCCGGGAGCGATTCCGACCCGCTCAAATCGATCACCACATCCGCTTGGCCGGCCGGAGGCGGCGGCAGGCACCGCAGCGCCGCCTCCACCGGGTCGACGGCGCCCTTCCCGCTAAAACCATAGACCAGTCGTTCGAGTTCGAGCAGCAGACGGAAGATTGACGGCAGCGGGCGGCAGCCAGCCGCGAGAACGCAGGAGACCTCGTTGCCGGGCACTTCAGCGAGCGCCTCTGCCAGCCATAGATGCCAGCGCAGCAGCCGCGACGGATCGAGACTCAAGCAAATGCGCATTGTTGTTCTCACGTCGGATTTCAAGAAGACGGGAGCTTTGACGAGAACCACCCAGCCAAGCATCACTATGCCCGATCGACGCCGGTCTGTGCGAGGCCAGAGGAGGTAATCCTTAGGGGCGATTGCACTCGGCGTCCGGCCAGAGCCACATGCAGGGATGATCGACTGGCATTGGGCGAAATACGGGGCGAAATACGGACTGCGCAATGCGTGGCTCTGTGCATTTGCTTTGGCGTTTATGTCTGTTGTGGCAATCGCGAGCACCGTGGATAAGCCATCGGCGATGTCTTTCATCAAGACTTCCGGTACAAATTTCACGTTGGACGGCAAGCCGTTCTTCGTGACCGGCGTAAACAACCATTATCTGACCTATGGTTCGCAGGTTGAGGTCACCCGCGTTCTCGATGACGCGGTGGCGATGGGCGCCAATGTGGTCCGCACCTTCCTTCAGCCGGTGATCGGGTCGATCGACGGAAGCGTCCCTACGATCTGGGATTGGCGGCTTGAAGGCGAAGCCAGCAATCTCGCGGTCAAGGGCACCTACCTGCTCTACTGGGATCCAAGTCAAAACAGGATGGCGATCAATGACGGCGCCAACGGCATGCAAAAGGTCGATTTCCTTATCGCCGAGGCCGGCAAACGACACCTCAGGCTCATTATCGCCTTCCTGGATTTCTGGGACTACACGGGTGGCGCCCAGCAGATGCGGGCTTGGTACGGCAGCCAGGACAAGTCCCGGTTTTTCTTCACCGACCCGCGCACGAAGCAGGACTACAGGACCTGGGTCCGCCACGTCGTGCAGCACGTCAACCTGCTCACCGGGCTCGCCTACCGGGATGACCCGACCATCATGGCCTGGGAGCTGATGAACGAAGGCAATGCGCAGCCGGAGGCATTGCTGTTGGCCTGGACTGGCGAAATGTCGGCTTACGTCAAGTCCCTCGATCCCAATCACCTTGTCGGCTCAGGGAATGCCAACATTCCCGTGAAGCTAGCCGATTTGACAATCCCGACTCTCGATTTCGGGACCTGGCACGGCTACCCGCTCTATTACAGCCTGACGGTCCAGCAATTCAACGACATGATCACCGAGTTCTGCCAGTTGGCGACCGGCGCCAAAAAGCCGGTTCTTCTGGAGGAATTCGGCTATGCCCGCTCCAATCGGGACTCCGCCGAGGCTTACGCCATGTGGCTTGATACGCTTGCCCGTAATCCCAGCTGCGCTGGTTGGATGGTGTGGCGGCTGGTATCGCTGCAGGACAGCGGACGCTATCCCGTCGATGAACACGACCAGTTCGATATCCGCAATGATGGAAGCGTGATCTGGAACATCCTCAAAGCCGCGACGGCCCGGGCGGCGCAGACCCGCTTGGCCTCAGAAACCGCCCGGGAAGCCCAATGACCGAAGCCTCCGTTGTGATCTGCGCGCACACTCTCGACCGCTGGGACGAGTTGAAGCGTGCGGTCGGGTCCGTCCGCACCCAAACACGTGCCGCGCGTGAAATCGTCGTGGTCGTGGACAACAACGAGGCCCTGCTAGAGCGCGCCGCGCGCGAGATTGCGGGCGTTACCGTCCTCGCCAATGCCAGGCAACCGGGCTTGTCGGGCGGGCGCATGACAGGAGCGGAATACATCACGGCCCCGGTGATTGCTTTCCTCGATGACGACGCCGTCGCCGACCCGCAGTGGCTGGAGGAGCTATTGGAGGCTTATCGGGATCCGGCGGTGTTGGGGGCCGGCGGTCCGGTTGAGCCGCTGTGGCAGGTGCCGCCGCCCTCGTGGTTTCCCGGCGAGTTCCACTGGGTCGTGGGCTGCACCTACGCCGGCATGCACGTGCGGGACGGGTGCATCCGCAACCCGATCGGGGCCAACATGTCGGTGCGCGCCGACGTGCTGGAGCGCGCCGGCGGCTTTGCGCCGGACCTCGGGCGCCGCAAGCTCGGATTCTCCGTCAGCGGCCGAGCAAGGATCGGCGGCAAAGCTGAGAGCTGTGAGGAGACGGAATTCTGCATCCGGGCCGCCGGCCTATACCTCGGGGGCTATTGGGCGTATCGGCCAGCGGCGCGAGTGCTCCACGCGGTGCCGGTCCAGCGCACCACGTGGAAATACTTCGTCCACCGCTGCCTCGTCGAGGGCACCGCCAAGGCAGTGTTGACGGGTCTCGCAGGGTCCAAAGACGGCCTTGGGGCCGAATGGCACTACGTCCGGGAGGTGCTGCCGCGCGCCGTTGCGAGCGACCTGAGGGCGGCTATGCGCGGCAACGTCGGCGCCGCCCAGCGGGCCGGGGCGATCATGGCGGGCTTTGCCCTTACTGCGTTCGCCTACGCCACGACGCGCCTCGGCGGGGTCGCCGGCGCTTTGTCACAACATTTGCTGTCGCGGGTCCACGCGGCCCATCTGAGATAGCTCATAGGAGCCAAAATTTCCGCGTTCCGCAGCGAGGCTGACTGCTAGAATGTTGTCGCCGATGAGGACAAGCGATGCCGCATTATCGGGTTTACGTTCTGGATGAAGATGGCCAATTCATGGGCGGGGTCAACCTTGCCTGCACGGACGACGATGCGGCGAATGAGCACGCCAGGCGGTTAGCAGACGGCCACGAGGTAGAGCTTTGGCGACTGGTTGCGCGGTTCAAATTTGACAATCCGCAGGGTCGTCCCGCGGCGACGAAGCGCCGCCCTCACGCCCTTGGGCCACGTTTCAGCCATTTCAACAAGCCGCTTAAGCGATCGTATTTCCCCTGGATGGGACGTTGCGATTGAAAGCGGATGATGCGGATATCGCCGCCCGTACCGCCGGCCACGTCGCTGAGCAATACGTGCAAAGGCTGGAGCGCGTCAACGCCGCAAGGCGACCTCGGCCAAGTGCATCGACGCGCAAATGGCACGGTCAAACGTCCGCGCCGGCAGCCCGATAGCCTCGACGGCTCGTCCGCCACGCAGCATCCGAAGACATCCGGGCCGTGCTTCTCGAGAACTTCATATACCAACGACCCGCTCGAACCAACCGGCGCCCAACCAGCGCAACATTTCAAACGAGGGACACAGTTTTGGTAGGACGTCCGGAAGGCTGTCTCGGGACGGCTGTTCGATCACTTTCCATATTAGAATGTGTTAATAATTTATATTAGGAATGTGTTGATAAGCGTTAACCAAGCCTCATTCTCGCCGTAAACCGTGGTAGGGTCCGGCTGGGTTTCGTACATCGTCCTCGAATGATCAATTCAGTAGGCGCAATACGGTGTGGGCGATTAAGTAACGAGCGGAAATGCCTGTGTTTTACTTAGGGGCGCGGGTGAAATGAAAACAAAAAAGACGCAATAAACTAAGGAACTATCGTGCCTATACTAGACAGCAAGCTCGGCAGATCGTTCGCCGGGAGAGATGCGCTCAACCTAAATTCGGCCGCGGCTCGAACCGTCGAACATCTTGCGCGTTGCCAGCCACACCCCTCGTGGGTTCAAGGGCGAAGGCCCGAAGAGCCCGTCGACCACACTCGCCACCGATGGCGAGTTCAACGTTAGGTTCGCTCGACAACAACGCCTAGGGCGAAGACTTCCAACTTTCCACGACTTTGAAATCCGTTCGCTGTGCTAGCTGCGAGCATGTGACATGTCGCGCGCCTTGGCGATGCGCGGCAGTGGAATCCCCTGTTTTCAACGCCAAAGAAGGATCACGGAATGGCTCTTTCCGCACCCGCAGGCTTTGCTTCTAGCGACCTCGTCTTCGAGGAAAACTTCTCCGGCACGGCGCTCGATAGCGATTGGCATACGTACATCACCAGCAATGCCGCCAACGGCTGGGCCTGGAACAGCTATGGATCAGGTGGAAGCGGCCCGGGCGGGGCGTATGATGCAGACTACGATATGCCGAGCCAAGTGTCCGTGAGCAACGGGCTGCTGGATCTCACGGCGATCAAACAGCCCGTCAGTGGTATGAACCAGGGAACTGCACAGACATTCCCGATCACGTCCGGCGCGGTCAGCAGCTATGGCAACTTCGAATTCAATGGCGGCTACCTTCAGATCAGCATGAAGGCGCCGAGTGGCGACGGCGCGTGGCCGGGCCTCTGGCTGATGCCCGGCAAAGGCGCCGGCACCAGCGGCGACAATTTCGAGATCGATATGCAGGAGGGTGGATACACCGGCTCGGGACCGGCAAACCAGGCGTTCTCCTACCACCTCCACACGCCGTCAGGGGAGTTCGGCGGCGTGGTCGACACCGGCATCGACCTCACGGCCGGCTTCCATACTTACGGCATCAACTGGGTGCCCGGTGAATCGATCACTTGGTATCTGGACGGGAAACAGATGGCGCAAGTGACCAGCGCGCAGGTGCCGATCCCGAATGAACCGATGGAATTGATTATGAGCAATCAGGTCGCGAATTCCAACGCGGCCGGATGGCATACGGCTCTCGATAGCTCGACCCCATCGTCGATGCAGATGCTGGTCGATGGGGTTCAGCTCTATCAGAGGGCGGGCAGCGGCGACACCGTCACGGGCGCCAACGTCACTCCCTCGACATCCTCATCGACCCAGACCCCGCCTGCGCCAACGATCCAGCCAGCGGTGACGCAGGTCACCGCTTCACCGGGAACGGGAATCGAGCATGCCGGCGATGCCATCACGATGACGGTCGCCTTCAACAAAGCCGTAACCGTCACGGGCACGCCAGCACTGTCGCTCAATGATGGCGGAACGGCCAGCTATGTCAGTGGGTCGGGCACCAACGCGCTCACCTTCCGCACCACGGTCGCTTCGACCGACAAGGATACCTCGGCACTCGCTGTCACCGGGGTCAATCTTCCGAGCGGCGCCAGCATCAAGGATGCATCCGGTGTTGCGGCGAACCTCTCGGGCGCGATGAAGACGTTCTCCGGCCTCCAGATCGATCCGGTCTTGCCGGCGGTAACGCAGGCCACAGCCTCGCCAGGAACCGGCACCGAGCACGTCGGAGACACGGTCACGCTGACACTCGGCTTCAACGAGGCCGTGGCGGTGTCGGGCACGCCGACACTATCGCTCAACAATGGCGCGACCGCCACCTATGTGGGCGGCTCCGGAACGAGCGCGCTCAACTTCCGCACAACGGTCGCGTCGACGGACACCGATATCTCGGCGCTCGGCATCGCCGGCGTCAATCTGCCGAACGGTGCGAGCATCCAGGACGCAAGCGGTGTCGCTGCGAATCTTGCGGGCGCGGTGAAGACCTTCTCCGGTCTCCAGGTCGCGACGTCATCGACAGCCCCAACCATCCCAACTGCCCCAACTGGCCCAACTGCCCCAACTAACCCGATTACCCCTACTGCCCCGTCATCGATCGCGCCGGTACTCACCATCGCGGATCCCACGCTCAAGGTGAACGGGGGAGGCGGTACGGTCGACCTGGGGGTCGAGGTGACAACGACCGACCCCAACGATGTCGTGACCGTGAACATAACGGGCTTGCCGAGGTACGAGACGATCACCGACAAACTCGATGGCAAGACGTTCAGGGGCGGCAACATCACCTTGACAGCCGCGCAGGTCGACAGCGGATTGACGTTGCAATCGAACTACGGGGGCTGGGACCAGCCGGTGGCGACACTCAAGTTGACGGCAACAGCGAAGGACCCGGCCACCGGCGCCGTCGCGACAGCCTCGCCGCAGACCATGACCATAACGGATCCTCGGCCTGCGGCCACCACGGCGGATCATCGGCATGCGACCGGCACGGCCACAGCGTCCCTGGCAAGCCACAGTTTTGCGCTGCTGAACCAGTACCTGGCCGGTCACTCCGGGCGGGCCGATCACGGTCAGATCGTGGCGTCCTTGTCGAATGGAGCCAACTGGAATCAGGACTTGTACCTGACCAGACCGCACCATTGATCGCCTCCAGGGCTTCAGCGCCTGGTGCGACACCGTCGCGTTCGCGAAAGCTGAGAAGGAACATGGAACGCGGACGTGTATCCGCGAAGGGTTAAGCCAGAATGGCGATGCAAAACGAGAATGCCAACGCCGCAGACCTTGAAGTTCGAGCCCTGGCTCTGTTCCTGCGCCTTCATGGCGTAGACGCTAAGCCCGATCAGATCCGCGATCGCTGCGGTGGCGGCGATGCGATCGGCGTCCGTGCGATGATTCGCTGCGCCCGTGGGCTCGGGCTGAAGGTCGGCTCGCGCAAGACAAACTGGAAGCGACTTGGGAATGTCCGGCTCCCCGGCATCGCGTCGCTGCGGAATGGCGGGTTTCTGCTCCTTGGAAAGGTCAACGACAAGGCAGCGATTGTGCTTGATCCAACCTGGTCCCGTCCGAAGCAGATCGCGCGCGCTGAATTCGAAGCAATCTGGGATGGCCGTTTGATCTTGGTTGGACCGACTGTTGCAAATCGGATCGTTCATGCATTCGTCAAAATCGGTGCCCGCGGGCGTGACCTGGCGCAAGGTGCAGGCAATGCCTTGATGCGCGCTCGCGATACATTGATGCGCGCTCGCGACACATTGATGCGTGCGCGGGTCGCCGATCGACGCGATCCGGCGCCTCAGGCGGCAAGCAACGATTCTGAGAATGACGACTCAGGCCTACTTGCCCTGGCGATATTGCTACATTGCCATGGTATCGCGGCCGATCCGGGCCAAATTCGCCACCGGATGGGCGCGGCGCGGGCAGGTGTCACCGAAATCCTGCGCTGTGCAAAGGATTTCGGGCTCAAGGCTAAGGTACAGAGGACGAACTGGGATCGGCTCGCGGTTACTCCGCTGCCGGGGATCGCCGTGCTACGGGACGGTGGATTCCTGATCCTTGGCAAAATCCTCGACGACAAACTCATCGTTCAGCGCCCATCGTCACCGCAACCCTATGCATTGACGCAGGAGGAACTCGAGGCCATCTGGGACGGCGACATCATCCTGATGACACGGCGCGCGGCCCTGACGGATCTCTCTCGCCGATTCGATATCAGCTGGTTTCTCGGCGCGGTCCACAAGTATCGCTATCTTCTCGGCGAGGTGCTGATCGCATCGTTCTTCCTTCAGATATTTGCCGTCATCACACCGCTGTTCTTCCAGGTGGTGATCGACAAGGTGCTTGTGCATCGAAGCATGAGCACGCTCGACGTTCTGGTCACTGGTCTCGTCGCGCTGACCGTTTTCGAAGCTATTCTCGGCACGCTGCGTGTCTATCTGTTCGCGCATACGACGAACCGCATCGACGTCGAGCTCGGCGCCCGGCTGTTTCGTCACTTGATGGCGTTGCCGATCGCATATTTCCAGACACGCCGCGTCGGGGATTCAGTCGCACGCGTCCGCGAGCTCGAGAATATCCGCCAGTTCCTGACGAGCTCGGCGCTCACGCTTGTCATCGATCTCGTTTTCACCTTCGTTTTCCTTGCGGTGATGTTCTATTACTCGACGTTCTTGACTCTGATCGTTCTGGCGTCGTTCCCATTCTACATCTGCATTTCCGCGGGAGCTGCACCGCTGTTTCGCCGGCGCCTTGATGAGAAGTTCGATCGCGGCTCGGAGAACCAAGCTTTCCTGGTCGAGACCGTCACGGGCGTCGAGACGCTGAAGGCCATGGCGGTCGAGCCGCAGATGCAGCGCCGCTGGGAGGAGCAGCTCGCAGCCTATGTCACCGCAAGCTTCCGCGTGCTCAGCCTGAACAATACGGCGAGCCAAGCGGTGCAGATGATCAACAAGCTGGTCGTCGCCGCAACCCTCTATTTCGGTGCCAGGCTCGTGATCGGCGGCGAGCTGAGCGTCGGCGGGCTCGTCGCATTCAACATGCTGGCTGCGCGCGTCAGCACGCCGGTGCTTCGGCTTGCGCAGATCTGGCAGGATTTCCATCAAGCCCGCCTGTCGATCGACCGTCTCGGCGACATACTCAACACCATTCCCGAGCCAAGCTTCAATCCTGGCCGAGCCGCACTGCCGACGATCCGCGGGCGGGTGACGTTCGAGCATGCGACTTTCCGCTACCGCATCGATGGCCCCGAGGTACTGCACGACGTGTCGTTCAGCGTCGAGCCCGGTCAGGTCATCGGCATCGTGGGCTCCTCGGGCTCAGGCAAGAGCACCGTCGCCAAGCTGATACAGCGGCTCTATGTGCCGGAGAGTGGGCGGGTGCTGGTCGATGGCGTCGACCTAGCAATGGTCGATCTAACCTGGCTTCGACGCCAGATTGGCGTTGTCTTGCAGGATAACGTGCTCTTCAATCGCTCCATTCGCGAGAACATCGCCCTCGCCGATCCGGCTATGCCCATGGAGCGCGTCATTGCGGCGGCATCGCTCGCCGGCGCTCACGATTTCATCCTGGAGCTGCCTGAGGGCTATGACACCATCGTGGGCGAACGCGGCAGCAGTCTTTCCGGTGGGCAGCGCCAACGCGTCGCAATCGCTCGCGCACTCATTACCGATCCGCGCATCCTCATCCTCGATGAAGCGACCAGCGCTCTGGACTATGAAAGCGAGCGCGCCATTCAGCAGAACATGAAACGAATTTCTGCCGGCCGAACCGTCTTCGTCATCGCTCATCGGCTCTCGACCGTGCGCCACGCGAACCGGATCATAACGATCGAGCATGGCCGTATCGTCGAGGACGGTACCCATGATGACCTAATCCGCTCGAACGGGCGTTACGCAAACCTCCACTATCTACAAGCCGGCATCCATGAAGTCCGCTAATCGAAATGTCGTCGAGTTTCCCAGAGCCCAGCTTCGGCGCCGCGAGCACGAAATTGCGTTCCTGCCGGCGGCGCTCGAAATCACCGAAACGCCGCCGTCGCCGATCGGGCGCGCGATCGCGGCGAGTATCGTCGCGGTCTTCTGCTTCGCGCTGGTGTGGGCGTCGCTGGGCACCGTCGATGTCGTGGCAACCGCGACGGGCAAGATCGTGCCAGACGGGCGCACCAAGGTGCTCCAGCCGTTCGAAGCGGGCGTTGTGCGCGCTATCAACGTACGCGATGGGCAGAGCGTGAAGGCTGGCGAGGTTCTGATCGAGCTTGATCCGACCATGACCGAAGCCGACCAGGAGCGCCAGAAAAGCGAACTCCTTTCGGCCGAACTCGACGTCGCGCGGCTGCGCGCGGCGCTCGCGGAGGACCCGCTTGCTGCTTTCCAGCCACCGCACAGGGCGAGCGCCGCGGAGATCGAGATGCATCGTCAGTTTCTGATCAGTCAGCTTGCCGAACAGGACGCCAAACTCGCCGAGATCGATCGCCAGCGAAATCAGAAGGAAGCGGAACGATCGACCACCTTGGCAAGCGGAGCGAAGCTCCAGGCGACGATACCGGTTCTTGAGGAGCGAGTCGACATTCGCAAGAAGCTCCTCGACGAGGCACTTTCTTCGAAGGTCGTCTACCTCTCCGAGTATCAGGAGCTGGTCGGCCTTCAGCAGGATCTCAAACTTGAGCAGGGCCGCCTGCGCGAAGCCGATGCGGCCATCGCACTGCTAAAGGAAACGAGGGAAAGGACCGCTGCGGAGTATCGGCGCGCGACCTATGACGCACTCGCCAAAGCCCAGCAGAGGGCTGCGAGCGCTGAGCAGGAGGTGATCAAGGCGGAGCGGCTCACAAAGCTCCAACAATTGACCGCGCCGGTCGATGGCGTCGTGCAACAACTCGCCGTTCATACGGTGGGGGGCGTGGTGACGCCTGCTCAGGCACTGGCCGTGGTGGTTCCGAGTGGGAGTCATATCGAGATCGAGGCCATGCTCTCCAACCGAGATATCGGTTTTGTCCATCCGGGACAGAAGACTGAAATCAAGGTCGATACATTCAATTTCACCCGCTACGGGCTACTTCATGGAGAAGTGCTCAGCGTGTCATCGGACGCGATAACCCGCAACAGGCAACAGAGCGCATCGAATGACCCCGCGTCGGGCGTATCGCAGAGCGAAAGTGAGCCGAGAGGTCAGGAACTGGAATATGCCGCACGGGTTTCACTTGACCGTACGGACATGCAGGTTGATGACAAACTCGTCAAGCTCAGTCCCGGCATGGCGGTGACGGTCGAGATCAAGACTGGTACGCGCAGTATCATCGGCTATTTTCTTTCGCCGCTGGCGAAATATAAGCAGGAAGCGCTACGAGAGCGGTAAAAGCCGGCTTCCAGCCGACGAACCTTCGTCCTCCCGTTGTCAACTCTAGAGCGCAGGGCGTGTTCCTATTGGATGAGTGGTCCGAACCAGGACGTTAGGGCTACCCCCAATTCGCCAAGGGGCCCACCTCCGGGGCGTGCTACGACTGTTCCGCGCAATTGCAGAGCGGAAACCGCGACCGTGAACATAGTCGGCCAAGCCACTCCAAACACATTTCATCTTCGAAATCAGTGCTCTCATCGAAGCCACTGGCTTGCGGGAATACGACGCGCGCTGGTGGTTCGGGCATCCAGGCTCGGACAAAGAACCCGAACTCAACCTGATGGGCGTGCAGGCGATCGGCGTCGGCTCGGCACCTTGATCCGCCGAATGGGTGTCGGCCCGGACATCGTCACCGGACACGACTTCCGCAGTTATTCCATGGCCATTGCGACGGCACTGGTCTCCGGCCTGATAACGGCCAGCGCGCGCGTCAAGGACATCGGTTTGGCCCTTCCTCCCACAGCCTACTTCGCCCGGTTCGCACTCAACTTTCAGTCGGTGGCCATGGTGACGGCCTCCCACAACGAGAACGGCTGGACCGCAGTGAAGATGGGGGCGCAAAGGCCCCTGACATTCGGTCGGAGGAGATGACAGCTTTGAAGGCGCTTGTGCTGGACTGCGATCTCGATCTCATCGGCGGGCGGAACTATGAATTCGGGCCCGGATTTCGCGAGAAATATATCGAAGACCTGACTGCCGGAAAGACCGTCGGCCGAAAGCTGAGGGTGGTGGCTGCCTGCGGCAACGGCACCGCAGGTGCTGCCCAATCTCGTCACAGTGAACGGAGTGCGTGTGGTTGCCCAGGACGGCACGTGGGGCCTGGCCGGGGCCTCGTCGGACAAACCGGAAATTGTCGTCGTGGTGAAAAACCCCATCTCGTCGGACCGAGGTCGCGAGATGTTCGAGGCTCTCGATACTGTGCCGCGCCGCAATCCAGAAGTCGGGGTCTACAATCGGACATTCTGAGAGGAACTGGACCATGCCTGGCCGGATCGTAAGTTTTATCATGAGCGGGGGCGTCGGCTCTCGGCTATGGCCGCTCTCACGCGAAGACAATCCCAAGCAATTCCACGACCTTTCGGGCGACGGCTCCATGCTCGCCAAGACCGTCCGACGCCTCAAGGCGCGGCCATATGCTGAAACGCCGATCTACCTGATCGCTGCCGAACGACACGCCGATCGCGTTATCTCTGACATCGGTCCGCTCGGCCTCCAGGGCGGCAAGCCGATTTTCGAGCCCGTAGCTCGCAATACCGCCGCCGCGGTCGCCATCGCCACCTTGCAGACGATCTGCGAGCATGGCGGCGACGCGCTTGTGCTGATGGTCCCGTCCGATCATCAGATATCAACCGAAGCGCAATTCTGGGAAACCGTCGAGGCGGGCACGCCTGCCGCCGAGGCAGGAAGCATTGTAGTGTTCGGCATCAAGCCGACACATCCCGAAACCGGGTACGGTTACATCGAGGTTTCGGTGAACCGTGGCGGGGTTGCCGCCGTTTCGCGTTTTGTCGAAAAACCCGATGCTGAGACAGCCGGCCAATATGTGTCTTCGGGAAGATTCTACTGGAATGCCGGCATCTTTCTGTTTCAGGCCAACACGATGCGGCAAGCATTCCTCGACCTGCGACCCGACATCTGGGAAAGCGTGGAACGGGCCTACAAGACCGCCCGGACTGACGTCTCAGGCATCTACCTGCCCCAGGGCTTCTACTCGGCTGTCCCTTCGACATCGATCGACTACGCAATCATGGAGCGCGCCCGCGGCATCGCGATGGTTACGGCCTCCTTCCGCTGGAACGACCTCGGATCGTGGCAATCGCTGCTCGAAGCCAGCCCGACGGACCGCGACGGCAACGTCGTCATGGGCGACGTCGTCGCCATGGATTGCGGCAGTTCCTACCTCAGAAGCCTGGGCAGGCTGCTGACCGTCATCGGGATGAAGGATGTGGCGGTGGTGGCGACGCCAGACGCGGTATTCGTCGCTCCAGTCAGCCACAGCCAGAACGTGAAGAAAGTCGTCGAACAGTTGGAGAAGAGCGGACGCCTCGAGACCAAGTTCACGGCGTCGGAAGACCAGGTCATTGTTTCCGGCTCATGGCGCAAGCGCGTCGAGCACTGGCTCTTCGAGGAGACGCTGCCGCTGTGGTCCACCGCAGGTGTCGACGATGTGCACGGTGGCTTCCACGAGGCTCTTGGTTTCGATGCAAGGCCACTGGGCAAACCCAAGCGCATGCGCACGATGGCTCGCCAGATCTACGCTTTCGCGGTGGCCAAAGAACGCGGCTGGGACGGACCTGCCGACAAGCTGATCGACCATGGTATCGACTTCATCGCGAAATACGGCCGGACCGACCGCGGGGGTTGGGTGCGCACGCTTAATGCGGACGGCAGCGTGGCTGACCGAGTCGAGGACGTGTACGACCATTCCTGCGTGCTCCTGGCGCTTGCCCATGCTCATCGATGCGGCCATCAGGAAGCCCTGCGGCTTGCCCAGGAGACATTCCAATTCATCGACGCCCATCTTGAAGACGACAGCCTGAACGGTTTCTTCGAGACCCCGGGCTGGAAGGGGGTGCGGTTCTCGAACCCGCACATGCATATGCTAGAATCCTTCCTTGCCTGGCACGACGTCACCGGCGACCGTGCATATCTGCGTCGAGCGGCACGCGTCATCGATCTCTTCCGGTGCCATTTCTTCGACCAGGAAAGCTGGACGCTTGGGGAACATTTCGACATCGATTGGCTGCCATTGCCGGGTGACAAGGGACAGTGGACCGAACCGGGGCACCATTTCGAATGGGCCTCCCTCCTCGTCGATTTCGCCCGCGCGAGCGGGCAGAAAGACTTGGCGGCCTACGCAAGGAAACTCTACTCGTCGGCTGTCGCCAGCGGATTGAATCGGGCCACGGGTCTGGCCTATGCAGCGGTATCGCGGCAGGGATTGCCCCTCGACCGGCTCTCCCGCAGTTGGCCGCAATGCGAGGCCATCAAGGCGGCCGTCGCCCTGGACGGCATTGGCGGACCGGATCTGAAACCCGAGATCGAAGCTCGTGTCGCCCGCCTCTTCCGATGGCATATTGATCCGGCACCGCTTGGCTTGTGGGTCGACCGGATTGACGAGCGCGGAAGGTCACTGGCGACGGAGGTCCCTGCGAGCATCTTCTACCACCTGGTGACGGCGTTGATGCAGTATCTGGACAAGACTGGAGGACAGGTCAAACCTTTCCCGCTGCCTGCTTTGGATAGGGGCGAAACGGTTCCGAAGCAGATTTACGGCTGACCGGAAACTGGGCTGCTTTAGTCGACGGCGGAATCCCACGCCGGTTGGGAAGCCATTTGGCAGAGGTCGATGGCTTCAAACCTGTCCAAAACCGAATCTGGCATCCCACTTTGTGCATAGGCAACCGCAATCCGGGCTGAGGCGCCGAGCGATCTCCACCAATCCCAGCAATCGTAGACTGGTCAGCGTCGTAGCCGACCTGTCGGATGCGCAACTGGCGCGAATGAAGAAACGCTGTGCGGACGTGCTGGGCAGTCAAGGGACCCACGATCGCGACTTGCGCCAACTTTGCCTGCTGATCGCCCGACGCTAAATAGAACAGCCGGGACGGAAGTGCGAAGCAGCCGCAAGCCGGTGTGACACTCTCCTGCCTTCGTCCAGTCAGAAAGCTCGTTTCCGCGAGGTGACGGGCTTTTTGGCGGCCATGAGTAGAACTCGACGCTGGTCTTTCTCCTGCTTGGGCAGAGACCCTGCGCCACTACATCCGCCGTTTTCTCAAGCCAGACACCGATATCTCCGAGGAGCAGCGGCCAAAGCTGACGAGCTGGACCGAGAGCGCAACGTAAAGCCCCATGGAATCCATATACGAACTAAAGACGGGCCGGCAACCACCCTAACCCGGGGTTCACCCAAGGCCGACCTTAACTGACCTGGCGATGTGCCTTACCGCCAACGATCTAGTCTAGCCCCCTGGATCGACGTTTCTTCAAAGCTTTGGAACCCTTAGCTTCGGCAGCAAGACGTTGTTCACGAAGTCGCGCAGTTTTTGTATCTCGTGCCTCCTTCTCGGCGGCGTTAGCAAGTTTTGCCTCGCGGTCGGCGCGCTCCAATCGGTCTTTGTCGACGCTTCGCTGGGACAGTTTGGCCTCCTACCAGAAGACCCTTCAATTTGAATTTTGCCGAAATGTTCCCATAAATTCATCAGACCGTGGCCCGCCACGTGGAAGCAGTGACGGGCCGACTACGGCTGTGCGTCATGGCCATCACCGCCTCCTCCCTATTGCTGTTCTCATACTTCATTCGGATGGCTTTGAGGTATATTAGCATTGGCGCATAAATCATCGAGCCGACGGCGCCGTGCTCACAAACAGCCCGACGGTTAGGCCCGGTTCCTGTTCACATCCCAAAACCCACAGGCGCCGGGCCGCCTCGGATCGTTCAAGGGGCTGCGACTACAGCGAGACTGGCGTTATGGGCCAAGACTGCGTTGACGAGCCTGGATTCGGCGGCCATCAGCGGACGCCATGTTCTTCCAAGGCATACTGCGCCGCGGACCAATGCCCAGCCGCTTGAGAAAGCACACTTTCTTGCCTCGGCAGTGCCGGAACCTTTGCGATCGAGCGCGCGACCAAGATGGTCGATGCGCTTGCGCGCGACTACGCCAACACGACCGCGATGATTTTCGGCGCCGCGCCCAGCTTTGATGATGTCATAGCGTCGGTGGGGCAAATCGAGAAGACCCTGAACGGTGGCAAATAGGTCATCCTCGACGGCGCCGTCTTTCCAACCCACGCGCCGCCCTTCGTGCGACCCCGAGGTCATCAAGAGTTGGCTGCCACCAAAGCGCGTCACCAATCTCCGTCTTGGTTCGCGAAGGCCAGGTCTTGATGAGCTCATCGAGGGCGGCGGGACGCCACCGACCCCAGACATAGTCAGGGTCGTCTGGAAAGTCAGCGTACTGGGATCCAAGAACGTTGCGATGGACGGGCTCGCCACCGCATCCGATGGCCAGCGGGCCCGGGGAAAACTCTTCTGGAAACGTTCGACGGTGGTCCGATCATAGGGCAAGGATGCTGGTGCGCCCCGTGGAGCATCGTCATTCGAACTTGATCCGTCCGTTCTCTTCATGATCGTGGAGCCTTCACCGCATCTCTGACAGGAGAACGTTTTACGAAGGCGCAAGTGCTCTTCGCGCCGATGTCGGCTAGAACACCCAGATTGCAGGAGGCGAACGGACTTGGCTAATGTGGCCTGCACGATAGTGTGATCGGCGATGCAGCAATGAAGCAAGCTCTGAGCCTTCCTTCGGGGAGGCCGAGCGGCCGATCAGGCTGGATCTGCGCCAGCTTTCTGAATCCGACAGTGATCGCAATTCAGTCCAATCTCGTGCGACTTTGCCCTTCTGGCTAGCTGCTGGATCGGCTTGCCGATAAGGGGGCTGCCCAGCGGTAGGGGAATGGCCGGTGCAGTTGGGCGCTAGGGGCGATCCACACCGGCCACGGCGGGAATGGTTGGGATGTTCCCCGCGCTGCTTAAATTAAAGGCATATTAGCGATCGCGCAATTATCCTTATGGGTGTGCGAGCCGCGGGAGAATGGATGGCGAGCTCGAGCCGAAACCGACATAAACGGCCTCGATCCTGTCTGTCCGAAAGCGATCGAACCTACTATCGCCAGCAGAATATCCTTGCATGTCTCGAATATTGTCTCGCCAGTTGCGAATGCCGGATTGGTGGATGCCGGAGGTAGCCAGGCACTCCGACGACCCACACAAGTACAGACCAAACCGGCCCGACGCTCCCCGGCGAACGAGCGACCCTCGACCCGACCGGCGTCCTGGTCGATGTTGCAAAAGAAAAACCCGCCGACACTGAAGTCGACGGGCTATCTTCCCTCGAGTGTGCGCCCCTTCCCGGATGGTCCGCCCGACCCAGGAACCCTGCACGGGACCAACTTAGTCAACGCGAGCCGTCAGCGCTGTAGTATTGCGGCAACAGCACGAAGGATTCACATTGTGGAACGTTTCCCAGACGGATAGATCGAAGCGCTGCGTTGCCAACCACCAGCGCTGTTCGAGTGCGCGATCTGCTTCAAGCGGAGCTCGACCATCACATCAACTCATGGGCGATTGACGTTCGCTGTTGGGCCGAATGGCATGGCTTGCGACGCAAAAGCACGGCACCTCTCGACAGTTCGTACAGGCGCCGGGGTCCGCGCCCCGCGAAGGACGCTGGGCCTATCGGGACGCCCGATACCTCGCCGGGCGCCTACTCTGGCGCCCGCCGCCCAATTGTGCAATGGCTTCGACGAATACCCGGTAAAGGCTTTCAACATCTTCGTCGATTTCTATCCTCTTGATGCCGACTGCTTTCGCGTCGGCGAAGAGCTTGTGTGTGAGTTCAGCGATAAACACTGCATCGGGAGGCGCTGTCTCGGGGACCTCGTTAGTGATCCATTTGTGCAGAAAACTGATGCCGCGTGTGCTCATCCAAAGATCCACCAGGCGCCTAGGCTACAGACCGCGAGCACAAGGACTGCAGCCGAGATCATTATCCCCCTCCGGTTCTGCCACTTCGGTGGAGGGCTAGGCACCAGTTTCTCTGAATGGTTGTCCATCAGGGACAAGCTATGGTGAGAAATTAGGTTCCGCTAATCATGAACGCCTAGAGAGAATGTCAGACGCCGCCATATGCGGTCTGCACGTTGGGGAGCTTGAGGCCAGCCCACACAATAGCTGATTGAGGATCTGTCTCTCTGGAAGGGTGGGATGGACATCCAATCATCTGGCCAGGTCTGCGCAGCGCACCACCTGCATTGGTGCGCGAGGCGCCCAGGACTGTATATACGGCGTCTCGGTGAAGGCGCGATGTTACGCAAACAGGGCTCTTATCGGGGTGAGACCGAGTGTCAGCCTATCGACGTGATCGTTGATGTGGCCGGCAAGTGGGGGCTGTTCGTTGCCATCGACATCCATGAACGTTGATGCCTCTCCGCTGGTTCACGGACCTCGCCATACCATTGGGCATGGCTTTCCATGAGCTGGCGTCGAGCGAGCGAGATTGCGATGGTCACTCCCAAGCAGCGGAGCTCGTTCCATGCCCGCTGATCCCACGTTATTCGGCGCGTCGAACCATGTGTCATTAACCTATGATGTACAGGGACAGCGGTTTTGTGCACGGAAGATCCCAGTTTGCACGGCCGATGCCGACCGGTCTCGCGCGCAGTGCCGCCCTGCCAGAGGGAACCGTTCCGTCATGTAACGGAATTCTTGGCGGCCGACCGCATTATCCAGTCTGATAGGCTTCTCGTCGTTGACCCAGTCCAGTCTGCCCTCAGACCGAATGGCAAGACCCCGCCTCTCAGAAGGTCTGGTTGTAGGCGCCGACTTCGGGGCTGCGGCGCAGCACGGCGTCGACGGCCTCGAACATCTGCCGGCGACGCTGCGACGACACCGGGCTTTCGACGACCACGACGAGCTCCGGCTTGTTCGAAGACGCCCGCACCAGCCCCCAGGTGCCGTCCTCGGCGACAACACGCACGCCGTTGACGGTGATCAGGTCCGATATCTTCTGGCCGGCGAAAGCGGCGCCGTCNCGCATCATCGCCTGAAAGTCGGAGACCACCCGCTCGACCACGCCATACTTCACGTCGTCGGCGCAGTGCGGCGACATGGTCGGCGTGCCGAAGGTCAGCGGCAGCGCACGGTAGAGGTCGGCCATCGAGCTGTCCGGGTTGCGGTCGAGCATCTGGCAGATGGCGATGGCCGTGACCAGCCCATCGTCGTAGCCGCGCCCGATCGGCGGGTTGAAGAAGAAATGCCCCGATTTCTCGAACCCGGCGACGGCGCCGAGTTCGGCGACACGCCGCTTGATGTAGGAGTGGCCGGTCTTCCAGTAGTCGGTGACGGCGCCATTGGCCTTGAGCACGCCGTCGGTGTTGAACAGCCCGGTCGACTTGACGTCAACCACGAAGGTCGAACCCGGGTACTGGCCGGAGATGTCGCGCGCGAGCATCACGCCGACCTTGTCGGCAAAAATCTCGTTGCCTTCATTGTCGACGACGCCGCAGCGGTCGCCGTCGCCGTCAAAACCCAGCCCAACATCGGCGCCGGTCTCCAGAACCTTGTCCCTTATGGCATGCAGCATCTGCATGTCTTCGGGGTTGGGGTTGTAGCGTGGAAAAGTGTGGTCGAGTTCGGTATCGAGCGGGATCACCTCGCAGCCGATGCGCTGCAACGCTTCCGGGGCAAAGGCGCCGGCGGTGCCGTTGCCGCAGGCGGCGACCACTTTCAGCTTTCGCGCGATACGCTTGTCCTNTTGTCCTTGGTCAGGTCGTCGAGATAGGTGGCGCGAAAATCGCGGATGAAATCATAGCAACCACCGCCGACAAGATCGAAATCGCCGGCCTGCACGATCGCCTTCAGTGCGCTCATCTCCTCGGGTCCGAAGGTCAGTGGCCGCGCCGCTCCCATCTTGACGCCGGTCCAGCCATTTTCATTGTGCGAGGCGGTGACCATGGCCACCGACTGGGTTTCCAGCGCGAACTGGGCGAAATAGGCCATTGGCGACAGCNGCCGGTCTCCAGAACCTTGTCCCTTATGGCATGCAGCATCTGCATGTCTTCGGGGTTGGGGTTGTAGCGTGGAAAGGTGTGGTCGAGTTCGGTATCGAGCGGGATCACCTCGCAGCCGATGCGCTGCAACGCTTGCGGGGCAAAGGCGCCGGCGGTGCCGTTGCCGCAGGCGGCGACCACTTTCAGCTTTCGCGCGATACGCTTGTCCTTGGTCAGGTCGTCGAGATAGGTGGCGCGAAAATCGCGGATGAAATCATAGCAACCACCGCCGACAAGGTCGAAATCTCCGGCCTGCACGATCGCCTTCAGCGCGCTCATCTCCTCGGGTCCGAAGGTCAGCGGCCGCGCCGCTCCCATCTTGACGCCGGTCCAGCCATTTTCGTTGTGCGAGGCGGTGACCATGGCCACCGACTGGGTTTCCAGCGCGAACTGGGCGAAATAGGCCATTGGCGACAGCGCCAGGCCAATATCCCTCACCCGTGCGCCCGCGGCCATCAATCCGGACACCAGCGCCAGCTTGATCGACAATGAATAGGAACGGAAATCATGCCCGGTGACGATGTCGGGGCCGGCGCCGAGACGGCGGATCAGCGTGCCAAGCCCCATGCCGAGCGCCTGNTCCGGCGGCACAGCCGAACCGGGGTGGCCAAACCACCAGCGGGCGTCATATTCGCGGAAGCCGGACGGCTTTATCAGCGCCTCGGTTTCGAATTCGAAGCTGTTGGGCAAGGCCTCGCCGACGATCCTGGGGGTCAAGACTGGAAAACTCCAGATGGCTGAATAGATAGCGATCAAGCGGCGACATTAGCACAAAAGCCTCCCAGCTCTTACTCATACCGCCTGAATTGGCTCCCCGAGAATCGCCCGATCGTAGCGCGAGGTCACATTGGTTTGCGTGTGTTCTGACGCGCTAGGTAACGGATTGTAGCCCTTGTTACATTTTGTGATGGAACTTCTACCAAGTTGTGCACAGCTCCGTTTGGTTCCCACCTGCGGTTGCTGTCCCGTGTCAAGAAATTGACTTAAGAACTGGCGCCAGCACAGCCTAAGCGCTTTCGCGACCGGTATTTTTGACGTCGCAGTTTCACAAGATTGAGATAATTAATGCCTGTGTTTTTTTTCGACATCCAAGATGGCAAAACACGCTCGCCCGACACAGAAGGTACCGAATACCGTGGCATTGCCGAGGCGCAGGCCGACGCCATCAGGATGCTCGTGGCTATAGCGCAAGACGAATGGCATGACGGTGTGAAGAGTGCGCTGGCTGTCCAAGTATATGACGACAAACACAGACCTGTGGTCGCAGCCAAGATCGATTGCGCCGTAACGGTCTATGACGGTCCGTTGCGAGCCAATTAGTTAGATCCGCGGTCCGAACTGTCAGGTGCAAGGCGTTCAATGGCTCCAGGCGGCGCGGCGCCTTGTGGAAGCCTCCGTAGCGTTCGTTCACTCCCACGGTCGACCAGTGCGGCGATGCTCATTGAAAGCAAGTGTGCAACACGCTCGCGTCAGGCGCCGGCAGCAGAACATGATTATGGGAAGGCGTGAGCTTGGTTTCGAGGAGGTAACATTTCCCAAGCCGCTCGACAACACGCCTTACATGCTGGCTTTCGGCTACTGGGGCCACGAAGTTCGCATCGGCTGTCGAGACAACGGCAACGTTCTTCAACCCGATTGCCGACAACAATCTGCCGCGGCTGCGCAGACAGGAATTCTCGCAGTCTACGGCAACGACATCGCCGATCACTACATTTCCGCTCTCATCGGTCATGCCTGAATCCAGCAATGACTGCCCGGAGCCAAGGTCGCTCCAAGTGAAGCTTACAGGTACCAAAGCGATATTGCTGACTTTCTCCATAATGGCGTAGTCAATGGAAGTCGCCGGGTCTGACGCATAGAGATTGAGCGGAAGATAGGTACCAGAGTCGTTTGTCGTCGCCGCATCCAGGGCTTTTTCAGCGCGAGTCCAAATCTCGGGGACGGTGTCGAAGAAAGGCTTCGCGCATGGTGCTCGCGCGGTGCAGAAAGATGCCTGTGTTCCAGAAAAATGAGCCGGGTGCCGAGGTAGCTTTTTGCCACCTCGGGCTCGCGTTTCTCGATGAACCGAAGCACATTGCGAATGTCGATTTCACGCCGCGGGCGCCCCGGCCTCGACATAGCCAAATCCAGCTTCAGGGCGACTGGACGCAGGCCAAACACAACAACGCTGCCTTCCTCCGCAGCTGGCACGCCCTTCTCGATTGTTTCTCAGAGTTCCAGGCTGGTGGAGATCGCATGATCAGATCGCGCGATGAGAACAAATCCCCACGCCATGGCAAGCGATCGTGTGCAGCGTCGCAGTAGGGACGGCAGCAGCTGTGTTGCGTCCGATCGGTACGGAGATGGCACATCCACCAGAAAGGCCAATTCGGGCAAGGTCAGACCGGACGCTGTCTGCGTTCCGCTCCGATGCTATCAGATGGATGGGAATCTCGGCGTTGCTGCTTCGGGTTGTCCTTCCGAGACAGCGGCCATAGCCCGAAACCAACTCCCCCACTCAAAACAAAAAAGGAAATTCGACCAGTCATTATGCTTGCAGCCCGCTCAGGCGCGACACAGATCTCCAACAAGGTTTCCTCTGAGAAGCGCGCCAGCCGGAGCCGACGCAAATCTCGAAGTGCTTGTGAACTGTAGTTACAACCTACGCCAGCGCAGTTTGCGAGAGTCGCGGCTGAGAACTCTCTCCAAAACAAGGCAATCTAGATAAACACGCAATAGCGCTTCAACTCGCGCGTAACGAATGATTCTCGCCGGGGAACATCTCGTTCAGCATGTAGACAGCCTCAGTCCTGTTGGTTGCCTTCAACTTCTTCATGATATTTCGGATATGAACTTTGACTGTACTTTCTCGAAGGTTGAGCTCGTGGGCGATTATCTTGTTCGCCTTCCCGCGTCTGAGAACTTGGACAACGTCCTCTTGCCGCTCGGTAAACACGCTCGCCATAGATCTTGGCATTTCGACATCAGCCTTACTGGTCTTGTGCAGCCCTGCAAGGCTACTTGCCGGAACAAATGTGCCGCCAGCGATGACGAAGTTTATGGCTTCGACACAAATTTCGAAGCGGAGGGATGAGGGGATATATGCTTTGGCGCCGTAGCTCAGGGCCTTGAGAATCTGCTCCAACTCATCAGTGTCGGCCAAGATCGCAACTGGGGCGGGATGGGCCTTCTTGACGAGGTCGGCTATCGCGTCACCTGTCTTTGCATCACTGGCCTTGCGGCTTCCCAGGTTTAGCAGAACTGCCGAAACTGGCGGCTTATTCTCGCACGACTGCCATTCATCGATCGAGCCGAATGACAGGATGTCTTTCCCGACACGGTAAGTGGTCAAGCTTTGCGCCAGGCATTGCCGGTCAAGCACACGTTCATCGAGCAGAACCAGACAGGCTTCGGCAGTCGCCTTTCCGTGAAGACGTATTGCCCCTGCCCCGCCTTTTTGACCGACGAGTTCCAGCCCACGGATCGGTTTGGTGCCTGTTTGAATTGCCGTAATCATGCCACTCACCCGTAAACAACACCCAAGTTCGAGACCGGCGCGAGACGGGGATTTCGAGACAAGCGAAATAGTGCAAACGATTTTCTGTTCGCGTCAAAGATAACAGACTGTGCGTTCCCAGGCCCCCGCCATCGCCACGCGTCCAACGTATGCAGGCTATCAGCGAAACTGTACGCTCTCACTAATGTAAGTTAAAGAAGCGTAAAAAAAATGAGTTCATTTGGCGAGAGGAAGATCGCCCCGGTATCCCTGCATAACCTCGGCAAAGGCTCGTGCTATTTGGGTTGCGAAACACGACGCACTGGGCCACATAGACCGCCGCGGTGGCCGAAATGGACCGTCTCGGGGATGCAGAGGGAGGACATGCGTCAGCTGTCGATATACCTGTCATCGAAGCCTGCAAACTTGGCGATGCGCTCTCTATCCAGGATCCGGACATGGCCCTGACGGAACTCCAGAAGCTTGCGTTCACGCAATTCTCGCAACATGCGATTGACGTGGATAGGCGTCAGCCCTAGCGCGTCGGCGAGGTCGTACTGGGTAAGCGGGCAAGAATAGCCATTGCGGGCGACACCACCCACGCGCTCCAAGCGCGTCCTCAGTTCGAGCAGCAGGTGTGCGGTGCGCGTCAACGCACTGCGCCGACCAACATTTGTCAGATGTTGGGCGACAAGCGCCCGCTGATGGACCAGAGTTTCAAGAAATAGGGAAGCTATGCGAGGCGATTTGGCGGTTGCAAGCGCAAACGTCTTGGTTGATGCCTCGAATACCGCAAGATCGGTCTGTGCGACAAACGTCTCCGGAGCAGTTCCTGGGAAAGAGTGTGGCAGGACGACGTCGCCCTTCAATGCAAAATCCAGGATCTGACGCTGACCGCCGGCCAGATTGTGCGATATGCATCCCCAGCCAGACTCGATTATAAAGACACGAGCAGCGTGCTGCCCTTGATCAACGATCGCCGTTTCAGCCGGATACCGCCTCAGCGCGAAGCCGAGCGCTTTGACGTAATCCTTGTCATCATCGTCAAGTCGGGTCGATGAGGGACGGTTTTCGTTCCCGGTCAAAAATGGATGCGATGCAGATACCATTGAACCCCACCAACCCCTCCTTTTGACAACCCGGGTTAGTGTATATCAGGCTCGAGCAGATGAGTAGCCTATATTAGCTACGCCTGTTGGAATAGGAAGCGACGTCGGGTTGGCCGGAGCCAATCTGGCGAACAGCGCCCGTCGGGCGCGGATCAGGCTTTGCTTTTCTTGAAACTTTCTCGGATGGCCTCGACCATCTCACTCGCCACCATGCAACTTCGGTTGTCCACTTGCGTTGCAGCATTCCGCAGCGTCGTTGCGGCGTCCTTCAGCACCCCCCTGATTTCTCTGGCCGTGAGTATCTCGGATGCTTCCAGTTCAAGCAACAGCGCTTCGCTCAGATGCAAGGCGGCAAGTGCTATCGCCTTGGGCCTGTTGCCCTGCACAACGGGCAGGTCGCCGCCCGGCCTGGTGCGTGACTTCCTTTTTCCCATCTTCAATCTCTCTCCGGGCGTACAGCGCACGCCGCTGTCAGAATTTGAACCATATTAGTCCTATTCAAGAGCCCGACACAGCATACGGCGCCTACCAAGTTAGCTGTAGCTCATTGACAGGCCGGAACTCCAACTGACCTCTCGACACCAGGCAGACGTCGCGCGCGGTTGGCCTTTGGGGAACTGATCCTGCGAAGGATCCCGCAGCACTGATCGTTGCCAACAAAAGCTGCCGCGGATTTGAACCGTCTGGGGTTGCGACCCTTCACATGGCCACCAGTTTGGCCGCACCTGAAACGGGACGTGCGGACCTTCCCGTAATGGCGTTCTGCCGGACTGCCGCGTGGCTAACCTTTGTTGCCATGGTCGTCGTGACGATTGTTCCGATCGGGATGCCGCCTGTGTCAGGCTTTGGACCGGAACCCGCGCGAATAGCCGCTTTTGTGGCCTTCGGCTTGCTGTTCGGGTTCGCATATCATCGCAATTGGGCTCCTGACCCTCTGCCTTGTCGTTGCTGCCGGATTCGGCATAGAGGCCTTGCGAGCTGTTAAGCCCAACACGACACCCAGCCGTCGATGACGCTGTCATTGAGGCTGCTGCGGGTGGTGCCGGGGTCATGGCGGTTGTCTAATTGCGAGGAACGGTCAGTCACGACAGAGCCCGCAACAACTCTCTTGCTCACGTATTCACAACTGAGGTTTTGCCGATACGGGTGAGGACGCACAATCCGTGGACCTGGGGTGCAAAACCGTTCGGTGGTGAATCGCTTGGGAATTTGAATGGATCAAACCTTGGGACGACGGGGCTAGTCCCTTTGCATGCCTGCATCATCCAAGTTGTGGAATGGACTGACCGTAGTGCCGGACTGTACGCTCACCAGGGGCACTGCGCCTTGGGGGCTATGGCAATACCGTTGCCGGTCAGAGAGTTGTTGGAACTTGACGCCTACCGGCGAACGATCAAGGCTTCGACCACGCGTATGAACTCACCCTGCGAGAGGCTGGCTCCGACATAGCATTCTGCATCGGCTTGGCAGTAAGGCTGCGCCACTGAAGAATGCGCGGACCAGGCGGATGCCAGATGATATCAAGCGCATACCCGAGCCGAGATCCTCCCCTTGCCGCCAGTTCAGGTTGCATGCCGGTTTATCATTTGTTGGAGAATTCAGGCGCATCGTTACTGCGGACATGCCATGTGATTCGTTCATGTCCACTGGCCTCGGCGTCTCACCCATCGCCGAGGCCTATTCGTGCCTGAAACTGTTGGCTCGAAAAGCCTCGGTCCGTTTTGTGCGATCACGAACGCATGGGGTTCGTTGTCTTCAGCCGGCCGTGTCGGCCCCCCCCAAATCATCAGTTGTCACCGCACAATTCCGAGGTCGATATTTGTGTTGAGCCTATCGCGTCCCTGCCCGAAATAGCAGTGCGAAACGATACGCCTTTGGCGGGACGGGTTGGCAGAGCGCACGAGAAAGTGCTTCCGCGGTGCGCTGATCAAGTTCAAGCATGACATTGTCGTAAGTGTCCGAGAGGCCGCAACTAGGGCAAGCTAACAGGTCGGACCCTTGAGACCCAGTGACACCAGTAAGGGGCACTTTGCATCGATTGCAGCCAACCTTAGGATCACTTTCGATCATGTAGGAAGTATCCCGCTTGTCTTTCAGAACAAGCAATTGCGGTGCCAAACGCGGTTGATCCGTTTCGGGACATCCTTACAGCGGCCTCGCCGTGTCCTACACGATCATTGAGACCACGCCTTCGATATGCCTGCATGGTCGATCAACTGGAAGGTGGCAGCCTCCACGGCATGATCTGGCTGAACTGGATACGGCTATCCGGCGCGATGATACCCACGGTCGCGACGCTCACGTGGCTTTGATACGCAAACGGCTTAGCCATTGCGGCTGTGCATCGAGGAGCGTGCGGGCACATCGGTAACCGGCTGGTCTATTCCAATCATCCTCAGTGAGCTGGATAGCTGCCATTCAGCGCGCCAGGTGGCGCGATGCTCTTCTATCTCTGCTGAGCAAGCTTACGAGCGCACCAGTGTCATCACTCCCAGTCTCAGCCAACGTCTTCGGAGACGCCAAGAGGGCCACGTCGCAGTTCGACCGTGCGACCCATTGCGTCGGGGGACGCCGAGCTACAGGCCCAATACGCTAGCCAGTTGCAGCCTCTCGTGGCTGATATCGTCGGGCGAGGGTTGCGGCCGGCGGGAACGAGGACGATGGCCTCCTTACCATTGTGGAACTCGCGCCGGATCTTACGAGAAACGTCGGGAGGATCTGTAGCAGCCCACAATCAGCGACGGCGGTCGCGTTTTCCTACGGGTAGGTCGTGACTTTGCCCCGGCCCGGCTGGGATTTCACGCCAGAACTTCGGTTGCTCGTTCGGGCTTGACTGCGCCCAGCGCGGCTTGCCGGGGCCATCCGACCACCAGTCGATATGAATATCCGAAAAGATGCGCGCATGGGGGCAAAGCACGAGAATCCTGGTACCGTCCTTGGGCGCAGATGAAATATCTTCCCATCTTTCATCCCGCACCCGTGCAGCCGCGATGACCTTCTTCGCGAAGAGCTCGTAGGACTCGATCGAAGACGGCAATTCACATGCGACCAGGAACTCTTGCGTAAGTGCCCGCGCCAACGTTGCATCGGCGTCATCTGTCATCTGTCTCCCCCTTGAGTGTCTCCCCCTTGAGGTGAAAACCGGTCGTGCGCGATGGCCAGCGTCATTGAGTAACTCAGTTCGCACAAAAGCTTCGGCAACAGCCATATTCATCACCTCAACATCCCGGAGCCGGTTTTGGGCCAATCCCGTTGGCTTGCAGTGTACGTTCCGCGCGCTCCTTGCCAAAGTCAGCACCACGTGGCAGCGCTAATTTAGCAACAGCTCATATATATCATATGAGCCCGCTTGAGTCACCCATCTCACCATTCTGCAATAAGTTCGCGGGTAAGTCTTCAATTTCGGGTCAGCGTGAACAAGATCGGCAAATATCATCCAGCATTCCCTGATCCAGCAAGGCTCTGTCTTGAAATTCCAGAAGGAAACAGTTTTGAACGGAAGTTATATAAGCTGCCTGTGCACACTAGGCCCGGCTAGGGCGTGAGATCTTGCGTTATTGATTTGCATGGACCTACCTCACGCGATAACGATCTTCTTTGCATGAATTGCGATGATGGGACGAACATCCGGGAGAACTCGCCATGCATGGCTGGACTAGGCGCTGACGAAGCCGCGAGTGGCTTGCCGTCTCCAATGAACCAGAAGCGATAGTTCCCCGGCGTCCGGCAGTGCCGCTCGACTCCCCGGCCCTGCCCTCACAGGGTCCGACCGAACAGCGTCACGATCAGGAGTCGCCGATCCGAGCCTGTGGGTTGACTGGATTAATCAGGAAAAGCTAATGAAACAGCGATTGAGCGCGATGGATCTCGCGCCTGCTTCTTGGATTTCGACATGATTTTGTCGCGATCGCAATTCCTGGTGAGGCGGCTGGGAACGCCCGAGTAATTTTCGCCGCGAATTCGCCGATCATTGAAGAGCAGTACTGACAGCATGGCAGCACAGCCGTTTTTACCGTTCCAGGGGGAGAAAACGAAGTCGCCGATGATCCAGGACAAAGCCACGGTTGGCGTCATAGTCCCTATGTTCAATGCCGAGCGAACCATTCGCTCCACCCTGACCAGCATCTGCCAGCAGACCTACCAGGCATTGGACATTATCGTGGTGGACGATGGTTCGACGGACGAGTCCCCATCAATTGTAGCCTCCTATGCCGAGAAAGATCGACGTATACGCCTCATAGGGCAGTCGAATGGCGGCGTTGCGCACGCTCGCAACCGCGGCGCGGCTTCCACGGACGCGGAGTTTCTGGCGTTCGTCGACGCAGATGATCTTTGGGCTCCCTCGAAAATCGCACTGCAATTGCGCGCCTTGCGGGAAGGTGGCTCCTCGGCCGGCTTGGCATATTGCTGGTTTGCGCATATCGACCAGGATGGTCGGGTATTCTCGCTGCGCCATCAGCCTGACGCCGAAGGTCACGTTCTCCAGCGCATGTGCAGACAAAACCTGGTCGGCAACGGAAGTTCGATGCTCCTACGTCGCTCCGCATTCGAGCGGGTGGGACAATTCGATCCGTCCTTGCGAGCCAGGAACGCACAAGGCTGCGAGGATCTTCTAATGTGCCTAAGGATAGCGGAAAATTACGAATTTCGCCTCGTGCCTCAGTACCTTGTCGGTTACCGGATGACGAACGTCAATATGTCGAGCGATGTCATGCAAATGCTTCGTTCCTGCGAAATCGTCCTTGCCGAATTTCGTGAAAAATATCCGTCATTCGCGAGCGATTTCGACGCCCATTTCTTCGACATGATTCATTGGCTTGCTACACGAGCTTTGATTGAGGGACGATTTTTCGCAGCCGGCGAGCTGCTGAGGAGGTTCTTTGTGATGGAACCGGGCGTTGCGATCTCTCGCATGCCCAATATGCTCGAAGAGTATTGCAGGGCCCGACTGGTTCCTCAATGGCTCAAGATATGCGTGAGACGAATGCGGAACGACAAGAACGAATTTCGGCCCCTCTATGGCGAAATGAGCTGGTGAAGATGTCCGTCACGCCGAATCGGCGCGCAAATTTGTTGAACTCAGAACTGCACAAGCTGTTTGGCCCGGATGGCTGCTCAGGTATCCGGCACGTGGATTTAGACACTGAAGCTGCTCCCAAGGATTGCGATTCTGGCATGATCGTGCTGTGGCGCGGCGGGCTTCCAGTCGGGCATCTTCTTAGAGGGAGCGACGGTGAATGCCGCGCCGCCCCAATCGCGGCCTCGCCTGACCGAAGACCAGCTCCACCGTTTCCGGACCTACCGAACTCCAGCGTGATCATATGCACACGCGACAGGCCGGATGAGTTGCGGCGTTGCCTCTCCTCGCTTCCACAGCAAAGCGTCCCGCCGGCAGAAGTCATCGTGGTCGACAACGCATCGACAGGCAGCCAAACGCGCGAGGTAGCACTCGCTGCCGGCGCAATATACGTCCGCGAGGACCGACCTGGCTTGGATATTGCCCGCAATCGGGGCGCTAAGCGCGCATCCTCGGAAATCATCGCCTACACCGACGACGACGTCTTGCTTCATCCGCAATGGCTTGAGCAGCTGATCACGGCATTCGACAGACCTTCGATCGGCGCAGTGACGGGCCTTGTACTGCCCGCCGAAATTGCCACCGAAGCCCAGCTTTATTTCGAGACGTTCTGGAGCTTCGGGCAAGGCTACAGGCCTCAATTTTTCCGCGCGGCCGACTTTGCTGCCAGCAAGCACGACGTGTTCCCGGCCTGGAAAATCGGCGCCGGTGCCAGCATGGCCTTTCGACGCGAGGTGTTTGACCGCGCGGGATTGTTTGACGAACGCCTCGACGTCGGCCAGGCTGGATGTTCAGGCGACTCCGAATATTGGTATCGGTTGCTCGCCAACGGATATGACTGCCTTTACCAGCCAACCTCCGTCGCGTTCCATTTCCACAGGCGGACGATGGACGGTCTGGCTAAGCAAATCTACTTCTACATGCGCGGTCACGCGGCCGCATTGCTCGTCCAGCATGAACGAACTGGCGTCAAGGCGAATTTAAAACAGGCTTTCAAATGGAAGCCGCTTTGGTACCTCGGCAGAGTTCGCAGAAGGCTGCTTGGACGCAGGATTACCGAGGATCGGTTCCTTTGGCATGAAATCGCCGGCTATGCTTCAGGAATCCTGTTCTACCTCCGAACCAAGCGCGGGTAGGGAGACGTGGCGGACAATCCCTTGGTTTCAATCGTGGTGCCCGCGCGCAACGCGCAACTGACGCTCGCACAAGCACTCGACTGTCTCCTCGGTCAGGACATTGCCGATTGGGAGGCGATTGTCGTCAATGACGGCTCGAGTGATGGCACCGCCGAAATTATCGCCGGTCACGTTGGGCGCGATGCCCGATTTCGGACGCTGAACTCTTCGGCACACAGCGCCGCCGGCGCGCGCAATAAGGGGATTTCGTCAGCGCGCGGACGCTGGCTAATGTTCCTGGATGCCGACGATTGGGTGGACGCCAGCTTTCTCGCGAAAATGCTGACCGCACTGGAAGCCGAGCCCGGTTCTGTGGCTGCGTATTGCGGTTCTCGGCGAGTGATGCCCGATGGCGAACTCACCCCACCGAGCATCGCCCCGGAGGTTGCGATCCAACCATTCGAGACATTCGCGCGACGCTGTGCCATCCGTACTCACGCGCTGCTGATTGACCGGGCGACAGTCGTCGAGTTAGGCGGCTTCGATGTGTCGCTGCGCACGTGTGAGGACTGGGATTTGTGGCAGCGCGTCGCACGTCTCGGAAACCGTTGGGTGATGGTTGACGAGCCGCTGGCCTTCTATCGAGCCAGCCCCAACTCGCTCACGCGCAATTCGACGCAGATGCTGGCGGACGCCGAAATCGTGATCGCCCGAGGCTTTTCTGCCGACCCCCGGGTGAAACGCCCGGCGTCCGCGCACGCCAACGGAGCGAATTCGGCGGACGGGCGCGCCGCTTCCGAAGCACTCGCATGGTTTGCGTTGTGGAACGCCGCATCGGATTGCGGCAACGGCGGCGGCCCAATCCACCCGCACATCCTACGCGCTCTCCCGGCCAGATATGAATGGGCGCCTGAGATCGCCAAGGTGGTCTTCGACGGCTTGGTGGTAGGAAGTCTGTCGACGCCGCAGCAATTGGCTGCCAGATGGGACAGGTTCGGCGGCCCCCTCATCGATTTGGTCGATCAACTCGGCTATATCTGGAGCGATCCGGTTGCGGGTCGTCGCGTGCAATATCATCTCGAGCAAATGCTTCTCGACTTCGACGACCTTGCCGCTCCTCGCAGGCTGGCGCGGACACTTGGGATTCGCATCGATGCTCGAAATCCGACCTCGACCAAACTGCCGGAAGGGATCGATCAAATCTATGCCTACCTAATGGTGGATGGCCAGATCGCGGCCCTGGTTCAGTTCGGTGCACTCGGGACAGTGACAAAGCGACACTGGATTGAATTGATCCTAGATGTCATGCCTCCTCAAGAGCTCACACGCGACCTCTCCGGGTTTAAGCGCATGGCATTCCGTTTGTGGAAGGGTGCCGCGCGGGTTGCGAGCCGATCGCCTGTGCCGACCCTGCAACGGGGCGCCGGGGCCGACAAAACAAACGTGCTCACGGCACAGACGTTGCTGCGAATGGCCGGACGGTCTGATCGGGACAGTCACTACGGCAGACTTGCGCAATTGACAACGGCAGCGCAACGGCTGGCGCGGCCAAACACCGAAGCGACGGAACCTTCCGCACCGCCGCGTCCTGCACAGGTTGAGGGAAGGCGCGACGGTGATCGCGCGTCATTCTGGGATCGCTTTTTCGTGACTGCGGATCCTTGGAACTACGGTTCGCCCTATGAGCAAGAAAAATATGAGCGGCAGCTCGAAATTCTGCCGGCCGGTCCGATAGGACGGGCGCTTGAGCTGGCGTGCGCGGAGGGCCATTTCACGCGGCAACTGGCGCCCCGAGTGGGCCATTTGACTGCAACGGACATCTCCGCCGTTGCCATCGCGCGAGCGCGCGCACGATGCAGGGACCAGCTGAATGTCGAATTCAGGGTCCTGGATTTGAGCGCGGATACCCTGCCAGGTGAGATGGATCTGATCGTCTGCTCGGAAGTGCTCTATTACCTGGATGATCTGGACGCGTTGCGGCGCTTCGCCACAAAACTCGTCGACGCGTTGGCGCCCGGCGGCAGTTTCATCAGCGCGCACGCATTCGTGCTTGGTGACAATATGGAACGGACAGGCTTCGATTGGGATAATAAATTCGGTGCGCAAGTAATCTCGCAGACGCTGGCAGCGACCGAAGGCCTCGTCCTTGAGCGATCGATCCAGACGGAACTCTATCGCATCGACCGGTTCCGCCGCTTGTCCCCGGAAGAGCTGGCGGCGGAACCGACGGTCGATTATGTCTCGATCCTGGCGCCCGTCGAAATCGAGGTCGCGCGAAACGTCGTCTGGGGTGGGGCGCGGGCGCGGCGCAGCTACGTGGCGCGCAACGAGCGGCGGCAGCGCATCCCCGTTCTGATGTATCACAGCGTCTGCGATGATGGTCCGGCCGCTCTCGCCCGCTATCGCTTCACGCCCGCCGCGTTCGACAGCCAGATGGCATGGCTGCGCGCTAATGGCTTTCACGCGATCGTGTCGGAACAGCTGGGATGGTTTATCGCCAACCGTCACCCTTTCGTGGGCCGCCCGGTGCTCATAACGTTCGATGACGGCTTTCAGAACTTTGCGGACCATGCCTGGCCAACCCTGCGCGCGAACGACTTTACCGCGGAAGTGTTCCTTGTGACGGACCTAGTGGGTGAAAACGCGCTGTGGGATGCAGACAGCGGTCCGCCGACACCGCTCATGGATGCCCGGACGGTGGGGCGCCTTGCAGCCGAAGGTGCATTCTTCGGAAGCCATCTGGCGACGCATCGCGCAATCGACGGTCTTTCGAGCTCCGAGCTGGCCGCCGAGCTGCTGCGCTCGCGCATGTTCATCGAGCGCTGGACTGGGCGGCCAACGACGGCGTTCGCGGCGCCCTTCTCTGTCACCGACCGACGGCTTGGCCGGCTGGCGAAGGAATGCGGCTATCGAATCGGGTTCGGCGCCAGATCTGGGCCGGCGGATCTCGATTGCGATCTGATCGACCTTCCCCGCATCGAGATGCGCGGGGATCGTTCGCTCGATGACTTTGTTGCCATGCTAGAGGCCGTGCTCGAATGAACGGCGAACTCGTCAGTGTCATTATCCCCGCTCACAACGCGCAAGATACAATCGAGGAGACGCTCCGCAGCGTTCGCTCGCAGACTCACCGCGCGCTCGAGATTATTGTCGTCGACGATGGTTCGCGCGACCAGACTGTCACCATAGCCCGACGTCACACGGAGACCGATCCGCGTGTCCGGCTGATCGAGCAGGAAAATGCCGGCGTGGCCGCTGCGCGCAACACGGGTTGGCAAGCGGCGCGATCCGATCTGATTGCGTTCGTCGATGCCGACGATCTCTGGGCGCCGACCAAGATAGAACGGCAACTGGCCGCGTTCGATCGGGCGGACGAGAAAGTGGGGCTCGTCTACTGCTGGTATCTGGTCATCGATGCGCAGGGAGCGGTAACGGATGATCGGCATCGGCCAAACTGGCGGGGCGATGTGCTTGAGCGCCTTTTCCACGGCAATTTCGTTGGCAATGGCAGCGCCGCCTTGGTACATCGGCAGGCGCTGATCGACGCCAACGGTTTCGAAGGCGGACTGCGTGAGGCCGGCGCGCAAGGTTGTGAAGATATCCTCTTCTACTGTCGAGTCGCCGAAAGATACCACTTCGAAGTCGTCGAAGAGCCGCTGGTGGGATATCGCTATCTGCCGGGAAATATGTCGAGCAACATGACTCGCATGCTGCGGTCCTGGATACTGGTGGTGGACGAGATGCTCGGCCGCCATCCGGAAGCGGCATCTAAGCTGCGTGAGGGCCTGCATTTCTATTCGGCGTGGCTCCTGGAGCGGACTTTGCGCCAGAGGCACCCGCACTATGTGCTCCCGATCCTGTCACTGCTGCTTCGCCGTCATCCCGCGATCGCCATGCGGATAATCGCCGTGGATTTGCCCTGGATCGGGGCGCATTTGGCCAAGCGCGCCGCGACAAAGCTGGTGCGCGGTCGCCCGCCTGTCCGCCCGCAGGCGATCGTACGCTTCCCGACCGGGGAACTGAAATGAGCGATGCGAACGGCGCCATTCGCCGCGGTGCGGTCCGCGCTTCGTTGCGCGATCTTTCGCACCTGCTTCGCATCGTCGGCAAGCCGCGGTGGGCGACGCCCGCGCTGCTTGCGCTTGGCTTTCTGTCATCCCTGGCCGAGACGCTCGGCATCACCCTGATCCTGCTGTTCCTCTATTTGGTGTCCGACCGGATCACAGAAACTGGAAATGGCCTTCAGGGCCGAGCGCTGGGTCTGGCAATCTCCTGGCTCGGTAGTCCTACCCGGCTCGCCTTCGCGATCCTCCTGCTCATTCTCGCGCGTGGAGCACTGGCGCTGCTATATTCGTTGATAAGCTCCAGCATCGGCGAACGAATCAGCGAACGGGTGCGCAACCTCGTCCACGAACAATATCTCAGGGTCGCCTTCGGACACATCCAACGGCACGAACAATCGCAGCTCATGGAGGTGCTCGGGACCGAGTCGTGGCTCGTGGCTCAAGCCTATGGTGCGGTGACCCGACTCATCATCAACAGCTGCTCTATCTTCGTGTTCGCCGTCTTTCTCTTCACGATCTCCTTGAAGATCCTGGTGATCGCTGCCATTGGCTCAATCGCGATTTCGGCGATCTTGCGCATCTTTTCGCGACCTGCGCGGGATCTGGGCCATCAGGTGAAGAAGATCCATCAATCGCTCGGCGAACACATGCTTATGACGCTCCAGGCGTTGCGCACCATCCGGGCCTATGGACAGGAGGCGCTTCATCAGCGCCGCTTCGTGCAATCGTCGGCGGCCGCGCGCAAGGCATCGCTGTCCATGATTCGCCTTTCGTCTTGGATCGGCCCAACAACCGAGATCGGCTATCTGGGAATGTTGGGGGCTATCGTCCTGGTCTCCGGGTGGTGGCACATCAGCTTCGAGGTGACGCTGGCCGCCGTCGCGCTGCTTTATCGGCTGCAGCCGCATACGCAGGAGTTCGAGAGCAATCTGCTATTTCTGGCGCAGTTGCAGCCGCAACTGCGCTCAGTCCTGGAGATGGTTCAGTCCGAGGACAAGGAATATCCATCGCAGGGGACCATCGCGCTCGAAAATTTGAACGCGAGTATCGTCTTCGAGCACGTAAGCTTTGGATATGATCAAAATACGCCGGTCCTGACTGACCTGTCGTTCGAAATTCCAGCCGGAGAAACCACCGCGCTGATCGGCGCAAGTGGCGCTGGCAAGACGACGATCGTGAACCTCCTCCTACGGCTGTACGAACCGACCTCTGGCGACATCAAGATTGACGGCACCCGGCTCCAAGACATCAGGCGGGACGACTGGTTGTCCAAGATCGCAGTAACGGGTCAGGACGTCGACCTCGTCGAGGGCACGGTGACAGACAATATCCGGATGGCCAAAGCCGATGCGGCCGAAGAAGAGATCATTGTCGCTGCCCGCAGTGCCGGCGTCGCGTCATTCGTCGAGGACCTTCCTGAGCAATACGATACCTGGATCGGGCAAGAGGGGCTGCGATTTTCCGGCGGACAGCGACAGCGCATTGGCCTGGCACGCGCTGTATTGCGCAATCCGGACTTCCTGATCCTGGATGAGGCCACGAACGCGCTCGATATCGCGCTCGAGGACCAGGTGCGGCGCGCGATTGACAGGCAGCTTGGCAAAAGGACAACTTTGCTCATCACGCACCGCGTAGAAACGGCGCGTGATGCGGCCAATGTCATTTGGATAGAGAACGGCAGGGTCAACAGCCAAGGACCTGCCTCCCTCGTTGTTCCTCAATACCAACGTCGTCAGCACGAAATCGTGCGTGACTCTGATGCTGAGGATAAAGGACGCTGACGCTGCTCTACTTCGTCAGTCGGCCCTAACGCTGAAAACGTGATTAATCTAGCCTCACCACCGACTCGGTCCGGCGCGGGCAGCGAACTGAAAGCTTTCGGGCGGCGCGGTAGGTCTCGACGCCGGTAGGACAGGCGGCGGGGTGGCGGGCCTGTCACAATTGCCTGCGGTACCAGGCCAGCGCCGTCTCGACGATCCTGTCTATTCCGGATTGCTCAGGCGCCCAGCCGAGTTCCCGGTGCGCCTTGCCGGCCGCGGCTACGAGCGCTGGAGGGTCACCTGCCCTGCGCGGACCGTAAACCACAGGAAGGCGCGATCTCGATGCCCGGTTCACCGCATCGACCAGTTCGTTCACCGACGTTCCAGTTCCAGTCCCGAGATTGTAGACGTGGACACCCTTGTCGCGAAGGAGTTTCTCCCCCGCCAGCACGTGAGCACGCGCGAGATCGGTGACATGGACATAGTCGCGTACTGCGGTCCCGTCGCGGGTATCGAAGTCGATGCCGTTGACGGTAAAAATCCGGTCCCGCCTGACCGCCGCCTCGATTGCGAGCGGTATGACATGTGTTTCCGGTTCATGCCGCTCACCGACCTCGCCATCGGGATCGCATCCAGCCGCATTGAAATACCGGAGCACGACCGCGTCGAGGCCATGAGCATACGAAAGATTGTCCACCATCCGTTCTATGATGAATTTCGACCATCCATAGGGATTGATGGGCGACTGCGGATGCGTTTCGTCAATCGGAGAGTGAACCGGAACGCCATAAGACGCGCACGTGCTGGAAAAGATCAGCTTTTTGACGTCGGCCTTCAACATTTCCTCAAGCAAGACCAGCGATCCGAAACTGTTGTTTCGATAATAGAGTCCCGGGTGCTCGACAGACTCGCCCACATAGGCATAGGCGGCGAAGTGCGCCACCACATCAGGCCGATATTGTCGTAGAGTCGCCGACACGGCCTCGGCGTCGGAAATGTCTCCCTCGACAATCGGGCCCCATTTGACCGCGTCGCGCCAACCGCGCGAGAGATTGTCATACGTGATGACCGACCAGCCCGATTCGGCGAATGCCTTGCAACAGTGTGATCCGATATAGCCGGCCCCGCCGGTGACCAGGACGGTCTTCATTCGGCAGCGGCGGGTCGTAGATACCCCGACGATACCAAGCCTTCGAAATAGGCAATGGTCTTGACAAGGCCGTCTCGCAACGCGGTTCTTGGCTCCCAATTGAGCTCACGCAAGGCACTTCCGATATCGGGCTGTCGCTGTCTTGGGTCGTCGATGGGCAAAGGCAAAGAAATGATCCTCGACCGGCTTCCGGTAAGTTCGATCACAAGATTGGCGAGCTCGAGCATCGTGAATTCGACCGGATTGCCCAGATTGATCGGACCGGTAACGCCGTCATCCGTTTGCATCATGCGAACCAGACCGTCGATGAGGTCGTCGACATAGCAAAATGACCGTGTCTGCTGGCCGGTGCCGTACACTGTTATCGGCTCATTCTGCAGGGCTTGCACGATGAAGTTGGAGATGACGCGGCCGTCGTCAGGACGCATCCTCGGGCCATATGTATTGAAGATGCGCGCTACCTTGATCCGCAGCTTGTGCTGTCGCCAATAGTCGAAAAACAGGGTTTCGGCACATCGCTTGCCTTCGTCGTAGCAAGCACGCGGTCCGATTGGGTTTACCCTGCCCCAATAATCCTCGGTCTGCGGGTGAATTTCAGGGTCGCCGTAAACTTCCGACGTGGACGCCTGAAGGATCTTGGCGCGAACCCGCTTTGCGAGCCCCAGCATGTTGATCGCGCCGTGAACGCTGGTTTTGGTCGTCTGGACCGGATCGAACTGATAGTGAATGGGGCTCGCGGGGCAGGCAAGATTGTAAATTTCATCAACTTCCACATAGAGCGGAAACGTCACGTCGTGGCGGATGATCTCGAAGGATCTGTTGTCGAGTAAACTCGAGACGTTTTTTCGGCTTCCGGTGAAGAAATTGTCGACGCATGCAACCTCGTGGCCTTCTCCAAGCAATCGTTCGCACAAGAACGATCCCAGAAAACCCGCGCCTCCGGTCACCAGGATTCGTTTTGCCTGCTGCATTTTCGAGGCCTCCAAGAGACAATTTAGCCAAACCTAATATGTTGTCAGATTAGGCCGATTGGCCAGTAACCTGCTTTCAATTTTCGTTACCGACAAGACATTGTTGTCAAAACGCGTCCTCTCCGGTAGCGAACAAGGTTGGATCCCGGTTCCTCTCTTAGCTGTAGGACGAACCTCCAGGCCAAAGATGAGCTGTCCACGGCTATCGGCGATTCCGCGAGTGACAGAGAATGGCAGGCGCCCTTCGGTGCACTACACCGGGCGAGTAGACTTGCGGGCAAGCGTAGTGATGCGCTCCCGGATTGGCATTGCAGCAATGGGGGCAAAACGGACCATGCGGCCAACGAATGACCTCCAAATGCTGGCGGGCCCCCTCGGCGTCGTGGTAAATTGGGCTGGTCATGGTCGAACATTGCGAGATAACTAGAGGCCATTACGATCGACCAGCAACTGGTCTTGCACACCCACCGGCGGGGCGGTGCGTTGCCCGCGCTGACATCCACTCGATTCTTGCTGAAATTCCGGCTAGCTTGCGCGACAGATGACTCAGTTCTGGTCGGTGAACCACAATCAGACGGCCCATCAACAGATTGTTGGGCAGCACCTTTGGTCCCCCAAGACCGAGGACAACGGCGCGCGAAATGAGTTCCACAACAACAATGAACCGTGGGACGATTGGCTACACGGGCTGGAAAGCGGAACTCACCCGCACCGCTCCGACCCAATGGTTTTCGGAGACACCGAAACTTTTTGGAATCAAGAGGGATGATTTCTGCCGATCTTTTGGATACCACATTCCCTTTCGATCCCTCCCAAAACGACAATCAGGAGTCTCGGCCCCGCAAGGCGATATTCGCCAATCCATCAAGTTTCCGACTCAGACGATCGGAATGCCTGTCTGGCAGGCATTCCACCGAAGTAAAATATATTGAAAATGGCGACCTTATTTCTCAAAGCTACGGTGGTTTCGAAGCCGGCGCGTCGCTCACGGTCCTTAAGGCGAGAATTCTAAGAGACGTTCAACAATGACCCAGCACGCAGAAAACGCTCGAATTCTCATGTACAGCCACGACACGTTCGGGCTTGGCCACTTGCAGCGCTGCCGGACTATCGCGCATTCGCTCGTCGAGGATTTCCGCGGACTTCAGGTGCTTATCATTTCGGGTGCGACGATCGCTGGCGCCTTCGATTACCGCGCCCGAGTCGACTTCGTGAAGATCCCCAGCGTCATCAAGTTACGCAACGGCGAATACACCTCCCTGGAAAAGGATATCGATCTGCATGAGACGCTGAGGCTGCGCCAGTCGATCATCCGCCACACAGCCGAGACCTTCCGGCCGGATATCTTCATCGTCGACAAGGAACCGCTCGGCCTGCGCGGTGAGATCGAGGATACCCTTTCCTATCTCAAGACGCGTGGAACAACGCTGGTGCTTGGCCTGCGCGAGGTGATGGATGCGCCGCACCTGCTCGAAGCAGAGTGGGCGCGCAGGGATGTGATGCGCAAGATAGGCCTGTTCTACGACAAGGTCTGGGTCTACGGCCCGCCGGATTTCTACGATCCGCTGACCGGCATGGATGTGCCGCCGGCTGTCAGGGCAAAGATGAGTTTTCTCGGTTTCCTGCAACGGAGCCTGCAGCGGAACGAGTTGCCCGGCCACCGGCCCGAGGGCGACTACATCCTGGTGACCACCGGCGGCGGCGGCGACGGTGCCGAATTGATTCACGACGTCCTCGATGCCTATCAGCAGGATTCGCAACTTCAGCACAGGGCGCTGATCGTGCTTGGGCCTTACATGCCGGCCCGCAAGCGCAACAAGCTGCTCAGGAAGGGGTCTAAGATCCCCTATATCAAGATGATCGAGTTCGACAACCGCATGGAAGACCTGATTGCCGGCGCCAAGGCGGTCGTGGCCATGGGCGGTTACAACACCTATTGCGAGATATTATCTTTCGACAAGCCGGCGCTGATCGTGCCGCGCATCGAGCCACGGCAGGAACAATTGATTCGCGCTCGGCGCGCATCCCAACTCGGCCTCATCGAGCTGCTTTTGCCGGAAGAAGCCAAGGACTCCCAGCGATTCGCCGATGCACTGGTGTCGCTGCCGGACCGGTCCCGCCCCTCACAAAGTAATCCGCATCTGACGCTGGAAGGGCTGCCTCATATTTCCGAGATTGTCGCGGAATTGCTCGACCGGCGGGCCGGCCACCACCTTTCGATCGTTGAAGGAATCAACTGACTTGCAACGTCGCAAGATCGTCGTGGTCCTGAAGGGTTATCCGCGGCTGTCGGAAACTTTTATTGCGCAGGAACTGCTCGGTCTGGAACGCGCGGGGTTCGAGTTGATACTCGTCGCACTCAGGCGGCCCACCGACGCAAAACGGCATCCCGTGCATGACGAGATCAAGGCGCCCGTCCACTACCTGCCGGAATACCTGCATGACGAGCCGCTACGCGTGCTTCGCTCGCTGCTTGCCAATTTGCCGCGGCCGAGTTTCTGGCGCGCGCTCGGATCGCTCGCCGCCGATATCCGCCGCGACTTTTCTCGCAATCGCGCACGCCGCTTCGGGCAAGCGCTCGTGCTAGCGGCCGAATGGCCTGAAGAAGCAGGATGGTTGCATGCGCATTTCGTGCACACCCCGGCATCGGTGACGCGCTACGCCAGCCAGCTTCGTCGCCTACCCTGGAGCTGCTCAGCCCATGCCAAGGATATCTGGACTTCGCCGGACTGGGATTTGGCTAGCAAACTTTCCTCGGCCCGCTGGACAGTCACCTGCACGAAAACCGGCTTCGATCGTCTGAAAAAACTCGCCAACGGCAACTCGTCCGTGCATCTGAGCTATCATGGGCTCGACCTTCATCGCTTCGGCAGTTTCCGCGAGGCGCGAAAACAGCATGACGGCTCGGTGCCGGCCGAACCGGTCATCATCCTGAGTGTCGGACGCGCCGTTGAAAAGAAAGGCTACGATACGTTGCTGGAGGCTCTTGCCCTCTTGCCTGGTGATCTGGCGTGGCATTTCGAGCATATCGGCGGCGGCGAAGAACTGAAACGGCTCAAGGCGCTGGCGCAAAAGCTCGGACTGGATGGCCGCGTCTCCTGGAAAGGCGCGCTGGCGCAGGAGGAGGTGCTCGAGCACTACCGCAGCGCCGATATCTTCGCTTTGGCCTGCAGGATCACCGCGGATGGCGACCGGGACGGTCTGCCCAATGTTCTGGTGGAGGCGGCCAGCCAGCGGCTTGCCTGCGTGTCGACCGATATTTCCGGCGTGCCAGAGCTTTTGTCGTCGGATGAGACCGGATTGCTGGTCTCCTCGGAAAACCCGATTGCCCTGGCACAGGCGCTGGAGCGCCTGATTCGCGATCCTGTACTGCGCGCCCGCCTCGGCGACGCCGCGGAGCAGCGCGTGCGAAGCAAATTCGATCATGTGGCAGGCATTGGACAGCTCAAGGAACTGTTCGAGCGGGAGTGGCGGGCCGCCGAATGAAGCGGCTCTGCGCATTCTTCTATGTCCAGCATCTGCTCGGCATCGGCCATCTCGCGCGCGCCAGCCGCATTGCGGCGGCGCTAGTCGATGACGGGTTTGACGTAACCGTCGTGACCGGCGGAGCGCCGATCGCGGGATTTCCCGGACCGGGTGTTAAATCTGTGACCCTGCCGCCTGTCACCTCCGGCGACGAAGGATTTTCCGGGCTTGTCGACCTGCAGGGCAAACCCATCGACGATGATTTCAAGAAACGCCGTTCAGAGATGCTGCTGCAGGCTTTCAGGGATTGCGGGCCCGACATCGTCATTATCGAGGCGTTTCCCTTTGGACGCCGGCAGATGCGTTTCGAACTCTTGCCGCTGATCGAGGCCATCGAAGCGACATCGCCCAGACCGCTTTTGGCGACGTCTGTCCGCGACATCCTTCAGGAGCGCGTCAAGCCTGGCCGAAACGAGGAAACGGTCGATCTCGTCAACAGGTATTTCGACCTTGTCATGGTCCATGGCGATCCGGCTTTCGCAACCATCGACAAGACATTTCCACTGGCCGGCGCCATCAGGGCCGAGGTCGCCTACACCGGGCTCGTTGCCGCGCCGCCGGCGCAAGCGGCCTGCGAGCATTTCGACGTTCTGGTGTCGGTTGGCGGCGGGGCCGCCGGAAAGAGCCTTGTCAGATCCACCGTCGCAGCGGCGCGCAATGCCGACAACGCCTGGACATGGTGTTTGATCACCGGCCCCAACCTGCCGAAGGAGGACTTTGAGGCGATCGCACGCGATGCCACGCCGGGCCTGTCCATCTTCCGGTTCCGCGAGGATTTCGCCAGCCTGCTGACCGGCGCCCGCCTGTCGGTCTCGCAGGCGGGTTACAACACGGTCTGCGATGTCCTGCGCGCGGGGTGTCGCTCCCTGCTCGTTCCCTTTGCAGCCGGCGGGGAAACCGAACAGACGCGTCGCGCCCTGATGCTCGAAGAACTCGGTCTTGCAACGGTGCTGATGGAACAGGACCTGACGCCTGAAGATCTGGCGCAAGCGATTGACCGGGCGCTTGCAGGACCGCCGCCAGTCGCGCATCGTCTCGACCTGGAAGGCGCCTGTCGCTCGGCGCAAATCCTGCGCGAGCGCTTCAAACAGCTCCGATCAGCATGAAGCGCGTATAATTTTTTGTCGGCAGTTCGCCGGAGAACCTGATATCCCGCAGCGCCGCCATTGCTTCGAAGGCTGCAAGTGACGCCACGCAGTTGATGTGCGTCGGCTCGCTGAAATAATCGTTCGATTGCAGCAGCACGTTCGTACCCCGCGGAAGCAGGGCAAGCCAGGCGCCGAGATCGGCTATGTGTTCGCAGCTCGTATTGACCACCAGGTCGGGCCGCCCGGCCGCATAGTCGAGGGCGTACATATCTGCCGTCAGCGCCCGGAACCGGTCACCGGCCTCCCGGTTGAGGGTCAGGGCGACCGCCGCGACTTCGGGATCGATGTCGATGCTGTCGATCGCCGCTATGTCGAAGCGGGCGTCGTTGAAAAGCATTGCCGGCAATACGCCGTACCATCCACCTAGAACCCATATACGCCCGAACCGGCCGCCGTCGCTTTCGAACAGCTTGTCAAGCGCCCACATCTTGCAGGCGACCTGCTTGTGGTTGAAGGCGTTGGCGATATCGGCCTGCGGATGCTTGGCGATGACGCGCGCCAGCCCGGCCACGAGAGGGTGGTCGACATAGGTGGCAATTCCCCGTGTGAGGTCCAGGGCCTGCTCGTGCCCTTCCAGGCTGGCATTGCGTGGGCCGGCATTGCGTGGTTGCGTGACATCCATCATATTCATCTTCTATGTTGGGATTTCGGGCGACACAACGCAATCTTGCCTCACGCAAGGCTGTTCGACTTGCGGACGCAACTGTGCCGCAAGCCGTTCCGCCATTGGCCGGTGGCGAAGGAGGCCGATTGCATCTGTCCGGACCATCGGCGCCCATTCGCCTGGCTCGCAGCTTCGAGCTTGTCGTTGGCGGCGAAGACGTTGCAGATACATCATTTGCCAGGTGCCTTCACATCCTGCATCCTTCAAACTGACAGTCGCATATGGAACCCAGCCTAGCCCGCTATATCTGGACGCACACCAGGAAGCAGCAGCTCTGGATATTGATGATCGTCGTGCTTTCGATGATCCCGTATTTCATGTCGTTCGACCTGCCGAAGCTGATCGTCAACGGCCCGATCCAGGGCAAGGGCTTCGAGCAACCGGGCGCGACGCTGCCGTTCATGCGGCTGCACTACAACCTGCCGTTCATTGGCGAGGTGCAGTTCTTCTCCGGTTTTCAGCTCGACCGCACGGCGACGCTGCTCGCGCTCAGCATCGTGTTCCTCTTGCTGGTCGTCATCAACGGCCTGTTCAAACTCTACATCAATACCTACAAAGGCCGCCTCGGCGAACGCATGCTGCGGCGTATCCGCTTCGATCTGGTCGATCGTGTGCTGCGGTTTCCGCCGGTTTACTTCAAGCGGGTGAAATCCGCCGAAGTGGCGACCATGGTGAAGGACGAGGTGGAGCCGCTGGGCGGCTTCATCGGCGATGCCTTCCTGCAGCCGGTGCTGCTCGGCGGCCAGGCGCTGACGGCCATGCTGTTCATCATGGTCCAGAACGTCTGGCTCGGAATGATAGCGGTCGTGATCGTGGCGATCCAGATCGTGCTCATCCCGCGGATGCGGCGGCGGCTGCTCGTGCTCGGGCGTCAACGGCAGTTGACGGCGCGCGCGCTTTCGGGCCGGGTTGGCGAAATCGTCGACGGCATCGGCGCGGTTCACGTCCACGACACGTCAAATTACGAGCGCGCCGACATAGCTGCGCGGCTCGGACTCATCTTCAAAATCCGCTTCGATCTTTACCAATGGAAATTCATGGTAAAGTTCCTCAACAATTTTCTCGCGCAGCTCACGCCCTTTCTCTTCTACATGATCGGTGGGTATCTGGTCATCCAGGGGCGGCTGGATGTCGGCCAGCTCGTGGCCGTGATCGGCGCTTATAAGGACCTGCCCGGACCGATGAAGGAACTGATCGACTGGGATCAGGATCGGCAGGATGTCCAGGTCAAATATCAGCAGGTCGTTGAACAATTCACCGTCGAGGATATCATCGCGCCTGATATCGGGGCATTGACGATCGACGATCCCGCTCCGATGACCAAGCCGCTGTCGGCGATCAGCCTGTCCATAGCCGACGATGGCGGCGCCATGCTCCTCAATCGCATCTCGCTCGAGGTCAAGCCGGGCGAGACGGTGGCGCTGGTCAGCACCGCAACAGGCGGAGCGGAGGCGCTTGCGGAAGCTTTCGCGCGGCTGAACTGGCCGGACAGCGGAAGGGTCGCTTCGGGCAGCGACGACCTGCTTGATCTCCCCGAAGCCGTAACCGGCCGGCGCATGTCCTATGCCTCGTCGGATGTTTTCCTGTTTCAGGCAAGCCTCCGCGACAACCTGCTCTACGGGTTGAAGCATGCGCCGCTGACAGCGGTGACTTATGACGGCGCCGCGGCGGACCAACACCGTTGGAACATCGACGAGGCGCGCCGGTCGGGCAATCCGGATCTCGATATCCGCAGCGACTGGATCAACTATGCCTCCGCCGGCGCTACCGGCCCGCACGACCTCTTCGAAGCGGTGCGCCGGGTGCTCGACGCGGTTCTTCTGTCGCGCGACATTCTGGATCTTGGCTTGCGCTCTTCGGCCGACCTCACGCGCCACACCAAGCTTGCCGAAAGGATCGTCGAACTGCGTGCGGCGCTGCGAGCACGGCTGGAAGAAGAAGGGCTGAGCGCGCTGGTGGTTCCTTTCGAACCGGGCGCCTACAACAAGGAAGCGACGATCGGCCAGAACCTGCTCTTCGGCGCCGCCGCCGGCCCCGAGCTGGCTCACAAGGCACTGGCGGCCAATCCCTATTTTGCTTCTGTGCTGAAGCAAGCCGGCCTCGACCGCACCCTCTACGAAATGGGCATGGAGATCGCCGAACAGGCGATCGAGCTGTTTGCCGACCTGCCGCCGGAACACCAGTTTTTCCAGCAGCTCGCCTTCATGAGCGCCGAGGAGATACCCGCCTACGAAACCTTGCTGCAACGGCTCAAGAATCGTCCCTACGATGCGGTTTCGGAGAACGACCGCGCCATGATGGTCACGTTAAGCTTTGCCTATATCGAGCCCCGGCATCGCTTCGGCCTGCTGACCGACGAGCTGATGGGCAAGATCGTCGCTGCACGCAACCAGTTCTACGAAAACCTGCCGGCCGAGCTGCAGGACGCGATCGAACGCTACGATCCTGCCAAATACATTGCCGCGGCCACGGTCATGGACAATGTCCTGTTCGGGCGTGTGGGCAGCAATCATCCCGACGCGCCTGACCGCATACGCTCCATCGTCTATGACATTCTCGACGAGTTGGGGCTTTATGCCGAGCTTCTGGATGTCGGCCTCGATTTCAATGTCGGCGCCGCCGGCAGGCGCCTGACCGGCGGACAGCGACAGAAGCTCGATATTGCCCGCGCCTTGCTCAAGCGTCCCGATTTTCTCATTCTCAACCGGCCGCTGTCGGCGCTGGAACAGCGGGTGCAGGAAAAGGTGCTGCGAAACGTGCTTGAGGAAGCCAGACGCGACGACCATTCGCCGGCCATTGTATGGGTGGTGACGAATCCGGCAATGGCGACGATGTTCGATCGCGTTATCGTCTTCGATGCGGGTCAATTGGTGGAAGACGGAACACACGAGACACTTTTGGCAGGAAACGGTATCTTCAAGGAACTTCTGTCATAGTCTGGCGGACGCGAATTGTGGGAAGGTTTGCGACAATGCTGCTCAAGGATGAAGTTGGAATGCTGCAACGCGTTCCCTTGTTCTCCGGCATCGAGCCGGCAAAGCTCAAGCTGCTCGCGTTCACATCCGATCGCGTGAATTACGGTGCCGGCGAGATCCTTTTCCGGCAGGGCGACGAGGCGGACGCCGCCTATGTCATCCTTTCAGGCAGGGCGGATATTCTGGTCGATTCCGACAACGGACCGATAAAAGTCGCCGAATTGATGCCAAATTCGATCGTTGGCGAGATCGCCATATTGTGCAACAGCTCCCGCACGGCCACCGTCAGGGCAGCAAGCCAATTGGAAGCCTTGAGAATTCGCAAGGACCATTTCCTGAGGCTTATGAAGGAGTTTCCGGAAATGACCATCGAGATATTGCGGGTGCTGGCCGAGCGGCTAAGCAGTACGACCGCGGACCTGATCGACGCGCGAACCGCCTAGGGCGTACATGGACGACGACATTTTCCTGGTCAGGTTTTGGGGCGTACGCGGCAGCATCGCGGTGTCGGGGCCAGAATTCGCTCGCTATGGCGGCAACACGATCTGCATCGAGATGCGGTGCGGCGAGCATACGCTTCTGTTCGACGCGGGCTCCGGCCTGCGGCCCGCCGGCAAGGCGCTTCGGGCGTCGGGCGTGACCGATTTCGATCTGTTTTTCACTCATTGCCACTACGATCACATCATCGGGCTGCCGGCTTTCAAGCCTATGTATGAACGGGGCATCAAAGTTACGCTTTGGTCCGGGCATCTCGCTGGACGCATGACGACGCGGCAGATGGTCGATGAATTCATTCGGCCGCCATGGTTTCCGGTGACACTCGGTGTCTGCAGGGCGAGCCTCGACTGCCGCGATTTCGCATCCGGCGACGTGCTTCGTCCGCGCGAAGGGGTGGTGGTGCGAACCGGTAGTCTTACCCATCCGGGTGGCTGCATAGGCTACCGGGTCGAATGGGGCGGCCGCGTCGTAGCGGTGATCACGGACACCGAGCACGAGCCGGGCGAACTCGACCAGGCGGTGCTTCAGCTGATCGAAGATGCCGACCTCGTCATCTACGATTGCACCTACACCGAGGAGGAAATGGAGCGCTACCGCGGTAACGGGCACTCGACGTGGCAACAGGGCGTCAAGCTCTGTGAAGCTGCCGGTGCGCGCGGACTTGCGCTGTTTCACCACGATCCGTCACGCACCGACGATGAGCTGGACGGGATGGAGAGACTGGCCAAAGACAGGTTTGCCGGCGCTTTTGCCGCACGGGATGGCCAGACGCTCAAATTTCCAGTCTCGGTGCACAAAAAGCGCTGAGGTACATTCCTCCGCCTACCCTTTTCCTGGAACAGCTTTAGCGGCGCCGCGCCCGATCAATGTCTTGATCGGAAGCCATGCGCAGGCTTCGGTCCGTGTGGTGATCTCGAACAACCGTTCGAGGAAAAGCCAGGCCGATTCATCATGGACGAGGTGGTGGGTGAGCAGGCCGACCGGTTCGCCGCCGTCGAATGCACGCTGCAATTGCGCGACGATGGCCTGAACCAACAGGCCATGATCGCGGCAGCCGCGCGTGCCATGCCAATCCATGATGTCGACATTGCTGTTGATGACCGCCAGGGCAGCCGGCTTCGGCGGTCCGAAGACCGACAATGCCGTAAATCCTGTCGATCCAAGATCGGATACCAGGCCGGCGTCGATCCTGTTCCAGGGTGGCACCAGCATCGGAACGGCACGTGCGGCGTGCAGGCCGGTTACGCGCGACAGCCCGCGACCCAGGTCGTCGAGCACCACCTCGCGTGGCCGATGCGCGCCGAGCTCCTGCTTCTTCTCGCCCTCGGGGGCATGATTTCGGTGCGCCCAGCCATGGACGGCAACGGTGGCATGGGGCGCCTGGTCAAGCCGGACGACAAGCTTTTCGTTGGTCAGGGCCGGAATGACGGCCAGGGTGACCGAAACCGCGAAGTCACCGGTGAGGTCGAGCAACCGATCGAGCGCCAGCGTCGGATCCACGGCGTCATCGTCGCGCAGCCAGAACTCCGCCTTGCGGCCCGCCCGTTGCAGGCGCGCCAGCTCCTCCACCAGGGGCTGCCAGATCGGGGCGGATGTCATGACACCGGGATCTTCTTGAGAAGTTCGGCCAGACGCGCCGCCGCGCCACCGAGGGAGCGTTCTTCGAGAACGAAACGTCTGGCTTGTGCAGCCATGATGGTTCTTTCGTCGGCGCCGGCCAGAAGCCTTTCAATGGCGGAAGCGAACGCCGCCACATCTCGCGGCGGGGTGAGAAACCCGGTCTGGCCATCCCGCACGACCTCCGGCACGCCGGCAATGTCCTGAGCCACCACCGGAAGGCCGGCGGCCTGTGCTTCAAGATAGGCAACGCCATAGGCCTCGCCGTAACCCGGCCAGACGTAGATTCCCTTGGTGTAGAGGACATCCCGCACGGCGGCCGGCTCAATCGCGCCAAGCCATTCGATACGGTCGGCGGACAAGCCGGCGAATTGCGCCTTGACCTCGTCACGGGCAGGTCCGTCGCCGACGACCGACAGGGTCCAGGGCAGGTGGCCGATCGACCCGAGCGCTTGCGCCAGCATGCGATAGCTCAAGAGCTTGTCGCCCGGGCGCATCATAGCGACGGTGACGAGGCGCGTCGGATAATCCGGTGCCGGCATTTCGTGGAATGCCGATGTGTCGATGAAGGGTGAAAGCATGCCGAAAGCTGCGCCAGGAATGGCATCCGCCAGTCCCTGACGATCCCTTTGGGTGAAGCAGATGTTCAGTGCCGCCTGTTCGATGGCTCGGGCCACCAGCGCCTGGCTATCGGCCCACAAGCCGGCGTTGCGTCGCCTGGAATAGGAGGCTTCCGCCGTCACATAGGGGACAGCAAAGGCCGAAGCCAGCGCGGGCCCGATCAGGTCGGGCGCCTTGTAGTAGGGATGATAGGAGAACCAGAGATCGGGCTTGCCGTCACGGTCCCAAAGCCTTGTCAGTCTCGCGGCTTCGTCTGCGGCCTCGATCTTGAGCGCATCGAAACTTTTCGGCTCCGGCTGGCGTAGATAGAAGCGCAACTCCGATGCCAGTTCGACGCTATGCCCGCCATGCTGCAGCGCCTGGACCAGCATCCGTGCCATCTGGCGATCGCCGGAGACAACGGGATGGTTGGGCGACTTCAGCGGCGCGTAGAAGGCAATTCGCATTGCGCGACCCTATCATCGGAAAGCATGCGCAAGTCAAATTTCCAAGCATCATCGACTGCACCTCCAAGCAGTGGAATGTGCTATCTGATGCTCATGGAAACAGCTGCCGCCTCGGACCCGTTTGTCGCTTCTCTGCCCGCCTTCGCAAAATTCGAAAGCGTTGCCGACATCGACAACTATCGGCCCCTCCCCGATGGTTGGGCGCTGGCCACCGCCGACATTGTCGGCTCGACCAAGGCGATCGAGACGGGACGCTACAAAACGGTCAATATGGCCGGCGCCAGCGTCATTTCGGCCCTCCTCAACGCGCTGGGTCGGCAAGACCTTCCCTTTGTCTTCGGCGGCGACGGGGCGCTCGTCGCCTTTCCCGGCTCGGCGATGGAGCCCACCCGCAAGGCGCTGGCGGCTGTCCAGAGATGGGTGGCGGACGAACTGGACCTAACCCTGCGTGCCGCAATCGTGCCGATAAAGGATATTCGAGCGCAAGGCCTCGACGTTCGCGTGGCAAGGTTCCAAGCATCCGATGCGGTCTTCTATACCATGTTCGCCGGCGGTGGCGGCAGTTGGGCGGAAGCCGAGATGAAAGCGGGGCGCTACCGCATCGATCCTGCTCCGGCCGGCGCACGGCCGGATCTGACCGGCCTGTCCTGCCGCTGGAACCCGATCGAAACCCGTCATGGCGAAATCGTCTCGATCATAGCCACTCCGGGTTCGTCGCGAGATCTGCGCGGTTTTCAGTTTCTGGCATCCGACATCATCGCCATTGCCGGCAGACAGGAACGCGATGGCCACCCGGTGCCGGTGAACGGGCCGAGTTACAGCTTGCTGCCCGCCGGCCTCGATATCGAGGCGCGGGCCACGGCGCCGGTGGGACGGCGGTGGCTGTCGAAGCTGTGGGTAGTGTTCCTGATGGCGCTTACGGCCGTCACCGATAGATATGGCTGGACCATCGGCAGTTTCGATCCGAAGATCTACAAACGCGACGTGGCCAGCAATTCGGATTTCCGGAAATTCGACGACGGCTTGAAGATGACCATCGACGTTGACGCTGATGTGTTGCAACGGATAGAGAACCGGCTGAAACAGGCGGAAGAGGCGGGCATCTGCAACTATGGCCTGCACCGCCAGAAATCAGCGTTGATGACATGCCTCGTCGCCTCGCCGCTGCACCGCGATCACGTTCATTTCATAGATGGTGCCGCCGGCGGCTATGCGATGGCTGCCGCGAACCTGAAGGCAAAGTTGCCGGTCTGATGACAGCTTGCGAGAATCCACTTTCCGCAATATGCCTCGGCCATGGTTCTGTGGGACTGGTAAGCCGCGCATGGCACCGGCCAGCCTGTCCCAATTAACGGGAAAGCAGATTTGGACGCTTCACGATCTTCGGCATATGACTGTCTGCTGAACCGTATCTCGACCCAGGCCGCGCAAATCGGCGTGATCGGATTGGGCTATGTGGGGTTGCCGCTGGCAATTGCGGTCGCACGCGCCGGCTTCCCCGTTTTCGGTTTCGACATAGAAGCCCAGAAGGTCGAGAGCCTGAACAGCGGCCAATCCTACATTGAGGCGGTGACGTCGACTGCCCTTGCCGGCCACGTGGCGAGTGGACGGTTCCGCGCCACGGCGGATTTTGCCGAACTGTCAACCTGCGACATCATCATCATCTGCGTTCCGACACCGCTGACGAAGAACCGTGAGCCGGACCTCTCCTTTGTCAGGAACACGACTGGCATCATCGCAAAGCATCTGCGTCTCGGCCACCTCGTCGTGCTGGAATCTACCACCTATCCCGGCACCACCGACGATGTGCTCAAGCCCATACTGGAAGAAACCGGCTTGCGGTCGAAGATAGACTTCTTTCTTGGCTTCTCGCCCGAACGCGAGGATCCCGGCAACCGCAACTTTGAAGTCGCGACGATCCCCAAGGTCGTGGCAGGTGACGGCGTTGAAGCGGCGACGCTCGTGCAGGCCTTCTACCAAGGCGTGGTCAAAACCGTCGTTCCGGTTTCCAGCACGGCGACCGCCGAGGCAGTCAAGCTGACGGAAAATATCTTCCGTTCAGTCAACATAGCCCTCGTCAACGAATTGAAGGTTGTGCTCGGCGCGATGGGCATCGACATCTGGGAGGTGGTCGAGGCGGCCAAGAGCAAGCCCTTCGGCTACATGCCTTTTTATCCTGGCCCCGGATTGGGCGGGCACTGCGTTCCAATCGATCCCTTCTACCTGACGTGGAAGGCGCGCGAATATGAACTGCCGACCCGCTTCATCGAGCTGGCGGCAGAGATTAACACGGCTATGCCGCGTCACGTGGTCGATGAACTTGCCAAAGCGCTGGACCGGCGCTGCGGCAAGGCGCTCAGCCGCTCGCGCATTCTCATCATCGGGCTCGCCTACAAGAAGAATGTGCCCGACATCCGCGAAAGCCCCTCATTGCGGCTCATCGAACTCATCGAGGAATGGGGCGGCAAGGCGGAATTCCACGATCCGCATGTTCCCGAGATCCCGACCACACGAGAGCATATGGCCATCAGGGGGCGCCGTTCGGTCGAGTTGACCGAGGCGGCGGTGAAGGATTTCGATGCTGTCGTCGTTGCAACCGACCATGACGCGATCGACTATCAGGCCATTGCTGATCATGCCCTTCTGATCGTCGACACACGCAATGTTTTTGGGCGTCTCGGGCTGCTCCGAGAGACGGTGGTGAAGGCCTGACAGCGCCCCAGCCGGCAACTTTTTGCGAATGTCAGGAACGTGATTGCACTCCGGCCGCAGCTTCGCCACATAAAGCCGCAAGGCATGAATGCGGTTAAGCCTGTTCCTTGGTTGCAACGACAGTCATTCGGGAATTCCTTCGCCTTTGCCGCCGCACGCGACCGTTGACCTAGGGTATCTTTGGGTCTCTGGCGGACTGTGTTATGGCGGATCGAAGTCGACGGGTTTCGAGGTGGTATGAGCATGGCGCGAGCAGAAATTTCCACAATTCTCATGGATAAGGTTGCCGACTGGCTTACTCAGTCGGCGCTGGCGGGCGACGAGCTGGAAACATTGGTAAAGGGGTTTTGCGAGCGGCTGGCTGCTGCCGGCCTGCCGCTGAAGCGGGTGCATTTGAGCTTTTCGATGCTTCATCCGCTCTATGACGCGCTTGGCTTCACCTGGATTCGCGGCCAGGGCATGGAAGTGGAAGGCTTCCGCAAAAAGGACGGCGTTCATTCCGACAGGTTCCTGACCAGCCCATACTACCATCTGCTCAGCAACAAGCTCGACCATCTGCGGCGTCGTCTCGACCCGTCGGTCCCCTCGGAATTTCCTGTCTTCGATGAACTCAGGCTTATGGGCGTGACCGATTACATGGCTTTCGTCCATCCCTTCAACGGCAATACCAGTCAGGGCATGATCGGATCCTGGTCGACCGACAGTGCCTCAGGTTTCAGCGACAGCATGATTTCGGCGCTGCTGCGTATCCAAAACCATCTCGCCATCGCAACCAAAATGGCGGTGCTTACCAAGCTGGCCGACAACATGATGACCACTTATCTCGGCGGCGACGCCGGCAGACGCGTGCTGGACGGCCAGATCAAGCGCGGCGAGGGCGACACAATCCGGGCCGCACTGGTCATGGCCGATATGCGCGGGTCGACACGGCTTGCCGAAACTTCGGGCCGCGAAATCTACATCGACACGCTGAACCAGTTTTTCGACGCCATTGCTGCACCTTTCAATCGCAAAGGCGGGCAGATCATGAGTTTCATAGGGGATGGCTTCATTGCCGTCTATCCTTGCGAAAGGCATCGCTCGCAGTCCGAGATCGCCTGCCAGGCGGCTCTGGCGGCAGCGCACAAGGCCACCGCGCGCATGATGGAGCTCAATCTGCGACGAAAGGAAAAAGGGTTGTCCGACATAAAATTTGGCATCGGCCTGCATGTCGGCAACGTGATGTTCGGCAATGTCGGGCTTACCGACCGGCTCACATTCTCTGTGTTTGGCTCGGCTGTAAACGAGGTCCAGCGTCTCCAGACCCTGACCAAGAAATACCCGCACCGCGTTCTCGCCAGCAAGGACTTCGCGAGCTATTGCGGCGCCAACAGCTGGCTGACGCTCGGCAGCGAGGAACTGGCGGGGCTCAAGCAGAAGCTGACGGTGCTTTCACCCGATCTGTCGGGCGCTCTCGCACTCGATGAAGAGGGTGCGCTGGAGGCGATCTACGACCGGAGATCGGAGGCAGAGCAGGTCATGCTGCTTCATCGCGATGCTGCACGGCTGTCGCCGGGCGACCCGAGGAAGCTCCAGTAGCCCGCCCCAATCTGATCCGAACGCCTTGTTGATGTCCGGTCGCCCGATTCGCCACCGGCAACCGTTTCGAATCCAAGTTGCTCTAAGCCTGCAATACGCTAGTCTCGCGTTCTGGTCTGCCGCCCGGCAGGCCGGCAAACTGGGCCGGTGTAAGCATGAATTCGGGCGTTGATCTACTGCGGGTCGAAGATGTTGGCATCTCTTTTGCCATTATCGGGGGACCCTTGCATGCCGTCAGGCGGGCAAATTTTCGCGTCCTCCCCGGCAAGGTTACCGCGCTTGTCGGCGAGTCCGGTTCCGGAAAATCGGTTCTCAGCCAGGCAGTGATGGGCATTTTGCCGAACACAGCCCATGTTCGTGGCCGTATCCTATTTTCCGATCCTGAAAAGCCCGGCACGACACAGGATATCCTGCAGATGCCGCGCGATGGACCCGAAATCCGGGCGTTGAGAGGCAGCCGCATCGGCAAGATCTTTCAGGAGCCGATGACATCGCTTTCGCCGCTGCACACGATCGGCAACCAGGTCAGCGAATCGCTGCAGATCCACACGCCCATGCCTCGGGCAGAGCGCAGGGCGCGGACCGAGGAAATGCTCAGCCTCGTCGGCTTTCCCGATCCCAAGCGCGCCTATGACATGTATCCGTTTGAACTTTCGGGAGGATTGCGTCAGCGCGCCATGATCGCCATGGCGCTTATCTGCCGGCCCGCCCTGTTGATCGCCGACGAGCCGACGACGGCGTTGGACGTCACCATCCAGGCGCAAATCCTGCAATTGTTGCGCGAGCTTCAGAGCAAGCTGAATATGGCCATGCTGCTGATCACCCACGATCTGGGCGTGGTCGCGAATGTCGCCGACGAGGTGGTCGTCATTTACCATGGCGAGATCATGGAAGCGGGACCTGTCGAGGCGATATTCCGCCGGCCAGGTCACCCTTACCTGAAGGGCCTTATGGCAGCCGTTCCGCATTTCGACCTGAAGCCTGGTGAACGGCTAAAGGCGCTGCGCGAGGTGCCGGTGAATGTCGAGAACCTGCTTGGCAAACAGACGGCGCCGGCATCGAAGGGGGCCCACGACATCCTGCTATCGGTCAGGAATCTGACAAAAACCTTCACCATCCGCAAGTCGGGATGGTTCGGCGGCGATCATCAAACGCCTGTTCGCGCCGTGGACGGCGTGAGCTTCGATATCATGCGGGGTGAGTGCCTGGGTCTGGTCGGCGAAAGCGGCTCCGGCAAAACCACCGTCAGCAAGATGCTCATGCGAGCTGTCACGCCTAGCGGCGGCTCTGTGCTTTTCAATGGCCGCGATGGACCGATCGATGTGTTGGGAGGCGACAGAGGCGCCCTGCGCCTGCTGCGCGCGAAAATCCAGATGGTCTTTCAGGATCCGGTTTCATCGCTTTCACCTCGCATGACGGTGGAGAACATCTTGAGCGAGCCGTTGGAAATCCATCAACGAGGCAATGCCGCGTCCCGACTAGCCACGGTGAAGAGCCTTATGCAAGCAATCGGGCTCGATCCGCGCTTCATCAAGCGTTATCCGCACAGTTTCTCCGGTGGGCAGCGGCAGCGTATCGGCATCGCGCGCGCGTTGGCGCTGGGGCCTGAACTGCTGATCTGCGACGAGCCGGTTTCAGCGCTCGATGTCTCTGTCCAGGCGCAGATTCTGAACCTCCTGAAGGACCTGCAGAAGGAACTGGGCCTGACTTACCTATTCATCTCCCACAACCTCGCTGTGGTGGACTACATGGCAGACCGCATCGCGGTGATGTGCGGCGGGCGTATCGTCGAGCTTGCGCCGCGCGAAATTCTGCTCAGGAAACCGGTCCATCCCTACACGCGCTCACTGGTCGCCGCAGTGCCGTTTCCCGATCTCGATAGGCCGATGGATTTCAAGACGCTGAAGCTCAGCGGTGCTTCCGACAGGAGCGCATGGGGACCGCAATTCCGGGACGAGGGCGACGAGGATGTGCTGTCGCCGCTCGACCTTGGCGGCGGCCACCTCGTGCTGGCCCGACGTTCGGCCCATGTCAGCGAGCTACGGCCTTGATCAGCCGGCGCACCGTCCTTGGGCTCGTGGCTTCGGCATTTGTGCCGGGCACGTTACGCGCAGGCGATCTGGAGCCGGAGTTCCTTCAGCCGCAGCTGAAGGCCAGGGCGCTGCCGGCACTCGCCGAACGCCTGCCCAAGAGTCCGCGCGTATTGAATCTGGCTGCGATGGGCCGGCATCCCGGCCAGTATGGCGGCACGCTGCGCACGATCATCGGCAGCCAGAAAGATATCCGGATAATGACGATCTATGGGTATGCTCGCCTGGTCGGCTATGACGAAAAGCTTAACATGCAACCCGACATCCTCGAAAGTTTCGACGTAGCGCATGATCGTGTCTTCACATTCAAGATGCGGGAAGGACATAAATGGTCTGACGGCAGCCTGTTGACGTCGGAAGATTTCCGCTATTGCTGGGAAGATGTCTGGCTGAACGATGAGCTTTCGCCAGGCGGGCTTGCTCCGGGCCTGATGGCAGATGGCAAGCCGCCACGCTTCGAGATCGTCGACCCGTTGACGGTCCGCTACAGTTGGGAGGCGCCAAATCCCGACTTCCTGCCCAAGCTCGCTGCTGCCTCGCCGCTATCGCTTGTTCTGCCAGCCGCCTATCTCAAGCAGTTCCACAAGAAATACCAAGATCCGTTCCGGCTCGCCGGCCTAATGACGGAGAACCGGGTCCAGAAATGGACGCTCCTGCATATCCGCATGTCGCGGCAGTATCGCCCGGAGAACCCGGAGTTGCCGACGCTCGATCCCTGGCAGAACCGGACCAAGCCGCCGGCTGAGCAGTTCATCTTCGAGCGAAACCCGTTCTTTCATAGAATAGACGAGAATGGCAGGCAGTTGCCCTATGTTGACCAGTTTGTCTTGAATGTCAGCTCGTCGGCGATCATTTCCGCCAAGACCGGTGCGGGTGAGAGCGACCTGCAAAGCATGGGCATCGACTTCGCTGATTACTCGTTCCTGAAGGATACGGAGAAGCGTTACCCGGTGAAGATGCATCTCTGGAAACGCACACAGGGTTCCCGGCTGGCGCTGCTGCCCAATCTGAATTGTGCCGACCAGGTATGGCGTAGCCTTTTTCGTGACGTGCGCGTGCGCCGCGCCCTTTCCCTCGCTGTGGACAGGCGGGAGATCAATTTGGCTGTATTCTACGGATTAGCGCGGGAAAGTGCCGATACGGTTCTGCCGGAGAGCCCGCTCTACCGGCCGGAATTCGCGAAGGCCTGGGTCGCCCATGATCCCGACCAAGCCAACGCGCTGCTCGACGAGGTCGGGCTTCAAAAACGCGACGATGATGGTCTGCGTGTACTTCCCGATGGACGCCCGGCGCAGATCATAGTGGAAACGGCCGGCGAAAGCACGCTGGAAACCGACGCGCTCGAACTCATCACCGATCACTGGCGCCATATCGGCATCGCCCTGTTCGTCCGGACTTCGCAGCGCGACATCTTCCGCAGCCGCGCGCTTGGCGGCCAGATCATGATGTCAATGTGGTCGGGCATCGACAATGGCGTGCCGACCTCCGACATGAATCCGTACCAGTTGGCCCCCACCATCGACGACCAGCTGCAATGGCCGCTGTGGGGCGCTCACTACCTGTCTCGTGGCACGCTCGGTGAGGCGCCCGATCTTCCGCCTGTGGTCGAGTTGATGGCTCTGCTCAAGCGCTGGAACGCATCGACCGAGGCCGCGGAGCGCGCCGAGATCTGGAATTCAATGCTGTCGATCTATACCGATCAGGTGTTTTCGATCGGCACGGTGAATGGAACGCATCAGCCGGTTCTGGCGTCCTCACGGCTGCGCAATCTGCCTGACAAGGCGCTCTACGGCTATGACCCGACCGCCTATTTCGGTGTCTACATGCCCGATACATTCTGGCTTGGAGAGTCCTGAGCGTGTTTCGATATATTGTCTGGCGCATCGCTGTGATGGTACCAACGCTGCTGATCATATCGGCGCTGGTGTTCACGATCATCGAGCTTCCCCCAGGCGATTACTTCGACAGCTATGTTTCCGAGCTTCGAGCCCAGGGCGAAGCGGTAGATTCCGACCGCATCCAAATGATGCGGAAGGAATATGGTTTCGACCAGCCGCCGGTCATTCGCTACTTCTACTGGGTCGGCGGGATGCTGCACGGCGATTTCGGCTATTCCTTCGAATATGAGCTGCCGGTTCGCGACGTCGTCGGGGACCGAATGTGGCTGACCGTGCTGGTTTCCTTCGTCACGATCATCTTCACCTGGCTCATCGCCTTTCCGATCGGCATGTACTCCGCCACACATCAATACAGTTGGGGCGACTACGGCCTTACTCTGTTCGGGCTTCTCGGCCTGGCCATTCCGAATTTCATGCTGGCGCTGATCCTGATGTATTTCGCCAACATCTGGTTCGGCACCTCCATCGGTCATCTCATGGACCCGCAATATCTCAGTGAGCCGATGAGCTGGGCCAAGGCGAAGTCCATCCTCGCCCATCTGTGGATCCCGGTCTTGATCATCGGCACCGGTGGCACGGCAAGCATGATCCGGCGGCTGCGCGCCAATCTGCTCGATGAGCTTCACAAGCAATATGTCGTGACCGCGCGCGCCAAAGGCCTTCATCCCTTCAGGGCGCTCGTCAAATATCCGCTGCGCATGGCGCTAAATTTCTTCATTTCCGACATCGGCTCTATCCTGCCGGCCATCATCTCCGGTGCCGAAATCACCGCGATAGTGCTATCTTTGGAAACGACGGGCCCGATGCTGATCAGAGCGCTGCAAAGCCAGGATATGTATTTGGCAGGGTCTTTCCTGATGTTTCTTGCCTTTCTGACCGTGATCGGTGTCCTGATTTCCGACCTGGCGCTGGCGCTGCTTGATCCACGAATTCGCTTGCAGGGCGGCAGCACCAAATGAACAAGCAATCGCCCCTGCCCGCTCCGGGTGCCCCACTGCAACACTATGTTTCCATCGCGCCCTTTGACCTGCAATCTGTCGAGGCGATGACGGCGGAGCAGTCGAAGGTCTTTCAGGCGTCGCAGTTGCGGCTGATGTGGTGGAAATTCCGCCGGCACCGGCTTGCCCTTGCATCCGGCATATTTCTGGCAGCGCTCTATTTCGGGATACTGATCTGCGAATTCCTGGCGCCCTACAATCTGCACACGCGCAACATGGACTACGTCTATTCGCCGCCGCAGCGGGTACACCTGTTCCACAACGGCCAGCTTATCGGGCCATTCGTCTATGGTCGCCAGATGACGCTGGATATGGACACACTCAAGCGCAACTATATCGACGAACCGGATGATGTTCAGCGGATTCGCTTCTTCTGCAAGGGCGACAGTTACCGGTTCTGGGGCCTCGTCGAAGGTGACAGGCATTTCTTCTGTCCTGCCGAAAAGGGCCAACTCTTTCTGGCCGGCACTGACAGGCTGGGGCGCGATGTGCTCTCGCGTATCATCTATGGCGCACGCATTTCACTGACAATCGGCCTTGTCGGCATCAGTTTCAGCTTCCTGCTCGGCATTGTCATAGGCGGACTGGCTGGGTATCACGGCGGTATCTTCGACCTGATCGTTCAACGGATAATCGAAGTTCTGCAATCGATCCCCAGCATTCCGCTATGGCTGGCTCTGGCGGCGATCATGCCGATAACCTGGAGTCCAATCCTGATCTATTTCGGCATCACCGTCATCCTCGGGCTGCTCCACTGGACCGGGCTGGCGCGGGCCGTGCGTTCAAAGCTTCTGGCTTTACGCGAGGAGGACTACGTTCTGGCCGCGCAATTGATGGGCGCCAGCAGCAGCCGCATTATCCGGCGGCACCTCATTCCCGGCTTCATGTCGCATTTGATCGCGACGGCGACGATCTCCATACCCGGCATGATCCTGGGCGAGACGGCGCTGAGCTTCCTTGGGCTGGGCCTGAGGCCACCGACAACCAGTTGGGGCATCCTGCTAACGGAGGCGCGCAGCGTCAGCGTGATCGCGTTCTATCCATGGCTGCTTTTGCCGATGTTGCCCGTTGTTCTCGTCATCTTGGCGTTCAACTTCCTTGGCGACGGCTTGCGGGACGCGGCAGACCCATACAAATGACATCGCCTATTACGACGCCCGCCGGGCCGCCAAGTCCACCCGGTACGACCCTCGTCGGCAGCCTGTTTGGTGGTTGCAGTGTCCATCGTCGGCCTCTATATGCGGCGAGGCGCGATCGGGGTTTAATCACGGGCATTACCGATCTCTTGATCTGGTTGAGGACACACAAAGCATATGAGTCGTCTCGAGAATTTCATCAGCAGGATGACCGCACAGCGTGACATTCTCGATTACGTCTGCCCCGAGGTGGCGAAGATGGAAGGGCTGGTGCTCGAGCTTGGCCTCGGCAATGGCCGGACGTTTCACCATCTGCGCGAGCGCCTGCCCGGGCGCCGGATCGTGGTGTTTGACCGCGAAGTCGGCGCACACGCCAGCTCAATTCCCGAAGCTGAAAACCTCGTGCTCGGCGAAATACGCGAAACCGGCCGCAAGTTCATTGGCATCGAAGCCGCCCTTGTTCATGCCGACATCGGCACCGGCTATGATGATCGCGATGCAGTGACCGCTACTTGGCTTCCCGATCTGATTGCGAGCCTGCTTCGCGTTGGCGGCTTCGCGGTCAGTGGCACGCCGCTCGATCACCCGCTGCTGCAACGCCTTCCGGCGCCGACGTCGGAGCCTGCCGATCGTTATTTCCTCTGCAAGCGCTTGTGAGCAGCCGAGAGCGCTTCACGGAGACGCTGCTCCAGCTTCTTGTTTTAACGCAATTGCCAAGCGAAAGCGTAGCCATTCTCCCGGAAACCATTTCACGCTTGTCCAGGAATTGCTCTGAAATTCCTCAGGGGATTGTATATACCGCGATCTCCCGCTCAATGCCGCGCAGCGAGACTTCGTGAGGCACGGGCGTCAGCGCGTTCCTGCGCAACAGATCGGCGGTGAGATTGTCGTCGACCACCGCGCGGGTGGCGAAGATCGCCTGTGCGTTGGCGAGGTTCTGGACCCGTGAAGCAATGTTGACCGTCTGGCCAAAATAGTCCTGCCGCTCGTTCATGGACACGGCGATGCAAGGGCCGGCATGGACTCCGATCTTGAGCAGCAGGTCCTCGCGGCCGCTTTTTTCATTGAGCCCACGCATGGCATCGCGCATCCTGAGGGCCGCGGCCACCGCACGATCAGGTGTCGCGAAGGTCGCCATCACCGCATCGCCGATCGTCTTCACCACCGCGCCCGCCTCGGCCGCGACGATCTCGTGCAGCACCTGGAAATGCTCGCGCACCAGATCGAAGGCTGACAGATCGCCCACCCGCTCGTAAAGCTCGGTCGATCCGCGCAGGTCGGTGAACAGGAAGGTCAGACTGGTGATCTTCAGCCGCTGGTTGATGTCGAGCGTGTCCGTGCGATAGAGATCGCGAAACGTCTGGTTGGTGAGCAAGCGCTTGGCGGTCAGGAAGGGCCGGCGCTTGCCCAGGAAATCATGCAATGCGTGGCCTGCGATGAAGACCGTCGGCAGCACGCGGGTGTCGGTCCTGTTTTCCAGGGAAATGCGCAAAGGGCCTGGTTGCATCTCCAACGTCTGGTTCTGGACATGGTCGCGGTCGAAAACCAAGGAGAGGCTTCGGCGCTCCTTTGTTGGTTCGCCCTTAGCATCGATGAACTGCGCTGAATGCGTGACCGGCTCGAACACGATGACGAATTCAGGCGGAAGCTGTATGGGCAGAACCGCCTTTTCACCGGGCGCAAGCTCGATATCCTCCAGCGCGAACGCTTCCATCTTCTCCGCCAAATCTTCTTCCGGCAGATCGGCGCCGGACGCTAAGTAGATCTGGCGGAAATATTCCACCAACGGCAGTTCGTGTGGAGTGTGGGCGGCAATCTTGCGTATGCGTGGACTGACGGTGAATGTCACCTCGACCATCTCGTCGAGGGTTGGCGAATAACCCTCGGAGCACAGCGCGCAGGTGTATTCGTCCTTCTGCATGGTTTTCAGCGTGGCGTTGGTGTCGAGCACGCCGCCGCAGCCGGGGCACAGAACATTCCAGGAGATGTCGAAGATGCCCACCCGCGCCGCATGCAGAAAGGCGCTGATGGTGCGTTCCTCGTCGACGCCATTCTTGCTGGCGAAGGCCAGCGCATTGATGCGGCAAAGCTCGCGGTCCTTGCCCTCGGCGATGGTTCGCCGGATCGCATCGATTGCCTGCGGATCGACATCGGTCGATTGCCGCAGAAGTGAGAAAAGATCCTGAGCTTCGGTCATCGTGCAGGCTCCGGAAAATGCGCCCCGAGGCGTATTGGCCGGACCGGGCTTCGGTCCGCGCACCCCATCTTACGTCGAAAGGGATCGAACGGCCATTCGAATGGATAGATCTGATGACAGCTCAATTTGCATGCGGCGGATTTTCACCGGCCGCAAGCGGCGCTAGGGTGGGTGCATGGGGCATTCATCTTTGGGGCATTCTCCCGTGCCGACATCCGACAACCCGCCACTTCCCGCGGCGCTACGGCTTTTCTCGGCAGGGGTCATTATCGTCCTCATCGTCGGCGCCGGCCTGTTTTTCGCGCCTGCGCTGGTCAAGCCGCGCTGGCCCTGGCCCGTCACGCCGTTCAGTGCCCGCTTTCTCGGCGGCTTCTACACCGCCGAAATGGCAGTGATGGCGGCGCTCTTATTCTGGAATCGCTGGTCGCCGGGCAGGCTCGTGCTGGTCATGGCGTTCATCTTCACCCTCATAGTGTCGGCGGTTTCGTTGATCAATCTCGGCTATTTCAACTTCGAGCGAAAAGCGGCCTGGCTCTGGTTTCTGGTCTATCTTGGTTCGGTCGCGATATCGGGGCTGTTCCTGTGGCGGGCCAGGGGCCGCCAGTCAGCAAATGGCGTGACCCCGAGCCCGGCATGGCGCAGCTACATGTTGGCGGAAACGGCGGTCCTTTGGCTCTATGGCTTGGGCATGTTGCTGTTTCCCGCTATGGTCAGCAGCACCTGGCCATGGACGGTCGATCCCTTTCACGCCCAGGTCTACAGCGCCATCTTCCTCGCCGGAGCTGGCGGCACCTACCTTATTTGGAAAAGCGCCCCGCGCGAAGAATTGCTGGTGCTAGGCTTGGCGCAATTTCTGGTCGGCCTGCTTTCCATCCTTGGCCTCGTCATCACCGACGGCGCGGTGCACCGGATCGACTGGACGGCGGCCGCTACATGGAGCTGGCTCGCCCTTTTCGGCTGGATCGGCATCAGCGGCGCCTTAAAACTCTACACCGCCTCTCGGTATTTTGGTTCGCAATCGACAGCATAGGCGGCAGAGACGGCTGGATTTTCAGGTGACGTCCGGTGCATCGTGTAGGGCCGATTGCATCGCCAGGAAAGCCATGACCAGCACGACCTCACCATCAGTGGAGAAAATCCAGCCGCAGCTCCGGGCCGTCCGGCCAGGCGATGCCGAGGCGCTTTGCGCCATCTTCAACATGCCAGGCTTTCGCTGGGGCACGCTCAGGATGCCGTTCGAGATGGTGGAGCAGGTTGAGCGGCGCATCGCCAAGTCCGGCCAGGAAACCACCTGGATCGTTGCCGAGCTGGACGGCAAGGTCGTCGGCCATGGCAGCCTGGTCGCGCAGGGTTCGCCGCGCCGTTCGCATATCGGCGAGATTAATATCGGCCTTGACGATGGCTTTGTCGGCAGGGGCATCGGCTCGGCCATACTTGGCGCGCTGCTTGACGTGGCCGACAACTGGCGCGCCCTGAAGCGGGTCGAATTGAGCGTCTATGTCGACAACGAACCCGCCATCCACCTCTACACCAGCCACGGCTTCGAGGTCGAAGGCCGGCATGTGAAGGCCGGTTTTACCGACGGCCAGTACCGCGACCTCCTGAGCATGGCCCGGCTGCGGTTCTAAGATCCGCTTTTATCAACGTGCTGGCGACACGAGCGCGGTCGACAGCAGGTATCCTCGGAGTGCCGGGACAGCGACAACACGCAATCTGAGGCTCATTGCATCATCTCTCACAACCCAGTTTATGGCGTTGACGTAGACAATTCGTGCCGGATCCGCTCTCACTTGGCGTTTGCCCCGCAAGCGGTTAGACGGGACCGATGACCGACGTCTTTGATCCAACCCCTGCGCCTCCGGCGGAAATTCTGGCTGTGCTGTCGCTGCTCTGCCCGGAAGTCGTGCGTGACATCGAGCAGAACTGGAATGCGCCGGTTTCCGACTACGCCCGCCAGCTGTGGCGCCCGGTGGCAAGGCCCGTATCGGGCCCGGCGATCGCTGCCCGCTCGATGCTGCGCGAAGTCCTGCATCAGCGCCTCGGTGTAATTATGCAGCCTGAGGAGATCGGCAAGACCCTCGATGAGTTCGAGTACAGACCGGTGATCCAGTCCGGTCTGCACTGCCTGCTTCTGATGGATCGGATCACCTTCGATTCCCTCCTGTTTGCCTGGCTCGGCGCGGTCGAAAACGAGCTGTCAGCCTTCGTCGGCTTCATGGGAACGACGATGACCATGGAGACAATTGGCCGGGAGGGGCCCGGATGGCTCCATGTCGGTGACGACAAGGTCAACCTGTTTGGCATGGGGCGCCACAAGCTGTGCCGCAAAAGCGCCTGCGCGGCCGGTCCCGTCTCCCTCAACAAGCGCGCGCTCGAAGCGGTGGGCGATGAAACGGATGCCAGCCGCTGGCTAGGTACACTGCTTGCCCACCAGGATAAGGTCTTTGGAACCGCCGCCGATGCCATAACAGCGCTGAACGAGGATCTGGTCGCCAATTGGGATCGCTCCGGCATGGCCCTGCCGGTTTTCATCGATGATCGGCTCGCCGCGGCTGCCATGGCGCGGCATCTACGACATGACGGCAGTCTTCTTTCCAGGCTGCTCATCGAACCCGCAAGACGCCGGCGCCTCGAACATGCCTTGCAAGAGGCGGCATCGGGTCCATTCGGCAGGTTCCTCCCCAATGCCACGGACTATTTCTGGGGCATCCGCGAGGAGCGCGTGCGCAAGCTCGTTCTTGAGAACGGGAACCTGATCGAGCCTGACAAGCCGCATGGTCTTTCCATCCCGTTCGAGCGGCCACATCTTAGGCAGGCGCTGCTGGACGGCGTGCTGCTGCCGAACTTGTTCCTGACGTTCCTGGTTCTCGCCATCTTGCCGCGGGTGCGGGTTGTCGGCGGCCTGAGACAGATTGGCTATGTAGCGCTTTTCCACTCGATCCTCCTAGCTGCGTTGGACGAAACCGCATCGGAAGAGCGTGATCTGGCTGCGGAGCTGCAGGTAAGGGAAAATGCTTGGGGCACCCGGGTCATCGATGAAAAGATTTCGGTCCGCGAGCAGCTTGCCGGCCTGCCGGAAGGGGCGCTCTTCGCGGACCTGCTCCGGCAATACCGTTCGCGGACATTTGCCGAGGCCACCGACAACCTGAAACTGATTCGCGAAAACGCGCGATGGCGCAAGATCGGCCAAGCCTACAGCGTCTGATCCCGCCGCATGGCCTCACCTGTCATTGCTCTATACCGGCCTTGCGGAGCCCCTCCACCATGAGTTCGAAATCGGCAGGGTTCTTGTAGGGCAGGACTTTGCGACGGTATTCCAGCGAATAGTCAGGATTGACGCGAAGCACCTCCTGCCATGCCGCTTGGGCCTCGGCGAAACGGCCCAGATGGCCGTAGCTGGCGGCCAGAAGCGCCCGCGAGACGTCGGTGACAGCGTTGCGAGCCAGCCGTTGCATCAAGAGGTCAGCGGCCTCTTCGTACCTTCCAAGTTGAAACAAGGCCAAAGCCTGAAAGTGGAGAAGCACATCCGGGAAATATGGATTCAAGGTTTTCCCCCGGGCAAAACTCTCGACGGCGTCTTCGGATCTGCCCGAATAGTACAACGCCTCGCCGAGGGCAACGTGCGCTTCGGCGAAGTTCGGATTGAGGACTAGCGCGCGCTCGGCCTCGTCGATGGCCCCATCGTGTCGCCGTGTGTACAGCTTGACAATAGCAAGCGCCCAGTGCGCCCAGGGATCGCTGCCATCCAGCATTACCGCTCGCGTTGCGGCCTCTTCCGCTTGCGTCATCGATTCCGGGGGCGACGCACCCCACCGGTTCAGGTAATCGATGCCGTGGGTAAGGGCCAGGAATGCGTGGGCAGAGGCAAATTTCGGGTCAAGTTCGATGGCACGTTGCAAGAGGTCGCGAGCCGCGACGTTCGTCTCCCTTGTCAGCCGGTGCCACAGCTCCCTGCCCCGCAGGAAATAGTCATACGCCTCCGTGTTGCGCGGGTACTCGGTAGCCAGCCGCTGCCGATCACCCGCGGTCAGATTAAGCGCCAGCGCGCCGACGATCTGTTGCGTCACGTCGTCCTGCACGGCGAATATGTCGGTCAGGTCGCGATCGAACCGCTCCGCCCAAAGATGGCCGCCCGAGGTTGCGTCGATGAGCTGCGCGGTGATGCGCACCCGGTTCCCCGACTTGCGTACGCTACCCTCAAGAACATACCGCACGCCGAGTTTCGTGCCCACCTCCTGCACACCGACGTTCTGGCCCTTGAAGGTGAACGACGAATTGCGTGCGATGACGAAGAGCTGCGACAGTTTGGACAGGGCCGTGATGATATCCTCGGAGATGCCGTCGGCGAAGTAGTCCTGTTCGGCGTCACCGCTCATGTTGGCGAACGGCAGCACGGCGATCGACAGCTTCGGCGGCACTGCCGCAGCCGGCCGGCTAGTTGCGCTTTCCGGGATGGCGGTCCCGGCGCTGCCAACTTGGAGCGAATAGACCCGGATCGGCTCGGCGATGTTCTTGAGCTGTGTGCTGCCGAGATCGCTGACGGAGAGGTCGAGCCTGGCCTTGACCTGGCGATAGGCATCCTCGGACAGGCAGATGGCGCCGGCCGCCGCGAGTCCCTCCAAACGCGAAGCGATGTTGACGCCGTCGCCCATCAGGTCGCCGTCGCTTTCTTCGACCACATCTCCCAGATGGATGCCGATCCTGAACTCGATACGGCGGTCTTGCGGCACGCCGGCATTGCGCTCAACCATACCATTCTGAACCTCTATGGCGCATCGCACGGCATCCACCACACTGCGGAACTCAACCAGCGCCCCATCGCCAGTGCGCTTGATCACCCGGCCGTGGTGCACTGCGATGATCGGATCGATCAGGTCGCTGCGCAGTGCCCGCAACCTCGCCAATGTACGATCTTCGTCCGCGCTCGCGAGCCGGCTATATCCGACCACATCCGCAGCTAGAATTGCGGCTAGCTTACGATTCTCGCTCAAGGGTCCGTCTCCTTATCTTCACGATAGCAGGAAGACCGAACCAAGAGGGAACTTTCGCAACCGACAGCCACGCAGAACCGAATTGGCTGCGCGCTGTCACAGGTCCCACCCGATCGCCCGATGCCCATTTGCGCTGCCGCTTGCCCATCGACGGCTATGGGTTCATGCTTGTGAATACACGGGCCGGGAAATGCGTAGGGAGAACACGCCGTCACGGCCCCTAGTGAGGTCTGGCTCGATGGACTGCGCAGGCTGCGGTTTCGAGGTTGAGGGCGGTTACGCTTTCTGTCCGAGGTGTGGCAAGCGCCAGCCCGTGCCATGCGCCAGTTGCGGTTATCCCTGCGCATCTGATTTCGGGTTCTGTCCGAAATGTGGGGCAAGCGTCGGTGTGCCCGCAAAAGCCGTCGAACGGCTTGCTCCGACACCAAGCCGAACCATTGTGCCGCCCTCTCGAACTCCGTCGCTGCTTCCGAACATTGATAACGACGAACGGCTGCAGCCCATCTCTGACGCCGATCGCCGGACGGTAACCGTCCTCTTTGCCGACCTTTGCGGCTTCACGACACTCAGCGAGCAGCTCGACCCCGAGGTCATGCAAACCCTGCAGAACGAGCTGTTCAAGGAATTGACGGCGGCGGTGCGAAATTTTGGTGGTTTCGTCGACAAATTCATCGGCGATGCACTGCTCGCTTTATTCGGTGCACCGGTCGCGCATGAGGACGATCCGGAGCGTGCGCTTCGCGCCGCTCTCGACATGATCGCCCGGACGGCGCGGCTCGGCGAAAGCACCTCTCACTCCGGCTCGCCTCTATTACTTCATATTGGCATAAACACTGGCCCCGTCGTTACTGGACGATTAGGCATCGGCACCGCCAAATCCTATTCGGTGACCGGCGACACCGTGAATACAGCACAACGCCTGCAATCGCTGGCCGCACCGGGTGAAGTGCTGGTAGGCGAACTCACTCACAGGCTGACCCGGCATGCCTTCTCTTACGAGTCGATGGGTGATGTCGTGCTTCGCGGCAAGGCTGGCAGTGTGCTCGTCCATCGATTGGATGCACCGCTTGCGGTGCCGCGTGCAGCGCGTGGGCTCGAGGCGCTCGGCCTCAGCGCGCCGATGATAGGTCGTGCTGCGGAGCTCGACAGAATGCTGGCGAGCCTTGACCGGGCGTGCGGCGGCACGGCCCAACTTGTCCGCCTCGTCGGAGAAGCCGGTATCGGGAAATCGCGGCTGGTGAAGGAGTTCGTCGCCCGTGTCGGCGACGAGGACCGTTTTCGCAACGTCGCCGTGCGACAGACCACGTGCTCACCACTGGGCGAACAATCATTTGGCGCCTTGGGCGCAGTGGTGCGCAGTGCTGCCGGGATGATGCAAAACGACGATGGGGACGATATGCGGGGGAAGCTCTCAGGCTTGCTTGCCGATCTCGGCCTGCAGGGCGAGGAGGCGAAGCGGCTGATGCCTTTGCTCTACCATGTGGTTGGGCTTGGCGACCCGGATGCCACCTTGCAGCATGTCGAACCCGAGCAGCTCCGGCGACAAATTTTCTACGCGGTCCGCACCATCATCGAACGGCGGCTTGCGTTGTCGCCGCTGTTGATTGTCGTCGAAGACCTGCACTGGGCCGACGCCGTTTCGCTCGAGGCACTACGTTTCGTGATGGACAGGTTGGAACGCACGCGGTTGATGGTGCTAGTCACGCATCGCTCGGCACCGGAGAGCGGCCAACTCGACTCAAGTCGGGTCAGTCACACGGCGCTCAGGCTTTCACCGCTCAACAGCGATGAAGGACGCAGCCTGCTGGCGGCGCTTTTCGGCGAGAGCTGGGTAAGCTCCGCAGCAGGGCTCGTCGATCAGATCCTCGACCGAGCTGGTGGCAACCCTCTTTTTGTCGAGGAGATTGTTCGCGGCCTTGTTGATCGCGGTGTACTGGTGCGCGAGGGGCAGCGATGGCGGACCGTAGCAGGCGAAGTCGCAACCGACATTCCCGCCACAGTCCAGGCAATGTTGCTCACTCGCTTCGACCGGCTGCCACAAGAAGTGCGCCGGTTGGCCCAGGAAGCCGCGGTAATCGGGCCGCGCTTCGATGCCACCCTTCTGAGGACCGTGACAGCCGACCCCGCCTGGCTAGAAGCCGGCTGCGAACTGCTTTGCGATGCGGAAATCATCGAGGAAGTTGCCGGATCAGGCTCTGTCTCGTCGCAAAGCTACCGCTTTACGCAAACCTTGCTGCAGGACGTGATCTACCAGAATCTGCTCCGGCAACGCCGGACCGAAATCCACGGGCGGATAGGTGCTGCCTTGGAGCAACTGTGCGGCGATAATCCGGAACGGCTCGAGGACTTGACCGTGCTCGGTCACCAGTTCGCACAAAGCGCCGAGCGGGAGAAGGGCGCGCACTACCTGCAGGCGGCCGGCGATCGCGCCCGCATGATATACGCCAACGACGACGCCCTTCGTTTCTACGAGCGAGCATTGACTGCGTTGGAGGCGACCGGGCAAACACCGCTCAAACTTACAATTACCGAGCGCATTGCCGATTTGAGCGGCTCGGCGGGCCGCCGCGAGATCGCGCACCACCACTACGAGGCGGCCTTGCAGGCATACCGTGAGTCGGCTGATCGCGTAGCCTCTGCCCGCGTTCTGCGTAAAATCGGTCGGCTGCTCTGGGACGTCGGCAAGCGGGACAAAGCAGAATTCCGCTACGCTGAAGCGGCAGCGCTCCTCGATGGAGCGGATGCTCCGGTCGAGCAGGCGCATCTCTGGCAAGAACGTGGCCGACAAGCGTTCCGTAGCGGAGATCACGATCTCGCGGCAAAATGGGCAGACGCGGCGTTGGATTGCGTACGCACTCTGACAGCAGAGCATGTTTCCGAGGCGGGGCGCGGTGCCACTCTCGTAACCGCCGAGGCACTTAATACGAAGGCTGTCGCGCTGGCTCGCCTTGGGCGAAACTGTGAAGCCGTGCGTCAGGTCGAGCATAGCATTGAATTGGCCGAAGCCGCCGGTCTGCTGGGCACGGCCTGTCGCGGCTATACCAATCTAGGTGTGCTTTACACGACCATCGATCCCGCACGGGCGATGGAGGTCTGTCGACGCGGTCTTGAAGTCGCGCGCCATATTGGGGATTTGGGCTTCCAGGCGCGCCTCCTCGCCAATCTGGCGGTGGCTTGTTGTACTTTCACCGATCGCTGTCCAACGGAGGGCGTGCCTGCTGCCGAAAAGGCCATCGAGATCGACCGGGCACTCGACCAGCGCGAGCACCTGGCGGTGCCGTTAATCGTGCTTGGGCAGATTCACCAGTGCAACGGCCATCCGGAACTGGCCGTCGGCTTGTTCCACGAAGCACTGGACGTCGCCCGCGAAACGGGCGAGCCCCAACTGCTGTTTCCGTGCTATGATGGTCTAGCAACGCTTAATCTCGACCTCGACAATCTGGCGGAGGCCGAACGCTACTTTTCCCTGGCGCAGGGTATATGCGCCCAGCACGGGCTCGACCCGGAAGCGCTTGTGGTGCTGCCTTTTCTCGACTAGCCGGGATAGGGGGTTGGACATGTCCGCGCCTAGTGAATTGCTACCACTTCAACCGGGCGACCGGGCGCCGAACCTGGTACTCGACGCCATTACCCAGGAAGGCAAGATTGCGCTTGACGACTTTCGCGGGCAAAAACCGGTGCTGGTCGGCCTGTTTCGAGGTTTGCATTGTGCGTTTTGCCGGCGCCACATCGCCGCCCAGGCGCGGCTTGACCCGGAGCTGCGCGAAAGGGGCGTGGAGAGCCTGACGGTGGTCAACACGCCGATCGAACGGGCGCGTCTCTATTTCCGCTACCACCCGATGCCGAACCTGCTTGCGGCCTCGGACCCGGAACGCGCTTCACATCGTGCTTTTGGGCTGCCTAATCTCCAATTCACCGAGAACGAGACGAACTGGCCGTACAAGGTCGCGATGGCAGCGGCACAGGATATGCGGGTCGACATACCTGGCGAATTGCCCGGTCCCATGGATCCTATGACAGCCGCCGCAATCCTCGACAAGAAGGACCACTACGAGCTTACCGAAGCCGACGAGCAGATGATCGCAACGGGACATGGACAACTGGTCGGTCAGTTCCTGCTGGACCGGCAGGGGATCGTCCGCTGGAGCTTCACGGAGGTGCCAGAAGGTGGGCGATACATGTTTGGGGCGCCAAACCCGCAAGAGCTGATGTCAGCCGTGTCCCAAGTCGCCCAATAGACCGTCGGCGGTCACCATCGGGTCAAACTTCGCGTTACAGCTTGGGGCTTGAGATGAATGAGCCCAGGATCGGCACTGCTGCGCGGCAATCAGGCCGGGAGCCGCCACATTCTCACACGACCTGTACCACGCAATTCCGTTTCCTCGAGTGGGTCGCAAGCAAAATTTGGCCCAAGCATTTGGCGAGTTGCATCCGAAATGCGGATTTCATCGGGCTCCGCGGAGGTTTGAATACGCGAGGCGAGATTAACCGTCTCGCCCCACAAATCATAGGCGAACCGCCTCTTGCCTATGACGCCGGCGACGATTGGCCCTGAGTGAATTCCAATTCTGAGTCTCAGCGGTTCTCCTGCGAAGCGTTCGCGCTTGACCGCCTTACGCAGCTCAAGTGCATAGCGCGCGAGTGCCTTCGCATGATCGGCTCGCGCGGTGGGCAGGCCAGCGACCACCATCACACAATCGCCGATTGTCTTGATCTTTTCGCAGCCGTATCGTTCCGAGAGCCGATCCGCCGTCTTGAAGAAGTAATTTAAAATTGCGAGTGTCGTTACGGCTCCGACGCTCCGCGCTCGTTCTGTAAAACCGACTATGTCGGCAAAAAGCACACTCACTTCTGCGTGGTTGTCAGCAATTTTTTTGTGCGCCTTCAGCCGCTCCGCGATCGACGCCGGAAGTATGTTGAGGAGCAGGGTTTCGGCGCGATGGTATTCACGCGCCAATCCTTCCTGGCTCTTCCTCAACGCCTCGTTCGTCGATTGTAATTCCTTGTTGAGTTGACGCTCCCTCTCTTGCAGGAGGGTCATTTCATAAGCCTTTTGTTGAAGCCGCTGCCTATTGTCGCGTTCGGCAGTGGCGTCAAGAAAGAGCAGCCACACGCAGGCATTGTCAGCAAAAAAATGAAGGTCAGCGACACGCCCGCTGGGCAGTTCGACCATGGCAATGTGAAACGGAAGCTCCGGGCAAGGCAGCAAACCTTCCATGAATTCAAGCTGCTCGGCAACGGGCTCGCCAATGCGAAGCGATGAGAGCCCGTAATGCTCAACATTACCGCCCTTCGCAGCCACGCAAAACTGAGTGTCGATTTTCAGATAAGCGACGGAGTTCCCATTGTAGAAGAAGTTGAAAATCCAACTGCTGACTTCTTTTGGCAATCCATGCATGATCTACTTGGTTACCATCAAAGCAAGTTGACGAAATGCATCATCGACATTATCACCCGAGAGCGCACTCGTCAGATATATTTGCCATCCACGCTGCCTGAGTTCGTTGATATCACTCTCCGATATTGCCCACCGATCGGCCAGGTCGGATTTGTTGATCAGCACTACGAACGGCATTGCGCCGAATTCAGCCTCGACCCGTTCGCGCAGCGTGAGCGCCACGGCAAGCGTCGCAGCGCGGGTCCCATCGACGACTAGCACAAGCCCGGTTGCACCTCGAACATAGCTGACGCGGAATGAGCCGATGTCGTCTTCGCCGGCCAAGTCCCACAAAATCAGATCGACGGTTTTATCTGGGAGTGCGACATTCTTCTTGTCGATTTTCACTCCCACCGTGGTCAGGTAGGTTTCTGAAAAGATGCTTTGCACAAACCTGCGAACCAGGCTCGTCTTTCCGACAGCGAACCCGCCCAGCATGCAGATCTTTTTTTGCACCATCTTGGGCTCCCCTAGTCCAGGTTTACCGTAATCGAAACCCGGCGATTGGTGGAGCTCCCGGCTTGACTGTTTTCAGGCACCAGCGGCTCAAAAGTGCCCGCGCCCCGAACCAGCAGCAGTTCCGGAGCGACGCCGCGTTTGTTGAGAAGCGCGCGAACGGTCTCGGCACGGGCTGCACTGATCGACGCGTTGGCCGTCTCACGGCCTGTGGCGTCCGAATGCCCGGTCAACATGAAACGCGCTGCCACGCCTGACTTGCGGGCATTTTGGGCGAATTCCTTGATTTGATCCGCCAGCCTGTCGAGAACCGGCAGTTGCTCTGGTCCCGGCACAACTTTGCCGGAAGAGAAGAAAATATCAGTCGTCTGGATGGCCTCTCTCAAATAATTAAGTTCTTCGAGGTTCAACTCGCGCAGTTGCGAGACATCCAGAACCACTCCGTCCGCCGAAAGCTGTTCGGCAGCGGCCTGCGCCCGGTTGATCCAAGCGACAGGAGCCTCCCCCACGACTAGGATGCGACCTTGGATGATCGAAAGCTGAACCGATTTCGGCGGGGACAGCGACGCCGTCAGCCGCTTCACCACGAACTTTGGATCAAGGCTCTGAAAGAATTGCCACTGTGAGTGAACGCGGGCAGGATCGATCTGCGTTCCGGACAGCAGAGCTTGCGGGTCGGCGGCAAGCGGGTCTCTCAGGCCGGAAATGTAGAATTGGCCGCCCCTAACCGTTTGCTGAGCGACGATGATTCCCGATTGGGCTTCAAGTCGCGACACATAATACTGCCAGTGCTCCGCCTCGCGTGCTTCTGGGCTCACATCACGAACCTTGGAGATGTCGAATTCCGGTCCGCCTACTGAAAGCTGTCGGGCCGCGGCGCGCGCCCGATCTATCCAAGTGTCGGGAGCCTCACCCTCGGCAACGATGCGCCCATCGACGATGGCAAGCCGTACTGACTCCGGCGGAGCCAGCGACGCCGTCAGCCGCTTCAACACGAACTCCGGTTCAAGGCTCTGATAGAATTGCCACTGCGAATGGACCCTGCCGGGATCGACCTGCGTTCCCGACAGCAGGGCTTGCGGGTCGGCGGCAAGCGGGTCTCTCAGGCCGGCAATATAGAATTGGCCATCGCGTATGTTTTGTTCGGCAACGATGATGCCCGGCTGGCTCTCCAGTCGCGACACATAAGCCTGCCAGCGCTGCCCGGATTGCCATGAAAGAAAGAACCAACCGCCTGCCAGAACCAACAGCAGCAGGCCCAGGCCCACCACCAGCCACGGAAATCCCTGGTTTGATTCCTCCTGCTTCAGCTCGACGCAGGCCTGCAACTGCGCCTCTATGCCGGCCAACTGCGACCCGTCGCCGTCAAACTCCATTAAAGCCTGCGAGTATTCCTCATGGACACGGAGCAACACGTCGCGAACTATGTCATGCAATCCTTCTGGGGGGTTTCCTCGGATCACCGAAACCAGGGTCGCGAACGGTCCTACTTCTGACCAGAGACGAAGGTCGCCAAAACGAATAGTGTCCAGGCCGCTCTGCTCCTTCTCGTTGAATGAGTCCTTCACAAAGTCTTGGATTGCACTCAGCATAGAAGAGATCAGTTGAGGATCTTCGCTCGTCGCATTGTCGGCAGCTACATGCGCTATCAAGAGTCCAGAAGTGCGGTTAATCAGAAAGACATGTTCAACACGATATAAAAGAGAATGCTTCAGCACAACTTCCGAAAAGCTGGCTCCAGTTCTCCAAGATTCAAGTCTCCACTTTAGGCCATGCCAGGTAAATATATGCCTTAAGGTTTCATTCAGCGACTGAAAAGTCTGGTCGATCTTTTCCCCGATTGACTTGCGAATTGCTGGAAGAAACACAGGGTATAATATATCCGTCAGCGTGCGCGGGCTCTTCTGGATCGACCGTTGCACAGCCCTTTCGACAGCCGGCGCAAGCGCCTCACCGAGTTGCGCATGAGGCGCTCGTGCGGCTGCATTGGGAAGCACGTCGCCCACTGCTGCGGCAAGCTGCTCCGGTTCGTCGAGCAGATGCGTAACTCGTGAAAGCTCTGAAATTTCGCGGCTGACCAGCAACTGGCGCAGCGTTTCCATGCGAGGATCGGCGGTTGGAACTCCTCCGAGACGCGCACGGTAGTCCGGATCAACGTTCCGAGCAATTTCGATCAAAAGACGGGCCAGAGCCTCGCGATCAATCTCTGTATCGTTCGAGGCTGTTCTTTGCGGAAGGCTGATTGGGTCGACGGTCGACGTCAAATCCGATCAACTCACTTTCCAGCTACGGTCCGAGTTGTTCTTGCTGCCGACGGGATCCTGATTCAGACATTTTGCAACCTCGACAAACAGGCCGGCCAAAAGATTTCGGTCGGTCTTGACGTTGCCGAGATCGGAAAACATTTTCTCCATCAGCATCTGAATGCCTTCATTCTTTTGCTTGATTTCCTCACGCAGCAAATGATCGTTTCGATTTATCCGGTCGGCAATTTCGCGCTCAAGCTCGTTCACTTGATCCGACAACGCGCGCACCTGCTTTTCAAGCGCTTGATTTTGCTCGCGAAGATTCCGGTCAATCTCCTTGTCGGCGTCGGCTCGCGCGTCTTTTTCGTTCCGCAATTGCGCCGCAAGCGAGTCGACCTGCTTTTTCGCGTTTGACTCGTACATTTCAAGATTGCGCTTGGCCTCGGATTCGACATCCTTGAAGCGCTGCAAGACCCGTTCTTCAAGCTTGGAAAAGCGGCGATCATAGTCCTGCATCTGGTTGCCGAACAGCAGATCACGTATCTTGTCGACACCTACAGCATCGCCGGGGGTCCCGCTCTCGCGAGCCTGGCCCGCCATGAAGGCGAGCCCGTTTGCGTCTGCATTACTTGTCAGATTTCCGTCCGCTTTATTTGCCGGAGAAGCGGTACTCGAAGATTCCTTGGCCATCCGTATACCCTTCATTTAAACAGCTAACACCGTGCTAATTTAGCAACTAGTAAAGATGTCAGCAAAACACCCGGCTCGCAAGCCGGAATCTTTTCCGCCTTAGCGGGTTCACGCGTAAATTTGACATGCTGATCGAGCTCGACAATCAACCAGCGAACAGGCCCTTTTGCGGAACCATGTACGCAAATTGGCGGCCGTCGTCGAGCACTGCGGCATCGAGATCGAGTGCCTTGGACCCATCATCAGCAACTGCGGCGCTCGACTGCGGTTCCGATCAGTTCGATCAGGATCGGCTTGCCCTCGCGTGTTCGCCCGCGACCATCTTTTGTTGCCGGGCGGCGCAGCACTAAGGCGTGGGCATGAGCGCTTGCCATTCAAGCCTGTCTTCAGGTCTTTTTTTGCTACCCTAATTGGCCCCGATCTTGACAGGGCAGTGCTGTCATCCGATGCCGGTATCGGGTTTCGACATTCGCCAACTCTTGCAGAAGAAAACGAAAGCTCAATGATCCACAATAATGCTACCGCAAGGGTGTGGTGCCGATGTTCGATGTCGAGCAAAACAGCGGCGCAATGCATGCCGGCATTCACCGGCAGACCTGCCGGATACTGGGTATAGTCATGGTCGACGTTGAGCTCGAATGGATCGGCATCGATCGTGCCGGCCTGCGCCGACAAAGATCAACGCAGCTTGTTCTACCTGTTACGAACCGGCGCGGGTGAGACAACGTGGCGTATAATCCATTGGTCTCGATCGTAGTTCCTGCGCACAACGCGGAGGTAACGCTGACGCGCGCACTCGATTGCCTTCTCGATCAGGAAACCACGGATTGGGAGGTGATCATCGTCGACGACGCCTCCACGGACCGCACCCCCGCGATCATCGCCGCTTATGTGGAACAGGATGCCCGATTTCGGACCTTGAGTTCTTGCGCGAAAAGCCCCGCCGGCGCACGCAACAACGGGATTTCGGCGGCGCGCGGCCACTGGCTGATGTTCCTGGATGCCGACGACTGGGTGGATGGCAGCTTCCTTACGAAAATGCTGGCCGCACTAAAAACCGCTCCCGATGCAGTGGCCGCTTATTGCGGTTCGCGGCGCGTCATGCCCGATGGAGCGCTCACCCCGGCGAGCATCGCGCCCGAGGTCGCAAGCCAGCCCTTCGAAACGTTCGCCCGCCGATGTGCCATCGCCACTCACGCGCTGCTGGTCGATCGCGCGACAGTTGTGGAGTTGGGCGGTTTTGATGTGTCTCTTTCCACCTGCGAGGGCTGGGATCTGTGGCAGCGCGTCGCGCGTCTGGGCAAAAATTGGGTGATGGTCGACGAGCCGCTCGCCTTCTATCGAACCAGCCCCAACGCGCTCACCCGCAATTCGAGGCAGACGCTGGCAGACGCGGAAATCATTATCGCCCGCGGCTTTGCCATCGACCCCAGGGTCAAGCACCCAGCGCCGGCGCATGCCAAGGGGGCGATCTCGGCGGGCGGCCGCACCGCTTCCGAAGCACTGGCGTGGTTCGCCCTGTGGAACGCTGCGTCGGATTGCGGCAGCGGCGGCGGCTCGATCAACCCGCAATCCCTGCGCGCCCTCCCGGCAAGGCGTAAGTGGGCGCGCGAGATCGCCAAGGTGACCTTCGACGGCCTGATGGTAGGTAGCCTATCGGTGCCAGCCCATATGGCTGCCCGCTGGGACATGTTTGGCGGCGCCATCACGGAGTTGATCATCCAACTCGGCAAGGTCTGGGGCGACCCGGTTGCGGGTCGTCGCCTACAGTATCATCTCGAGCAAATGCTGCTCGATGCCGACGATCTTGCCGCTCCTCGCAGGCTGGCGCGCACCTTCGGAATTCGCGTCGACGCTCGAAATCCAACCTCGACCGAGCTTCCGGAAGGAATCGATCAAATCTATGCCTACCTGATGATGGATGGGCAGATCGGGGCTATCGTACAGTTCGGCGTACTCGGGAAAGTGACAAGGCGCCATTGGATCGAACTGATCCTGAATTTCCTTCCACAAAAGGACGACGGTGCCGACACATCAAGCACGCTGGCAGCCGAGGCACTGTCGACCACAGCGGAACGCCGGCCTGATCCGGACAGCCACTTCGGCAAACTCGCGCAATTGATCTCGGAAGCGCGGGAACTGGTTCGGTCAAGCGCCGAAGCAACGCAGCCGCATCCGGCGCCGCGCCGTGCACCGGCCTCGAGTGGCCATAACAAGGATCGTACGTCGTTCTGGAACCGGTATTTCGCGACAGAGGATCCCTGGAACTACAGCTCGCCCTACGAACAGGAAAAATATGAGCGGCAGCTCGAAATTCTGCCGGCAGGTCCCATCGGACGGGCGCTTGAGCTGGCCTGTGCGGAAGGCCATTTCACGCGCCAATTGGCGCCCCGAGTGGGCCATTTGACTGCCACCGACATTTCCGCCGTAGCCATCGAGCGGGCGCGCGCGCGCTGCATCGACCAACCGAATGTCGAGTTCGGCGTACTGGATTTTTTTGCGGACACGCTGCCCAATGAGATGGATCTGATCGTCTGTTCGGAAGTGCTCTACTACCTCGATGATCTCGCCGGGTTGCGGCGCATCGCCAAAAAATTCGTCGAGGCACTGGCGCCTGGCGGGAGTTTCATCAACGCACACGCATTCGTGCTACGCGACAATATTGAAAGGACGGGCTTCGACTGGAACACATTCGGTGCCCAAACGATCTCGAAAACCCTGTCAGAGACCGAAGGCCTCGTCCTTGCGCAATCGATCCAGACCGAACTCTATCGCATAGATCGCTTCCGCCGCCTGTCGCCGGACCACATGGCGACGGAGCCGGTGATTGATCATGTGCCGGTCCGCGCATCCATCGGTATCGGGGTCGCGCGCAATATCGTCTGGGGCGGGGCGCGGGTCTTGCGCCGCGACGTCGCTCGTGGCGAGCGGCGGCAACGTATCCCTGTCCTCATGTATCACAGCGTCGCCAATGAAGGTCCGGCCGCGCTCGCCCGTTTCCGGCTCACGCCCGCTGCATTCGCAAGCCAGATGGCATGGCTGCGCGCAAATGGCTTTCACGCGATCATGTCCGAGCAACTTGAAGGGTCCATCGCCAACCGTCAGCCTTTCGCTGGCCGCCCGGTGCTCATCACCTTCGACGACGGATTCCAGAACTTTGCCGACCATGCCTGGCCGATCTTGCGTGCGCACGACCTGACCGCGGAAGTGTTCCTGGTCACGGACCTGGTGGGTGAAAGTGCAAAGTGGGACGCTCTCAGCGGTCCGCCGACACCGCTTATGGATGCGGGAACGGTGCGACGTCTCGCCGCCGAAGGTGCGTTCTTCGGAAGCCATCTGGCGACGCATCGCGCCATCGATGGTCTGTCGAGCTCTGAATTGGCCGCCGAGCTCCTGCGGTCTCGTATGTTCATCGAACGGTGGACCGGCCGGCCAACCTCCGCGTTCGCGGCACCCTTCTCTGTCACCGATCGACGGCTCGGCGGGCTGGCCAAGGAGTCCGGCTATCGGATCGGCTTCGGCGCCAGACACGGGCCGGCGGACCTTAATAGCGATCCCATCGACCTTCCGCGCATCGAGATTCGTGGGGATCGCTCGCTCGATGACTTTGTTGCCATCGTCGAGGCCGTTCTCAATTGAAGGTGAACTTTGTTCATGTCATATTTCCGCTCACAATGCGCAAGGTCGACAGACGCCAGGTGTAGAGGGCGATGCGACTGTCTATCGCGCTAGTGGGAATAGACGCACACGGTCACGCTTTTGGCTGCCACGATGGGTCGGCGATACCCAACGCGGCATACGTTCTGGTCTACCAGAAGCCCCGGTGAGGCCCAGCGTCCTGAATTGCGGATCACATCACTGATTTGCGCGACCAGACCCTACGCAATGGTCTAGCTTGAACGATGGCGTCTTGCGCCGCAGCATCCCCTTCTTCAACGTAGGAGCAATGGCGGGCATAGATGTTGTTGCCTGCCGATTTGACCGGAAGGTTAACAGCATGATGCGTCTCATCACTCGACGATTGGGAACCAGGAACCTGGCGCGCCCGGCACAATCTCGCCGACACCTTGGCGCGATGTTCGTCCTGGTTTCCAGGCCGCTCATCTTTGGAATCACCCTCTTATTGGCTGGTCCAGCGCAGGCGCAGGCGCCGGCAACCGTCCCGCCTGAAAGGGTCAAACAGCTATTCGAGCTGCTCGACGATGCGTCAGTGAAGGCCTGGGTGGCCGAACAGCGAAATGCTGGGTCAACGAGAGCGCCTGCGGAGACAGGAGCTTCTCCGGCCGACGCACGGTCCGGCGCAGCGACCGCACCAGGCCAGATGAATACGATGGCATCCTCGACGCTCGATATGATCAGGCATCACATCGGAGGAATCGTGCGAACTTTGCCCCTGCTGCCAGATCAGTTCGCGCGCGTTCGGGCAGAGACGATGGAGGATATGTCCAGCAAGGGATCTGCCGGCGTACTCTTGCTGATTGCGATGTTCATCGCTGCCGGCCTGGCGCTTACTTGGGCAACGTACAAGTTGACCCGTCCATTTCGTCTCTGGATCATCGCGCAACCGAAGGGTACGCCCGTTGGGCGGGCCAAGAAAATCGGCGGTCGCACACTTTATTCCAGCATGCTGATCGTCTCGTTCGCACTGGGCAGCGCTGGCGCGTTCATGCTGTTCGACTGGCCAATGCTTATCCGCGAGATTGTACTGACATTTCTGATGGCGGCAGTCATTACATGGGGTGTGCGCATGTACGTCACCGCCATGCTGGTCCCTTCCTTCATGAACGTCGAGAACGCGGTCGAGGTTCGCGCTTTGCCGATCACCAATGAAGTGGCTGACCATTGGTCCTATTGGCTACCTCGAATCGTTGGCGTCTTCGCCTTCTTCGCCGCCGCGTTCATCCTCTTGCCAGGTCTCGGCATCGATCAGGACGGAATGATGGTCCTGTCGCTTGGCGCCGATTTCGTGCTGCTATTGCTTTTGCTGCTGGCCATCTGGCGTCGGCCAAGAACGCAACGAGACGGTGCGCGCCACAGCGTTCACACGGAAGCGACATGGCTATTGACGGCTTATTTGGTCGTCCTGTTCCTGCAGCGCATCGCCGGGCTTTATGTAATGTTCTGGTTCACCTTCGCCGCATTCTTCCTGCCGTTGGCGATCGTGATGACGCAGCGCGGAGTTAATTTCGTCCTGCGGCCAGGTTCGGAAGATCTCGGCCGGCCTACGATCCCGGCGGTGGCGATCGCTGTCATCGATCGCGGGATCCGAATGATTTTTATCCTGGCGGCGGCTTACTTTCTCGCGCGTGTCTGGGGTCTGGACATGCAATCGATGCGCGACAGCGATACGACGACCTTCATATTGCGCGGCCTGATCAATGTTGTGGTCATTGCCCTCGCGGCCGATTTCGGCTGGTCGATCATCAAAGCCTTGATCGAACGAAAGCTGGGCATCGAAACACCACACCCTGTGATCAGCGACGAAGAGGTCCCTATGGTCGATCCGCAGCAGGCGCGGCTGCACACGCTGTTGCCGATCCTTCAGAACATTCTGCTCGCATCGATCATCGTGATGGCGGTGCTTATGATGCTCGCCTCGTTGGGTATCCAAATCGGCCCGCTGATCGCTGGCGCTGGCGTTGTCGGCGTCGCGGTGGGCTTTGGGGCACAAACCATCGTCAAGGACATCATTTCGGGCGTGTTTTTCTTGCTCGACGATGCGTTTCGTGTCGGCGAATATATTTCCTCGGGCAATTACAAGGGTACCGTGGAGAGCTTTTCGCTGCGTTCGGTGAAGCTGCGTCATCATCGTGGTCCACTGTTCACCATACCTTTTGGGGAACTCGGGGCCGTCCAGAACCAGAGCCGTGACTGGGTTATCGACAAATTCAACATCACCGTCGGCTATGACACCGATATCGACTTCGCTCGCAAGCTGATCAAGCGGATCGGCCTCGAATTGGCGGAAGATCCCGAGTTCAAACACTGGGTGCTCGACCCGATCAAAATGCAGGGCGTACAGGAGTTTGGCGAGTACGGCATCGTGTTGAGGGTCAAGGCCACAACGAAGCCGGGAGGCGCTTTCGGTATGAAACGCAAATTCTATGTACGCCTCCGCCAGGTGTTCAAGGAGCAGGGCATCGAACTCCCATTCCCGACCGTCCAGGTGCAGGGGCTACAGACCCCACATGGGGCAGAGAATGCGCCGGTGGACATCACACCCGTGTTAAAAATGGCCGCAGCGCAATCGCACACACGTCGCAGAAAAAAGGCTAGCACAACGGAATAGGAAAGAGCGTCCGTCAACGGATCGACGTCGGAGATCCCCACTAAGCGGCAAGGTTCGTGCGCGCCTCGCCGCCGGCAATACTGTCTCCACAGTGGTGCGCGAGCCGACGTCATGGCGTACACGAGTTCGGTCGACGGAGCGCCGTGACCCGGCCGAGACATCGCGACGAGGTTTGCAGGTGGTCGCTTATATGGCATCCCACGAATGGATTGTTACGCGCCAAAACTTGTGATCACCGTATCGTCTTGGCAGTGCGCAGGGGGCTAGATTACTACCGCATAGCGCGGAACGGAAATCCGATAAGACTCGATCCAGAAGAATGGGGAAATCGTGGGGCGACGCCAGCGCTCTGCGCAAAACGGCTATTGAGGCTGGATTCTCCAAGCCCCTTTTGTTAGCCAAACAGGATGAGCAACCGATTGCCGCCCGCATGGGCAAAGCACCTCAGGACTCCACCGTCGCCGAAGTCGGCATCACCGAAGGCTGCGTCATCCAAAGCGCGGTCCCACCGCAGCCACGCCGACGACTTGCTTTTACGGCAGGCGCTCGAGTGGCAGCAGGCCGAACGTCTATCCGAGGCTGAAGAACTGTGCCACAGGGTCCTGGCTCGCACGCCCAACCATCCGCTGGCCCTGTATATCCTGGGAACGCTCGGGCTCGATTTCGATGACGAAAAGTCACTGCGATATTTCGCTCGGGCGGTGGCAGAGGATCCGCAGAATCCCTATTACCATCTAAGCCTCGGCGAGACCTATTTGAAGGTCAGCGAATTTACGCCGGCGATCAAGCACTTTCAGTACGCCCTTGAGTTGAAGCCGGATCTGGTGGAGGCGCTTTGCGCCTTGGGCGATGCCTACAATGCGTTTGACAAGGGGGAGATGGCGCTGCCGCTCTTTGAGAAGGCGCTCAGGATTGACCGAAATCATCCCGTAGCCCGATTGGGGCTGCCCCGCGCGCTCGCAAGCCTCGGCCGTATGGACGAAGCCGCGGTTCATCTGAAAGAGGCAATAGAACGGCGCATCGAGGTACCGGCTGCCCACAATGCGCTCGTACGCACGCGCAAATTCGCTGAAGAGCCGCCAGAGCTCGGGGCAATCCTGACGGAGCTTCAAGACCCGGGCCATGGGCCGGAGGGAGCGGCAGCGCTCCATCACGCCGCAGGAAAGCTTCTCAACGACCTCCGTCGCTATAAGGAGGCGATGGATCACTTCAAGAAGGGGAATCAAGCTGGGGGCCACACATTCGATCTGCAATCGTACCGTCGCTGGGTCGATGGCATGATCGCAACCTTCACGCCGGAACTGGTGACTTCAAGAGCCGCGTTCGGCAATCCCTCGGAGGCGCCTGTATTCGTCGTTGGCATGCCTCGTTCGGGCACGACATTGACAGAGCAGATCTGTGCCAGCCACTCCAATGTTCATGGCGCCGGCGAACTCAGCAAACTTAGGCGAACAGCCAATGGACTCGGTGTCGCAGACCGCTCCAACGTGAACCTCAGCCAATCGATCGCGATGATTACTCCCAATCTGACCAGGGCTTTGGCCGAAGAGCACCTTGCTTATCTGCGCGAGCGGGCTCCCGACTCACTGCGAATTATTGACAAGATGCCTCATAATTTCGAGCTGATTGGCCTGGTTGGCCTTCTTTTCCCCAAAGCGCGGATCATTCATTGTCGTCGCGACGCCATCGACAATTGCATCTCCTGTTTCGTCCTGCAGTTCAATAAAGCTCACAGCTACAGTGCCGATCTTGAGACGCTGGGGCTTTACTACAGGGAGTATGATCGCTTGATGCGGCATTGGGACAAGGTTTTCCCGGGTCGTATTTTCGAAAATCGCTACGAGACGTTGATCGAAAATCAGGAGGAGCAGTCACGCCGGCTCATAGATTATCTCGGATTGCCGTGGGACGATGCCTGCCTGCGCTTTTTTGACAGGGGCGGCTCAGTAAATACCTACAGCAATTGGCAGGTCCGGCAGCCGATCTATACGTCGTCCGTCAAGCGTTGGAAGAATTACGAAAGCGAGATTCAGCCGTTGATCGAGGCCTTGGGCGATCTTGCTGAGGTTTGACCGGTAGTGCCTGATGCTGCGCGCAGCTTAGGTTGCAGCAGGCGGGCGTCCATGCCATCGGCTGTCCGAAGTTCCATACAGACAGCATGAAAAAACCCGGCGGTTGCCCGCCGGGTTTTCGATTTCAATCAAGCAGCGCCTTTTAGAACGAGCGCTGGAAGCGAAGCATGCCGCCGATTGCGTCGTCATGGCCAGGAGAAATACCGGTCCAGTTCGACACGGAGTCATCGCCGAGACGCGAGTAGTCGACTTCGGCGGTGATCGTGAGGCCGGGAACAATGTCATAGGCAACGTTCGCGGCGATGCCGATGTTCTTGCCTTCGTCATACGACGCCTGGAGGTTGAACGAGGTCTTTTCGTTGAACTTGTAGGTGCCGCCGCCCCAGACTGCCCAATTGCCGCTCCACGGCTTGTAGAAGCCGCGACCGCCAGCCGGGAACGCCCAAGTGCCGTCGGTGAGGTTGTCGTCGGAGCCGTAGCCGCCCATGACGAACAGCGACAGAGCGTCGTTGACGTTGACGTCCAAACGGACCTTGCCGGAGACTTCTTCATAGTTGCTGTCGTAAGCGATGACGCCAGTAACCGCGCCCCAGCCCTGCGTCCACTTCACGCCACCGACGACATGCGGAACATAGCTGTCGATCGTTTCGGTGCCCGAGCCTTCTTCGAGAGAGACCACAGCCGAGAAGCCGTTGCCAGCGTCGAAGTAATACTGCACGACGTTGGTGTCGAAACCGCCATAGGGAACCAGCGTATCCTGGATGACGTTGCCCGCGTAGCCGATGAACGTATCGAAGGCCGATTCGTCCTTACCAACGCGGAGACCACCGAGCTGGATCCAGGCGAAGTTCAGCGAGACGGTGCCGTTGTCCGCAGTATTGAGCGCTCCAAACCTGCCTGAGTCACGGTTGTTATTCTGGAAGTTGAAGCGGGTCTCGGTATAGGTCTTCAAGGTGCCGAGTTCGGTTTCCTGACCGGTCCAGGTCTTCAGCGAGAAACGGGCATGCTTGTAGAAGGTGTCGTTGCTGTCGCCGCGGACCTCGTGATCGGCGCTTGTCGCACCGTCGAACGAACCCACGTCGCCGACGCCGATGTCGTAACGGATGTAGCCGCCGATGCGCAGGCAGGTTTCGGTGCCGGGGATGTAGAAGTAGCCAGCGCCGTAGATGTCGCAGATCTTGACGTATTCAGCGGGTTCCGGCTCGGCGACGACGACGGCGTCGGCGGCGCGCGCACCGGAAACTGCGATCAGGGCCGCAGCGGAGCCGAGAAGAAGGCTCTTGATGTTCATTTTCTGACCTCCAGTCAAAAGTTAAAAAACGGGTCTGGGTATTCTTTGCTGAAGGACAGCGTTCCCTGCCCCATCCCCACTACCGAAAAAGATGCGCACCGCGCCGCTCCTTCGAATTCGACATTACCCATGAGCCGGCGGCGTTCAACCACGATCGTATCGGCGCAGGGATAGTTCGGCCGCTATCCCCGACCTGTGTTGCAGAAACGTCACGATTTGGCCTCACTTGGAAAGCTCTCGTTAACCTTCAGGCCCGCCGCAACCGCTTGTTTCCAGCCAAGTCCGGCAATCGGCCGACGGAATCATGGCAAGGCCTGGACACGCCAGCCTGGGATTTGCCGCAGAACTGCCGCAGCTGGGGAAACCCGCGATTTCCGGCGCCATCTTATTTTTCCATATAGTGATGCGGGCTTGTTGATCGTGGCGGCGCTTTTATCCAGCGGCGCAACGCAGAGGCGGCCGAGTGGTCGAAGGCGCTGCCCTGCTAGGGGAGGCTCAATCTTTTGGTTGATCCGAAACTCCCGACCACTGTCCCGCAAGGCTTACAACATGGGAGATCTCGAGAGCCTGCACGAGTTCCGCCGCCAGAAAGAGCGGGCGGGACGGATTCGTTTTCTCGAGAGGGATGAAGAAGCGCGGCTGTTCGCCGCCATTAAGAGCCGCAGCGAGGACGCTTACAGGCTTTCCGTCTTCCTCGTCGATAGCGGCTGTCGTCTCGGCGAGGCGCTCGGGCTGACCTGGAACGACATCAAGGAACATCGCGTCAGTTTCCAAACCATCATATCCAGCCGCAACTGCACCATCCCGATGACCGAGCAGGTCAAGGAGGTGATCAGGCTGCCTCCGGACGGACGCCGTCGGTCGAAAGGCCCGTTCACCAAGTTGAGCCAGGCACAGTTCGCTGCCATCTGGAACGAGGCGAAAGCCGGGGTCGGACTTGGCGCCGAGTGGCAGAAACGCGATGAGGTGATCGCACTTAAATCTGGAAGCAGCAGGTTTGTTTTTCCATTGAAGCAGTTTGTCGATGCTCGCCCTGCAGATGGGACAGCTGAGTTGATCGCCATGTTTGGCGATCATCGGCTTGCCTGGAAATGGTTGATGACGCCGACGGACAAGCTTGGCGGGAACTCGCCGATAGATACTCTGCTAGCTGGGACGCTCGCGGATGTTGTTGCTGCCGCGCGTCTGGCCGTGGAGCATGCTCCTGATGTTTAGCCCCCGCATTTGGTGGCGGTCGTTCAGTTGAGAACCTTGCACAACGCGACATGATCCCGAGCGGGTGGTCGCGGTCCGTCGTCTCACTGACTGCCCACCGCAGCGGACTCGGCGGCTGCGCCTCTGGGACCTTCCACGTCCCGTCAAGAGCCACCCATATAATTCGCCAGCCATTCTCGACAGGGGCAGCCCTTGCAGTCGCGCCCTCCTCCTGACGGTCACCTTGGTACGGTCAAGCCGTCGGTGCCGTGCCGTGCCGCTCGCGCGCGGTCTTGCGGATTATTTCTGCGATTTCCGGGCTACTGCTGCATAGCATCTGGAAATCCGCCGCGTGCAGCGACAGGAGTGAGACCGCCGTTGCGGCGCTGACGGTCGCCGTACGCGGTTCGCCGCTCATCAGCGCCATCTCGCCGAAGAAGGCGCCAGGGCCAAGCTCCACTGGGTTCGGCATCACGACGCTCACCCGCCCCTCCACAACAAAGAACATCCGATCCCCGGTCTCGCCCCTTCGGCAGATCACGGCGCCGGCCGGCAAACTACGAGGCCTCAACGCACGAACGATCTCGACCAGCGCGGCCGGGCCGAGCTTCTGAAACAACGGCACGGAGGCGACCAATTGCCAATTGCGGACGAAATCCTCGCGACGGATTTCTTGATAGAAGCCGGAGGCAAGAATGCCGGCCCACAGCGCAAAGACGCCGATGCCACACATCATGACCGCCCCAGCAAGGACGCGGCCGGCGAAACTTTGCGGAATGGCGTCGCCATAACCTGTGGTGGACAGCGTGACCACCGCCCACCACATTGCCTGAGGGATGCTGCCGAATTTTTCAGGTTGGATGTCGCGCTCGATGACATAGGCCGCGAGCGCGACACCGAACAGAACGACGCCGAAAAGCGTAGTGACGCCGATCAGGTTGCGCGCTTCGTTGGCCAGCACCCTGCCCAGTACCGGGAAGAAAGTCGAGTCACGCAGCGGCTTGAGCAGCCAGACAGCACAGTAGAGGCTCCGGTCGGGCGTGCCTTCGAGCAGAAATGCAGCGAATGGAACCAAAACCGCGATCATATCGATGGCGATTGCCGGCGTTCTATCCCGAAGGTCTCCCGCCCAGCGCTTGAGCAGCGTCTCGGCCATCTGCAGGAAATAAGCGCCCCAAACGACCGCCAGCACGGCAGCCAGAGCCAGCCTGCTTCGTCCCGATAGGCCCGGCATGGTGAGCGCAGCCACCGCCAGCAGCCCAGGCGCAGCCAGCACCGCGTTTAGCGGAGCGTAAATTCTCAAGAAAGGCAGTACCGACATTCTATGCCCATGAGCGGATGCTATTCCTCCAGAATAGGATGCCTTCAAGGCAAGCGCAAAGGTGCATACTTTCACCGGGATGTTCATCACAAGGTGAAACTCCGTGTCGGGACCGAAAGGCCAGGTGCGCCAGATCACTCGAGAGGCGCTGTTAGTACGCGACGGCAACTGCATGGTTGCGACGTTGCATGCGCTCAAGTTACCAGGGCCGGTGAGTCACCGCTGAGGCAACTCAAGGAGGCACTGTCGAGGTCTCGTGGCTTCGATCCAGCCGCTCTGAGCGCACTCGAGGTATCAAAGCGGTACGATCCATGAGATCCGATTCTCTTGCGGTCGTCCCGCCCAGTTCAGAATGAGGCGGCCTCCCTTGACTTTAGGGTTCAATGACTGAGTACCCGCGCCTCAAATACAGCATGCAAGCCGTTCGCAAGGCAGGCGACCGGCTGGCAAAACCTATGCAGTTCGGACAAGACACCACCGCCGGCCAATACGTGGACACGATGCGGATCTTCTCCATCGCCAATAACTGGCGCGACTCGCACTTTCTGCCGATGCGGAGCGTTCGGTTCTCTGTCGGTCACCACATGAAAGCCCTGCGATTGAAGGGCGACATGGCATCGCGTCCGAAGCGTCTGGCATCCATTTGTCGAAAGCTTCGAGAGTCCACCACCAATTTGGACACCATGAACGACATCGGCGGCTGCCGAGCGATCATGCCCGACATCTATAGCGTCCGCTTGCTTCTCGCATCGATGCGAGACAAGTTCCCCCATGAGATCCGCTCTCGGGAATTCAACTATATCGATGAGCCGAAGCCGGACGGCTATCGAAGTCACCATATTGTTCTGCAGTACCGACCCAGAACTGCCGAGACTGAAGCGTTCCAGGGACGACGCATCGAACTGCAAGTTCGGACCACACTTCAGCACTCATGGGCAACTGCAGTTGAGGCCGTCGGGCTATTCCGGCGCCAGGATTTAAAGCACGGAAACGGCGAGCAGGATTGGCTACGCCTTTTCCAGCTCATGTCGGCGGAATTCGCACAGGTTGAGCAGTGTCCCATTCCTGTCGGTGTTCCGGATCACGATGACCGAGTGCGGGAATTGCGAGATATCAACAGGCGTATAGGTGCGACAACTATGCTTGAGTACATCGCGAATATTTATAGCCCATCAGGGAGCATCGCACAATCAATAGGGACTGTTCGACACCATTTAATACAATATAGTACGGATCGTAACGTTACCATCGAATCTTTTCGAACTATTATTCTGGGCGCACTGAAATTAAAGGATCTTGAGGCGAAAATCGCACTGAGGGGACTTGATTGGACGGCTGTCTTGGTCGAAGTGGACAAGGTCGAAAAACTTGTTGAAATATACCAGAATTACTTCGGGGGCGTTTCATTGTTCACCCGTAGTCTGAAGTCCATCTGCTCGGGAAAGGCGGCTCTCGAATAGGAGCATCCATCCCGCACCGGATGGTAGATCCGAAGCCGTACGAAACGCCCGATTACGGTTGGCTAAGCGGTCGCTTCTTCCATATGAGGTAGCCGGACCATTGGCCTTCCTCGACGGGAATTCGCCGTGTAATTCGAAATCCTTTGCCGGTTTCATCAGCCGCTCGCTCACCGAAGGCCTTCTGAACCGCTTGTTCTTCTGACTAAGCTTTCCGGCCCTTTGCGCCTCGGCTTTGGGCAGTATTTGGCGTGCGAGATGAACCCAACCGGTTCAGGGTCACGCCAGGGGGTTGGTGATGCTCCGAGTTTGCTCGGCGATTGTTCTCGCACTAATACGCTCCACCTCCCGTGTCTAGCGAGGTAATGCTTACGCTGTCCCTGGACAGCCGTGAAGCCGTTGATATGATGGCGGCGGCTGCAGCGAACGGCGGCACGGCCGACATCAATCCAATTGAGGATCATGGGTTCATGTACACCCGAGACTTGGCTGATCCCGACGGTCATCGGCGCGCCGGCGAGCCACTTCTCTCCGAACTCGCCAAAACTCTTAGCCTCTTTCAGGCGGCGCTTCTCGCGCTGCTTCTCGATGGCCGGAGAACGTCCCTCGCCAATAGCGCGCTTCGCGTCGAGGCACTTTTCTCGGGCCAACGCGAGCGAGATTCCGCCGCGTCCATACCTGCCGAGATAGACCGTCTCACGGCGTCCATTCTGTAGTCCAGCCGAAAAGAGATCGCGCCACTCGGCATAACCCGGACGTACATGCCGTCACGGTCAGCATCTTGTAGATTTTACCTTTTGGTTTCAGCGCTTTAAGGGCGACGTCCGTCAGCATACCCATTGCCTCCTGAAAAGTACCGTCAGCACAATTTCAAGGCTCCGCATCAGGAAATAGCGTTTTTCTTCAATGCCTTAATGGGCAAAGAAGTACCGTCACGAGCCTCACTGGTTTTGACGGTACTCAGAAAACTTCGGGTGGGCAATATGCGGAAGGTCTGTCAAGCGGTCCGCCAGAGCCAATCGCTGCGTACCGATTGTCGCTGATTGTCACTGACAGGATTTATTTTTGTTATCAGATAGTTACGTCGCGTATCGGCGTGTTTTCGGCGTTTGAGTGGGTCTGAATCATTCCCACTCAATTGTCCCGGGCGGCTTCGAGGTGACGTCGTAGACGACGCGGTTGATGCCGCGGACCTCGTTGATGATGCGGGTGGCGGCGGCGCCGAGGAAGGCCATGTCGTAGTGGTAGAAATCGGCCGTCATGCCGTCGACCGAAGTGACGGCGCGCAGCGCGCAGACGAATTCGTAGGTGCGGCCGTCGCCCATCACGCCGACGGTCTGCACCGGCAGCAACACGGCGAAAGCCTGCCAGATGGCGTCGTAGAGGCCGGCCTTGCGGATTTCGTCGAGGTAGATGGCGTCGGCCTCGCGCAGGATCTCCAGCTTTTCCCGCGTGATGCCGCCGGGGCAGCGAATGGCGAGGCCGGGGCCGGGGAACGGGTGGCGGCCGATGAAGCTTTCGGGCAGGCCAAGCTCCTTGCCGAGCGCCCTCACCTCGTCCTTGAACAGTTCACGCAGCGGCTCGACCAGCTTCATGTTCATGCGCTCGGGCAAGCCGCCGACATTGTGGTGCGACTTGATGGTCACCGACGGGCCGCCGGTGAAGGAGACGCTTTCGATCACGTCAGGATAGAGCGTGCCTTGCGCCAGGAAATCGGCACCGCCGAGCTTCTTCGCCTCTTCCTCGAACACTTCGATGAACAGACGGCCGATGGTCTTGCGCTTCTTTTCCGGGTCGGACTCGCCTTCCAGCGCGGATATGAACTTGTCCGAGGCATCGACCAGGATCAGCGGCAGATTGTAGTGCTGGCGGAACATCGCCACCACGCCCGCTGCCTCGTCCTTGCGCATCAGGCCGTGGTCGACAAGGATGCAGGTGAGCTGGTCGCCGACCGCCTCGTGGATCAGCAGCGCGGCGACGGAGGAGTCCACGCCCCCCGACAGCGCGCAGATCACCTTGCCCTTGCCGACCTGCTTGCGGATCGTCTCGACGGCATGTTCGCGATAGGCGCGCATCGTCCAGTCGCCCTCGATGCCGGCGATGTTGTGGACGAAGTTCCTGAGCAGCCTGGCTCCATCAGGCGTGTGCACCACCTCGGGATGGAACATGATGCCGTACATACGGCGCTCGACATTGCCGAAAATAGCAAAGGGCGAGCTCTCGGACTTGCCGAACACCTCGAAGCCCGGCGGCAGGGCGATGACGCGGTCGCCATGGCTCATCCAGACCTGGTGCCGCTGCCCGGTCGCCCACAGGCCCTCGAACAGCGGGCTGTCCTTCTCGATCTCGACGAAGGCGCGGCCGAATTCGCGATGGTTGGAGCTTTCAGCGACACCGCCCATCTGCACGCACATGGCCATCTGGCCGTAGCAGATGCCGAGCACCGGCACGCCGGCGTCGAAGACGATCTGCGGCGCACGCGGGCTGCCAATGTCCGACGTCGAGGCCGGCCCGCCCGACAGGATCACGGCTTTCGGATTGATGCGCTTGAACGCCGCCTCGGCCGACTGGAACGGCACGATCTCTGAAAACACACCCGCCTCGCGGATGCGGCGGGCTATGAGCTGGGTAAACTGGCTGCCGAAATCGACAATCAGGACGGTGTCGGGATGATTGGCTGTTTTCATGGCGAGCGTTTAGAGAAAGAAATGAGTCGGCGCAATGGGTTGCGGTGCCTGACTTTCAGGCTGGGCTCGCGTCTTCACGGGCTGGTTTGGCCCGAAGCAAGCCAGAGCCGATCGCCTGTTCGAGGCGAATGACGGCGTCCGCCAGCTTTTCGTCGATGACATGCAGATACTCCGTCCAGTCACCGACATGCCTGAGATCGGCCGCTCCGTCGGAAATGCCGCGCAGGCCGATCAGCGGGATATCGAACAGCTGGCAGGCGCGCAGGCAAGCGAAGGTCTCCATGTCGACCATGTCAGCCATGATCGTGTCGTAGGCCGCGCCGGTGATGATCGCGCCGCCGGTCGACAGCGTGGCTTCCTTGATCTGCGGAATCCTGAACGGCAGCGGCACGGTCACCGGCAGGTCGAGGAACGGCGTCGCGCCTTTCTCGAAGCCGAGTGGCGAGGCGTCGATGTCGCGATAGCCGACGGAGACGGCCTGGTAGATTTCGGTCTGCTCCAAGGTCCGGCTGCCGGCTGAGCCGAGCGATACGACAAGATCCGGCAAGGCTTTTTCAGACTTCAACCGGGAGAGTTCGGCGCCGAGGCGCACACCTGCCTCGACCGGGCCGACACCGGTCATCAGCGGCGTGAACAGTTTTTGCAGATCTGGGCCGTATTCGGCTTGCGCCGCCATGGCGAACAGGACGTTCTTGCCGCCAATTCGCACAACGTTGCCCATCAGCCTGCAATCCCGTCGCGGCCGACCACCGTCATCATGGTCCCGGTCATGGTGGCGATCAGCTTGGCCTCGCCGTCGGCGGCGAAGGCGTAGGCCTGGCCATCGGCGACGATGATGGTGCGGCCGGGTTTGGTCACCGAACCGCGGAACAGGAACCGTTCGCCCCGGCCCGGCGCCAGCAGGTTGACCTTGAACTCGATGGTCAGCACGCCGGAATTCTCCGGCATCAGCGAGAAGGCGGCATAACCACAGGCCGAGTCCAGCGCGGTCGAAATGACGCCGGCGTGCAGAAAGCCATGTTGCTGGGTCAGTGCAGCCGAATAGGGCATCTCGATCTCGATGATCCCCGGCGTCACCAGCGTCAGTTCGGCGCCGATCGTCGCCATCGCCTGCTGGCGTGCAAAGGACGCCCTGACGCGATCCTCATAGTCTGGAGCCGGTACGATCTTTGCCGCCATCGCCATTGCCTTCACGTTTGCCGGAAAAGCTTATTGCAGAGGCACGGACGGCAGGCAAACGCTTTTGCTGCAGTGCAGCAATCGGCTTGACCCGCGACAGCGAAACGAACCCGCCACGCATCGGCGCCATCCGATACGGTTCAGCCGGGCCTGCGCATGGCACACACATAAAAACCATCGGTGCCGCTCAGCGCCGGCGACAGCGAAATATCCCCGCCGGCGCCGATCCGCGCGGCCGCCTCCTGCCCCGGGAAACGGCTGTCCCACAGCGCGCGATGATCGACCGGGACAAAGCCGCGGTTGCGCCCGCGAAACGCGGCGATCTGTTCGCCATTTTCCTCAGGGAATACCGAGCAGGTGATGTAGACCAGCAGACCGCCGGGTTTGACATAGGCTTGTGCTGCATCGAGGATCGCCGACTGCTCGCCCTTGCGGGCGTCGAGTTGCCTTTGCGTCAGGCGCCATTTGGCGTCGGGACGCCGGCGCCAGGTGCCGCTGCCGGTGCAGGGTGCGTCGACCAGCACGACGTCCATATGACCCGAGAGCGGCGCAAGCTCGGCCGGCTTGGTGACCACCTGCACATTGCGGTTTTCCGACCGGCGGATGCGGTCGAAGATCGGCGCCAGCCGCGCCTTTTCGGCATCATGGGCAAAGATCTGGCCGGTATTGCCCATCTGAGCCGACAGCGCCAGCGTCTTGCCGCCGGCGCCGGCGCAGAAGTCGAGCACTTGCATGCCGGCCCCAGCACCGGCCAGCGTGGCCGCTATTTGCGAGCCTTCGTCCTGGACCTCGAACCAGCCCTTCTGGAAGGCCGGCTCTGCCTGCACATTCGGATGCCTGCCGTCGCCATCGATGGGCGGAATGCGGATGCCGTTTGGCGCTATGCGAGCGGGCTTGGCGCCGGTATCGGCCAGTTCCGCCAGCACCTTCTTGCGATCGGCCTGCAGCGTGTTGACCCTGATGTCGAGCGGAGGACGTGTCGCCAGCGCGGCGCCCTCCTCGACCCAGCTCGCTCCAAAGGCCCGTTCGAAAAGCGGTTCGCACCAATCGGGTATGTCGGCCCGCACCGCGGACGGCGCGTCGGCAAGCCGGCGTTCGGCGATTGCCTGGAGCTCGGTGGCGCCGAGCAGCGGCGGCGCGAACTTGTCACCGCCGAGCGCGTCGTTGAGCGACTGCGCCGTCTGGCCCCATTCGAGCAGCAGCGCGCCGAAGCCGATGGCGCGCGGCGTGTCTTCGCCGAGCAGCCAGCCGGCGGAGCGCTTGTGGCGCAACGCGTCATAGACGATGTTGCCGATCGCCGCGCGATCGCCGCCGCCGGCGAAACGGTGTGAGAGGCCCCAGTCCTTCAGCGCATCGGCCACCGGCCGGTGACGCCGGCCAATGTCTTCCAGCACTTCGATGGCCGCAGCCAGCCTTCCGCCCAGTCGCATTCGTCATTCCATCAAATCGAGCACAGCATCTCGGCCTGCTCTTAGAACCTTTCACGTCCGGATTGAACCCCGCTCCGTCTCGCGGCGTGGCGCCATCCCCACTGTCGGCAGCGAAGTTTGCCGACCAGTAACTCTCTCTGGCAACCAACAGCAGATCGATCAATAGATGAAAGATCCCTAATGTTCATACTGGCGCGTTCAAGCACGGCGCGTGGCGCAACGGCTCTGCTTTCCAAGTTTTTCTGTTGGGAATACTCTTGCCGCCATGATTCGCGGCGCAGAAAACGTAGACCGGCGGATCGTCACGAGGAGAGGGCAATGAAGACTTATCTGGCGGAAGTTCTAGGCACATTTCTGTTGGTGTTCATCGGCACGGCGTCGGTGGTGACGGGCGGCTTCGGCGGCGCGCTGCCGCTCGGCCAGGAAGGCATCGGTCTGGCATTCGGCATCGGCCTCATCGCCGCGGCCTATGCGATCGGCCCCATTTCGGGCGCACATCTCAATCCGGCTGTAACACTCGGTGTCTTCCTTGCCGGACGGCTGCCAGCCAAGGACGTCATCCCCTATTGGATCGCGCAGATCATGGGGGCCATTCTGGCTTCGCTGGCGCTTTGGATCATCGTTTCCGGCCAGGCCGGCGGCCACACCGGCGGCTTCGGCGCCAATGGCTGGGACGAGACGAAATGGGGCATGAGCTCGGCGTTCCTGTGGGAACTGATCGGCACCTTCACCTTCGTCACCGTGATCCTCGGCGTTACCGCTGAAAAGCACTCGACGGCATTTGCAGGCCTGGTCATCGGCCTTACGCTCGCGGGCATTCACTTCGCCATGATCCCGGTCACCGGCACCTCGGTCAATCCGGCGCGCTCCATCGGCCCGGCACTGTTTACGGGCGGTGCGGCACTCAGCCAGCTCTGGCTGTTCATCGTCGCGCCGCTGATCGGCGGCGCCATTGCCGGCGTCGTCGCCAAGGCACGCATCTTCGAGAAGGATTGATCTCGAAAGCTGAAATAAAAGGCGCGGGCCACGGCCCGCGCCTCTTTTTGTCGGGTCCTTACGCCGGAATCAGCCGGCGATGTCGAAGCGGTCGGCGTTCATCACCTTGGTCCAGGCCGCGACGAAATCCCTGGCGAATTTCTGTCCGGCGTCGCTGGATCCGTAGACTTCGGCAAGCGCACGCAGCTGCGCATGCGAACCGAAGATCAGGTCGGCGCGGGTGCCGGTCCATCTGACAGCCTTGGTCTTGCGGTCACGGGCCTCGTACACTTCCTCCGAACCCGGAACCGAACCGGCTGCCGGATCCCAGACCGTGCTCATCGAGAGCAGGTTGACGAAGAAGTCGTTGGTCAAAGTGCCCGGCCTGTCGGTGAACACGCCGTGCTTCGAGCCGCCAGCGTTGGCGCCGAGCACGCGCAACCCGCCGACCAGCACCGTCATTTCGGGAGCGGTCAGCGACAGCAACTGCGCGCGGTCGACCAGCATGGCTTCGACCGATATCGGCTGCTTGCCCCTGACATAGTTGCGGAAGCCATCAACTTTCGGCTCGAGCGCGGCAAAGGAGTGGACATCCGTCTGCTCCTGCGAAGCGTCCATGCGGCCGGGCGTAAACGGCACCTTCACCTCATAGCCGCCATCCTTGGCCGCTTTATCGACCGCGGCGACGCCGCCGAGGACGATCAGGTCGGCGAGCGAGATCTTCTTCTCGCCCGTCTGCGCCGCGTTGAACTCCTTCTGGATGCCTTCGAGCTTGGCAAGCACCTTCGATAGTTCAGCCGGCTGGTTGACGTCCCAGTCCTTCTGCGGCGCCAGCCGGATACGGGCGCCGTTGGCGCCGCCACGCTTGTCGGAATTGCGGAACGTCGAGGCGGATGCCCAGGCGGTCGAGACGAGCTCGGAAACCGACAGGCCCGAGGCCAGGATCTTCGCCTTCAGCGAGGCGATATCCTGCTCGCTGACCAGTTCGTGATCGATCGCGGGGATCGGGTCCTGCCAGATCAGCTCTTCCTTCGGCACCAACGGGCCGAGATAGCGCACGACCGGACCCATGTCGCGGTGGGTCAGCTTGAACCAGGCACGGGCGAAAGCATCGGCGAACTGATCCGGATGCTGATGGAAGCGCCGCGAGATCTTCTCGTAGGCAGGATCGACGCGCAGCGCGAGGTCGGTGGTCAGCATGGACGGCGCGCGGCGCTTCGAGGGATCGTGCGCATCCGGCACGGAACCGGCGCCGGCGCCGCCCTTTGGCGTCCACTGATGGGCGCCCGCCGGGCTCTTCGTCAGCTCCCATTCGTAGTTGAACAGATTGTCGAAGAAGTTGTTGCTCCATTTGGTCGGCGTCGTCGTCCAGGTCACTTCGAGGCCCGAAGTGATGGCGTCGCCGGCAATACCAGTGGCATGCTTGCTCGACCAGCCGAGGCCCTGCGCTTCGATGCCGGCGCCTTCCGGCTCGGCGCCAACCAGCGATGCATCGCCGGCGCCATGGGTCTTGCCGAAAGTGTGGCCGCCGGCGATCAGCGCCACGGTTTCCTCGTCGTTCATGGCCATGCGGCCGAAGGTTTCGCGGATGTCGCGGGCCGAAGCCAGCGGATCGGGCTTGCCGTTCGGTCCTTCGGGATTGACGTAGATGAGGCCCATCTGCACGGCGCCGAGATGGCCCTGGAGCTCGCGATCGCCCGAGTAGCGCTGGTCGTCCAGCCACTTGGTTTCCGAACCCCAGTCCACGTCCTGCTCAGGTTCCCAGACGTCGGCGCGGCCGCCGGCGAAGCCGAAGGTCTTGAAGCCCATCGATTCCAGCGCGACGTTGCCGGTGAGGATCAGCAGGTCGGCCCAGGAGATCTTGCGGCCGTATTTCTGCTTGACCGGCCACAAGAGCCGGCGCGCCTTGTCGAGATTGGCATTGTCCGGCCAACTGTTCAGCGGCGCGAAGCGCTGCTGGCCCGCACCGGCGCCGCCGCGGCCATCACCGATGCGGTAGGTGCCGGCGCTGTGCCAGGCCATGCGGATGAAGAGCGGTCCATAGTGGCCAAAGTCCGCCGGCCACCAATCCTGCGAATCCGTCATGACCTTGTGCAGGTCCTGGATGACCGCATCGAGATCGAGGCTCGCGAATTCCTTGGCGTAGTCGAAATCCTCGCCCATCGGGTCCGACAGGTTCGACTGCTGGTGGAGAACGCCGAGGTCGAGCTGGTTCGGCCACCAGTCACGGTTGGTCCGGCCGGCGGATCCATGCGCCACAGGGCATTTGCCCGCGCTGTTGTCGTCGGTTTTCGCGTCCATGTTCGTCTCCGATTTGCCGAGGTTTGATCTTTGCCAAGATTCTGGGGCCAGCCAGTGGCCGCACCAATCTGGAATTGTTCCAGACTAGGCCGCCTTGCCGATAAAGACAAATTGCCTTTCCTGTTTGTTTTGATAGGATTTCCTTATGGTAGGATTGCCCGCATGATAGGATTGCCGCGTGATAGGATTGACGGTTCGCCAGATGCATTATTTCGAAATGCTGGCCCAGACGCTGCATTTCGGGCGTGCGGCAAAACTGGCCGGTGTCAGCCAGCCGGCGCTGTCCGCGCAGATCGCGGAGATGGAGCAGCGGCTGAACTGCCGGCTGTTCGAACGTGGCGGCAAGTCGGTCCGGATGACCGACGAAGCGGCAGCGCTTTTGCCGCGCATCGAACATATCCTGGCCGCCATACGCGACGTTGAAACGACGGCCCGGCGCGGCCGCATGGCCATGGAGGGACGCTTCCGCCTTGGCATCATCCCGACCGTCGCGCCCTATCTCTTGCCGCGTGCCCTGCCCGAGCTGAAAAAGCACTTTCCGGCCTTGCTGCTCGAACTGCGCGAGGCCGTCACCACGTCCCTGGTCGAGGACACCGCATCGCGGAAGCTCGACGCCTTCATTGCCGCGCTTCCGCTCGACCATCCCGGTCTGACCACCGAGGCACTGTTTCCCGACAGGTTCTTCCTGGCCGTGCCATCAGGCGATCCCGCCTTCGCCTCGCCGCCGGTTCCGCCCGAGAGCCCGGCACTGGAGAGGCTGATGCTGCTGGAGGAAGGTCATTGCCTGCGCGAACAGGCGCTGGCCGTCTGCGGCAATGTGCGCCCGGTGGCGATGGCAAGCTACGGCGCCACCAGCCTGACCACGCTCTTGCAGATGGTGGCGCACGGGCTCGGCGTGACGCTCGTCCCCGAAATGGCGGCCGGGCCAGCGGGCACCATCCCGGACCTGAAGATCGTGCCGTTCCAGGAGCCGATGCCGCAACGCATGATTTGCCTTGCCTGGCGTCGCAACAGTACCAGGCACGGCGAATGCGTCGAACTTGCCAAGATCATCCGCAGCCTGGGCCCAGCGGCGTTGGCGGCATGATCCCGAGAAGTGGCAACCGCGCCCCGACAAGGAGACCTCACAGAACCCGGGACAGGAACTCGCGGGTTCGCGGCGATTTCGGGTTGGCGATCATCTCGCGCGGCACACCACGTTCGACAATCACGCCGCCATCCATGAAGACGAACTGATCGCCGATCTCGCGGGCAAAGCCGATCTCGTGGGTGACGACGACCATCGTCATGCCGCTCTCGGCCAGGTCGCGCATCACCTGCAGCACCTCGCCGACCAGTTCCGGATCGAGCGCCGATGTCGGCTCGTCGAACAGCAGGACCTTCGGCTTCATTGCCATGGCGCGCGCAATCGCAACACGCTGCTGCTGGCCGCCGGACAGTTCGCGCGGATAGCGGTCGATCTTGTCGGCGAGGCCGACACGCCGCAGCAGCACCTCCGCGTCGGCCTTGGCCTGATCGGCGGGAATGCGCCGCACCTGCGTCGGGGCCTCGATCAGGTTCTCCATCACCGTCATATGCGAGAACAGGTTGAACGACTGGAACAGCATGCCGATTTCTGCCCGGCGCCGGCACAGGAGATCGTCCTTGACCTCGTAGAGCTTGTCGCCCTGGAGGTCATAGCCGACGAACTGGCTGTCCACCAGCAGGATGCCGGCGCTGAGTTTCTCCAGATGGTTGATGCAGCGCAGGAACGTGCTCTTGCCGGATCCCGACGGGCCGATGATGCAAGCCACCGATCCTTCGGGCACGTCGAAGTCGACACCCTTGAGGACTTCGAGCGGGCCATAGGATTTGCGCACGCCGCGCGCGAACACCATGGAACCGGCCGGCACGCCGAAGCGAGCGCGATTTTCGGACTTCACATCGCTCATCGGGCGACGCCGCGCAGGCTGACGGCGTTGCGCAGTGCGCGCATCGTCAGAGGCTCGCGGCGCGTGTCGCTACGGCCGAAATGGCGCTCCAGGAAATGCTGTCCCACCGACATGATGCTGACCACCGCTAGGTACCAGAAGGCGACCACGATCAAGAGCGGGATCGTCTCGAAGGTGCGCGCATAGATGCTTTGCGCCGTATAGAACAGGTCATCGACGGCAATGAAGGTCACCAGCGACGTCATCTTCAGCAAGTTGATCGCCTCATTGCCGGTCGGCGGCAGTACGAAGCGCATGGCCTGCGGCAGGGTGATGCGCTTCAGGATCATGCGGTAGGGCATGCCGAGCGCGCTCGCCGCTTCCGACTGGCCAGATGGCACCGACTTGATGCCGGCCCGGATGATTTCGGCCATGTAGCCGGCCTCGCACAGCGAAAGCGCAACGACAGCCGAGAAGAACGGCGTCATGAAATCATTGGTGCGCACGGCAAACAGCGTGCCCAGGAAGGGCAAAGTGAGCGAGATTTCGCGCACCAGCAGCGACAGGTTGAACCAGAAGATCAGCTGGATCAGGGCCGGAACACCGCGGAAGAACCAGACATAGACGCCCGCGAAGGCGCGCAGCACCGGGCTTGGCGACACCCGCATGATGGCGATGACGGTGCCGACCCCGATCGCCAGCACCATGATGATGACGGTAAGCATCAGCGTGTTGCCAAGGCCGCGCATGATCGAGGGATGGAACAGGTAGCCGGCGGCCGTGCCCCAGGCGAAGGCCGGATTGCTGGCGAAGGCGCGAATGATCACAAACGCCAGCAGCAGCGCAAGCGCCGTGCCGACCCAGATGCCGTAGCGGCGCTGCGGCACGACGGTCAATCGCGACACGGCGGCGGCGACACCTGCTGGCTCGACGCCGATCTCGGTCGGGTGGGCCACGCCCATCGCTGGTCTCCTGATCGCTGGCCGGCGCCTGACGGACCATCAGGCGCCGGTAATTTCTATTCGGCGCGAAGCGCGTCCATGGTGCCGACGAAGTAGGGTTCCTTGATGGCATAGACGCCCATGCCGTACTTCTCCAGGATAGCCTTGTAAGTGCCGTTCTTGAACAGCTCGGAAAGCGCGCCCACCATCATGTCGGCGGTCTCCTTGTCGTCCTTGGCGATCGCCATGCCGAGCGGCGCGACCTCGTAAAGCGTCGGCAGGACCACCAGCTGGCCCTTGCTCGTCACCTCGAAATAGCTCGATGCGGTCGCATCGTCCATGCGGGCATCGACCCGATCGGACAGCACGGCCTGGACGATATCCGTCGATGAGTTGAAGACCGACTTTTCGATGGCCGCCTGACCCTTGTCGGTGCACTCCTTGCCGAGCTTGTCGACCAGGAAATCCGAGGCGCTGCCGGCCGAGACGCCGACACGCTTGCCGCAGAGCGGCGTGTCGCCGCTGAAGCTCGCCTTCTTGTCCGGCGATGTCGAGACGGCGAGGCCGGCCTTCAGGAACATGACAAAATCGACCTGCTTCAGCCGCTCGGGCGTCGCCGAAAACGTCTCCCAGGCGATCTTGAAGCGGCCCGCCGCCAAGCCCGGTATCATCGAGGGAAACGGCGTGCGCTGCACGTCGAGCTTGGCGTCGGCGAGCTTGGCCACCTCGCCGGCCAGTTCGATGATGATGCCGGTCTGCTTGCCGTCGGCATCGAGATATTCGAACGGCGCGTAGTCCAGCGTGTTGGCGACGGCGAGCGATCCGCTCTNCTGCTTGCCGTCGGCATCGAGATATTCGAACGGCGCGTAGTCCAGCGTGTTGGCGACGGCGAGCGATCCGCTCTGCTTGACGTCGGTGGATTTCGGAATCTCGGCAGCCCGGGAAACCCCACCCCAGGCGATTGCGGAGATCGTCAGCGCGAGGCTGGCCGTTCGCAGATATGCATTCATTGCTGTTCCCCTTTCTTTTCCTTGTTGGCAGTGTTGGCAGTCTTTGTCAGGCAAGGCCCGACTTGGTCAGGCAAGGCTCGAGCTGGCCGCTGTTCGGGGCCGGCTCGGGCTTGGCATCCGCTCAGGCGCCGGTCGCTTCCGCCGCCTTCTTCTTGCGATAGTGATAGTTCTTGTCGATGCGCTCCATCAGATAGTCGCCGTAGAGCACCGGCCCGTATTTCGGCTGCGTGCCGGCCGGCACGCAGACCGGCAGCGCTTCGATCGTCTCGTCCATGGACGGATCGAAGAAGAAGGGCTGCGAATAGCGCTCGCGTCCAGACCGGTTGATGACACGGTGCGGCGTCGAGACGAACTGGTCGTTCGACCAGCGCGCCAGGATGTCGCCGACATTCATTACGAAGGAGTCCGGGACCGGAGGTGCCGGAACCCAGTCGCCAGCTTTGTTCTTGACCTCCAGGCCGCCGACATTGTCCTGCGCCAGCAAGGTGATGAAGCCGTAGTCGGTGTGCGGCGCCGAGCCGAAGAGGCCTTCTTCCTGGGGCTGCGTCGGATAATGCAGCAGGCGCAGAAAGGTCGTCGGCTGCTCGAAATAGCGGTCGAGGCTGCCGAGGGGCAGCCCAAGCGAGAGCGCGATGGCGCGGACCATCTTGCGCGCCAGCGTGCCCATCTCCTCGACATAGCGATCGATCGTCTGCCGGAAGCCCGCCAGCGCTGTCTCGTCCGGCCACTGGTTGGGGCCTTGCAAGGGCTTTTCGGCCAGAGCCCTGGGATCATCGGCGCCGACCTCGTGCATGAAGAAGATCGATTCGCTCTGGTTCGGCTTGCTCACCGTCGCCACGGAGGAGGTTACGATCGTCGAGCCGGCGAAGGGCAGGTAGCCGCGGAAATTCCGGTCGATCTTCAGCTTGAGCTTTTCCTCCTCCGGCAAGGCAAAGAAGCGCTTGCTGGCTTCGCGGACGGCTTCGACATCGGCGCGCGGAATGGGATGGCCGGTGACATAGAGGAAGCCGATCGTCTCGAGATAGCGGCGCAGCGTCGCCGCCGTCTCGCGGATCGCGCCTTCGTCGTCGCCGTAGAGCGCCGACACGTCGAGGATCGGGATTTCGGAAAAATCGCCGCGCGCTTGTGCATCCATTTTCGAACACCCTGTCTTGAACATAAGATACAGTACTGTATTTCTACACATCCGAACGGCCTCATCAATAGGCTTTCGACCGCAAAAGGAAGAGCGCTGAAACATGGCACCACGCAAGATCATCATCGACACCGATCCGGGCCAGGACGACGCGTTCGCCATCCTTTTCGCACTGGGATCTCCGGCCGAACTCGAGGTGATCGGCATCACCACGGTCGGCGGCAACGTGCCGCTTGCCCTGACGTCGAAGAATGCGCTGAAGGTCGTGGAACTCGCCGGGCGCGCGGACGTGCCGGTGCATGCCGGATGCCCGGCGCCGATGGTGCGCAAGCTGATCACGGCTGAATATGTCCATGGCGAAACCGGCCTCGACGGCGCCGATCTTCCCGAGCCCGTGACGCAACTGCAGAGCGAACACGCGGTGAATTACCTGGTGCGCACGATCATGGAGGCGCCGGAAGGCGAACTGACCGTCTGCACGCTCGGGCCGATGACCAACCTCGCCATGGCCATGACCATGGAGCCGAGGATCGTGCCCCGGCTGCGCGAGGTGGTGCTGATGGGCGGGGGCTTTTTCCAGGGCGGCAACGCCACGCCCGCGGCGGAATTCAACATCTTCGTCGACCCGCATGCGGCCCACAAGGTGTTCGACAGCGGCGTGCCCGTGACCATGGCCGGCATAGACTGCACCTACACGGCCCTGATGACGCCCGAGTGGCTAGACCGCCTGCGCGCAACCGGCAGCCGCGCCGCGGTCGAAGCCGCCAATCTGGCGGACTTCTACCGCCAGTACGGCACCCACAAATTCGAAACGCCGGCGCGCCCCATCCACGATGCCTGCGTCACCGGCTACCTCCTGGCGCCACATATCTACGAGCAGCGCCAGTGCGCGGTGACGGTCGATATCGTCTCGCCGGAGACGATCGGCATGACGGTGGTCGACTGGTGGCACGTGACCGGCCGCGCCAGGAACTGCAACGTTCTGCGACGCATCGATCCGGCGCCGTTCTTCGAACTCATGCTGGAGCGGATCAGCGCATTGCCATAGAGCGGTTCCTGGAATTGCTCTGGTCGCGCGTTCCGCGATAGATGGACCCTCGAAGAGTCGCGAAGCGCATCGAAGCCGGCGAACGGATTGGAGGCGTCGCGCATGGCGATGAAGGTCTTGATCATATGAAAGCCGACAGCGCCCCGGCCAGAGGCAAGAGACCGTCCAAGGCAGCCCCGCGTTCGAAGACCGCGCGGCAGACGCTCAGCCGTGACGCCTGGATCGCCGCCGCGCGCAAGGTGCTGGAGAAGCGTGGCATCGCCGAAGTCAAGATCGACCGTCTCTCCAAGCAGTTGAAGGTCACGCGCGGCAGCTTCTATTTCCACTTTGCCAGCCTGGACGATCTTCGTGGCGGCCTGCTGCAGGAATGGCGCAACATCAACTGCGCACCGTTCTGGGCGATGCGCGAGATGCACGACATTGACGGGCTGCAATTCTTCACCGACATCGTGCATGTGTGGGTCGACGAAGCACCGTTCAGCCCGCTGCTCGATTTGGCCATCCGCGACTGGTCGCGAACCTCCCGAAAACTGGCGCAGGAGGTGAAGGACATGGACGATTTGCGCATAGCGCTGCTGATCCGCTCGTTCCGCGCCATGGGCTATCCCCCGGACGAAAGCCTGGTCAGGGCCCGCATCACCTATTTCCACCAGATCGGCCAGTATGCGCTGTCCTTCAAGGAGGATCCGGCGGTGCGCCGGAGCTACCAGCCGCTGTTCGGAGAGGTGCTGCTCGGGCCGCTCGTGCAGGAGCGCGGTACGGCGCCACGGCCGAGCGAGATGGAGAGCGGACGGCGGTAGCATCCGCTTTTCGCCTCGCCGCCATTGCCTTCGAAAGCGCAGCCGAGTTCCCGGATGACTAGGACGCCGTCGCAGTGTCGGTGACGGCGCGAGACGCGCTGCGGCGGGGGCGCAGCAGAAAATAGAATGCGGCGATATGGGTGATCATCAGCAGCGGTACGTAGATGATCGGGATCGCGTAGGCGGCGGCCAATTGCTCCGCGTGCGCGGGAAGACCGGCCTGGATGGCGTGGTAATAGTCGGCGATGAGATCGACCGCTCCCACGAGATTGAAGGCGACGACGAACGACCAGAACAGCCAGGGAATCCTTACCGAGACCAGCGCCAGCAGGGCCAGTATCCCTGTCGCGAAGTCGCCATAGGCGGCGAACGCGGCGAAGCCGGCGGGTAGATTCGGGCCGACAACGCCCGGAAGGATGAAGACGAGGCCGAAGAAGCGGAAGCTGTGCAGGGTGGCAATGGCGCGTTGCGCCGCGGTTCGGTCCATCGAGTTCAGCCACGGCAGCCCGTATGCGCCGAAGCAAAGCAGCCACGCGACATAGCCTAAGACGAGTTGGATCTGGAACAGCACTTCCGTGGGCATTTGGCCTCCTTGTTGGCAGGGCATTGCGGCCTCCCCGCTTCAGCCGATTACCTAGGCCCGCTTCCATCGTTCGACTATCCGTTGTAATCACAACGACCCATGAAGCAGAACTACACAGTCAGACATGGTACGCTGGAGGGCGTCGAGGTGTTCCTGGCCGTCGCCAGGCGCCGCAACTTCCGCCGCGCCGCCGCCGATCTCGGCGTGACGCCATCCGCCGTGAGCCAGGCGGTGCGCGCGCTGGAAGCCCGCATTGGCGCGGCGCTGTTCGTCCGCACGACGCGCAGTGTCGGTTTGACCGAGGCTGGTCAACGGTTCCTCGATCGCGCCGGCCCTGCCTTCGAAGAGATCGTCGCCGCTGGCGAGGCCGCCCGTGACGTCGGCCAACGGCCGACCGGTCTGCTGCGCCTGTCGGTGCCCCGCGCCGTGGTGCCGTTGATCCTGGAGCCGGTGATCGCGTCCTTCTGTCAGGCCTATCCCGAAGTCGAACTGGAGATCGCCGCCAGCGACGAGATGGTCGATCTGGCGACCGGCGGCTTCGATGCCGGCATCCGCCTCGGCCAGTTCGTCGCCCCCGACATGGTCGCCGTTCGGCTGACGCCGTCATTCTCGTTCGTGGTCGTCGGCAGCCCGGATTATTTCGAGCGCCACGGGCGCCCCGAGCGTGTGGAGGATCTGCGCCACCACGCCTGCCTGCGCTTACGCCGTTCGAACGGCGCCATCGCGCCCTGGTCCTTCATTGACGGCAACGAGGCGATCGAGGCCATGGTCTCAGGCCCGCTGATCGCGCATGATTATCCAACGATGGTCGGCGCCGCGATGCGGGGGATTGGGCTGGCGCAGATCCCTCGGCCCGTCGCCGAAGCTCCGATAGCGCAGGGAAAACTCGAGCCGGTGCTGGACAGCATCGCCGCCACGACGCCGGGCGTCTTCCTTTATCATCCCGGCAAGCGCCAGATCCTGCCGAAGCTGCGCGCCTTCATCGATCACCTCAAATCCGCGGTCTGAGATGGCGAAGGATGGTGGAACCCTGACGCTTCGCTTGCACCAAAGCTTTCATGGTATAAATATCAGAAATACATAGGTAAAAAATACTACGAGATGGACCATTCCGGTCAAGAACGTCGTTCTTTCAGTGCTGAAGCTTACATTGCATATGAAAAGCGCCAGGACCAAAAGGACCGCATCGGCAGCCGGCAGCCCCAGGGTCAGTCCTCTCCCCGTCAGCAGGCTGGCGGCTGCGACTCCCGGTATGGTCAGGCCGATCGTGGCGCAAGCCGAACCCATCGCGACATTCAAGCCGCGCTGCAGCTCATTGTTGAGTGAAGCGCGCACCGCCGAAATGGCCTCCGGCATCAACACCAACCCCGCGATCATTGCCCCCACAATGCTGTCAGCCTGGGTCACCTGGTAGTCAACGAGCGTATTTTCGACGCTTGCCGCGACCTGCTCGGCGAGAATGACAATTCCGATCAGTCCGGCCACCAGCAGCAGAGCGCTGGCGGAGATGTTCTCGTGAGGGGCAGCGAGCACCGAAACGTCGTGTGGTTGTCCCTGGATAAAGTCTTCCCGGTGCCGGACGGTCTGCGCGAACACGAAGCTTGCATAGAGCAGCACTGAAAGGACGCTGACGAAACCAAGTTGGGCTGCCGAAAACGTGCCGGGATCCGTAGTCTGGGTGTAGGTCGGCAGAATAAGCGTCATGACGGTCAGCGCGATCAGAACCGCCAGATAGGCACTGGTTCCTTGCCGCACGATGGCCTGCTTGCGATGACGCCAGCCGCCAAGTGCGAGACACATGCCGACAACGCCGGTGGACGTGATCATCACCGTCGAGAAGACGGACTCCCGTGCCAGCGTCGGGTTGTTCTCTCCATGCAGCATCATGGAAACAATGATCGACACTTCGATCGCCGTGACGGCAAACGTCAGCACCAGCGTGCCGTACGGCTCCCCTAACCGCCGAGCTACCGCCTCGGCGTGGTCGAGCACCACGAAAATGGTGACGAACATGATCGCACTCGACAGCGCACCGACAAGGATCCTGGCGTTCAACGAACCCTGGTCCACCGACAGCCCGCTGGCTCTGACCGCGACAGCCATCGCCAGGGCGGCCAGCGGCATCGCGTAGGAAATCGCCGATCGTCCGAAACCAGTCATGCAAGCCCCTGCGCGTTTCTGCAAACCCGGTTGCATTCGCGCACCGATAGATCGAAGCCTTCACCCGTTCACGCCGTCTTCTGCGTCACCAGTCCCAGTTCCTCCACCATCGCTTCGCGCATCAGGAATTTTTGCGGCTTGCCGGTCACCGTCATCGGCAATTCGCTGCGGAAGCGGATGTGGCGGGGGATCTTGTAGTGGGCGATCTGGCCGGCGCAGAAGTTCTTGATCTCCTGCTCGGTGGCGATCTGGCCGGGCTTGAGCACGATCCAGGCGCACAGCTCCTCGCCATATTTGGTGTCGGGAATGCCGAACACCTGCACTTCCCTGACCTTGGGATGGCGGTAGAGAAATTCCTCGACCTCTCTCGGGTAGACGTTCTCGCCGCCGCGGATGACCATGTCCTTGACCCGGCCGACGATGTTGCAATAGCCCTCCGCATCGATGGTGGCGAGGTCGCCGGTGTGCATCCAGCCGTCGGCATCGATCGCCTCGCGGGTCTTGTCGTCGTCGTCCCAGTAGCCCTTCATCACCGAATAGCCGCGCGTGCACAGCTCGCCCGGCGCGCCCACGGCAACCGTGGCGCCGTCGGCATCGACCGCCTTGACCTCGACATGAGGATGAATGCGCCCGACGGTCGAGACGCGCTTTTCCAGGGGATCGTCGACGCCGCTCTGGAACGACACCGGGCTGGTCTCGGTCATGCCGTAGGCGATGGTCACCTGCGACATATGCATCAGCGACACCACCTTCTTCATCACCTCGATTGGGCATGGCGAGCCGGCCATGATGCCGGTGCGCAGGCTGGAGAGATCGAAGGATTGGAAATCGGGATGATCGAGCAGGCCGACAAACATGGTCGGCACGCCATAGAGCCCGGTGCAATGCTCCTGCGCCACGGCTTTCAGCGTGGCGCCGGCATCGAACCCTTCGCCCGGGAAAACCATGGTCGCGCCCTTCGAGACGCAACCCATCGTGCCCATCGACATGCCGAAGCAGTGATAGAGCGGCACCGGGATGCACAGCCGGTCATCGACGGTCAATTTGATCGCCGACGTGACGAAATTGCCGTTGTTGACGATGTTCGAATGGGTCAGCGTCGCGCCCTTGGGCGCGCCCGTGGTGCCCGAGGTAAACTGGATGTTGATGGCCTCGCCAGGCTTCAGCCCCTCGGAAATGCGGTCGAGACTGTCATGCTCGTCGCGGCCGGCCATGGCCAGCACGTCGCCGAAATTGAACATGCCGGGCGAGTTCTCCTCGCCCATGCGGATGACGATCTTCAGCGCCGGCAGCCTTTGCGCCTTGAGCTTGCCGGGCGCGGCCTTGGCGATCTCGGGCGCCAGCGTCTCGATCATGCCGAGGTAATCGGAGGTCTTGAAGCTCGCCGCCGTCACCAGCGCCTTGCAGGCGACCTTGTTCAGCGCATAGTCCAGTTCGGTCAGCCGGTAGGCGGGGTTGATGTTGACCAGGATCAGGCCGATGCGGGCGGTGGCGAACTGGGTCACCAGCCACTCCCAGCGGTTTGGCGACCAGATGCCGACGCGGTCGCCCTTTTCCAGCCCCAGCGCCAGGAAGCCGGCGGCCAGCGCATCCACCGTGTCCGACAGTTCGCTCCAGGTGAAGCGCTTGTCCTGGCCAACGAAGACGGCGGCATCTTGCGTGGCATATTTGCTGGCGGTGTCGGAGAACAGCGCGGGAATCGTCTCCTTGAGCAGCGGCGGCGTGCGCTCGCCGGAGACATGCGCCTTGCCATCGACAGGGGCCACGAAGACATTGCCATTGCGAGCGGCGCGGCCACGCAGATTGGTGGCGTTCTTCAGCTCGTCGAGATTGACCGGCATCGCTGTATCCTCCCAGGACGAGCCCAAACCTATCAGCCTGCCGGGACGGTGGAAATCCCGCCGATGGTAGTGGAGGTGCTGGGGCCGCGCACTGCCGCAGGCACCCCCTGTCCGCCTTCGCCGCTGCCCTTCAAGGAGGAGGGAGAAGGGCGCTCATCTTCGACGCGATGTCGCGCAGCAGCGCTTCATCGGCCGCCGCACGCGGCTTCTTCGACGCCACCAGGCAGGCTTGCGACTTCAGGACAACGCCGTCGCCCAGCACCTTGAGGTGATTGGCGCGCAGCGTCGAGCCTGACGTGGTGATGTCGACGATGACATCGGCGAGGCCAGCCGCCGGCGCGCCTTCGGTGGCGCCAAGGCTTTCGACGATGCGATAGACCTGGATGCCGTGCTTCTGCGAAAAGAACTGCTGGGTCAGCCGCCAGTATTTGGTGGCGATGCGCAGCCGCCGGCCGTGGCGCTGGCGGAAATCGGCGGCGACGTCATCGAGATCGGCCATGGTGTCGACGTCGAGCCAGATATCGGGCACCGCCACCACGACGTCGGCATGGCCGAAGGCGAGACGGGCGACGATTTCCACGCGGGCCTCCCAATCGGCGAGGTTCTCGCGCACCAGGTCCTCGCCGGTGATGCCGAGATCGACCGCGCCCTGGCCGATCTCGCCAGATATCTCGGAAGCCGACAGCAGGGCAACCTCGATGCCTTCCGCGCCTTCAATGCGGGCGCGATAGGAGCGCTCGTCGCCGGGCAGGCTGACGGCGAGGCCGGCCCTGGCCAGCACCTCCAGCGCCTGCTCCTTCAACCGGCCTTTCGAGGGAATGGCTAACGTGATCATGGTGCCGTCTCCCGCAACGCCTCGATGCGGTCGAGCCAGACCGAAAAGCCGACGCCGGGGATCGCGGTCTTGGCGCCGAGCAGCGTCAGCAATCGGTCGTAGCGACCGCCGCCGGCCAGGGCGCGCTCGCCATCCCGCGCCGCGATTTCGAAGACCACACCGGTGTAATAGTCGAGCGGGCGGCCGAAAGCGGCATCGTAGCGGATTGTTCCCACCGGCAAGCCATGCGCCTCGATCGCGTTGGCGCGTGCCGCGAACTTTTCCAGCGCCGCCCCCAGCGAAAGCCCGGCACCGGCGGCGAAGCTCTCCAGCGCCTGGGCCGCGCCATCGAGCGGCACATCGATGGCCAGAAAGTTCTTGAGCGCCGCGAAAGCCTCGTTCGACAGCCGCACGCTGCGCAACTCGGCCTTTTCGATCAGCCGCCGTGCAATGTCCGTGGGCGAGCGCCCGGCCGACGCCGACAGGCCGGCCTCCTCCATGCCGCCGGCGATGTGCGCCGAAAGGCCTTCGACATCGCCGTCGAGGACAAGCGCCGCGACATCGCCTGAAAGCTGGCTGTTGCGCGGTGGATTGCCGAGATCGGCGAGTGCTGCCTCAAGCATCGGCGCCGAGCCGAAGGCCCGGGCAAGCCGCATGCGCCAGCCACGCGGCAACCCAAGGGCGGCGAGCACGGCCTCGAAAATGGCCTGGTCGCCGAGCGTGACCGCCAGGGAACGGCTGGGCAGCACCAGCGACAGCAAAGCATGCGCGTCGGCCACGGAGCGCGCATCGGCCTCGGCCGTGTCGCGGTCGCCGAGATCCTCGATGCCGGCCTGGAAAAACTCGTTGCCGCCTTCGCGGCGCTGGCGAAACACCTCGCCCAGATAGGAATAGCGGCGCGGCGTGCCGGCCTGCGAACTTATATGGTCGAGACAGACCGGAATGGTGAATTCCGGCCGCAGGCATAGCGTCTGCCCGGTCTCGCTCTCGGTAAGGAAGATGCGCCGCCGCAGATCTTCGCCGGCCATGTCGAGGAAGGGATCTGCCGGCTGCAGGATGGCAACCTCGACCGCATGCGTGTTGCGGGTGGCGAAGAGGCTGGTGATGTCGGCTGAGATGGCGGGGTAGCGGGAGGTCATGTGCTGCGCCCTTCCCTTCTCCCCTTGTGGGAGAAGGTGGATCGGCGCGCAGCGCCGAGACGGATGAGGGGTACGTGACGGAATGAGACGTTGGCATTCCCTGGAACACCCCTCATCCGACCTCGCTCCGCGAGGCCACCTTCTCCCCCAAGGGGAGAAGGACAAGAGGGGGCTGCGCTCGTCACTTAGACCGTTCCTCGGCCTGCGCCGCCAATATCCGCCTCACCTCGGCGACCAGCTCGCTTTCGGCCACCGTCACCTGGGCCGGGCGCGCGGCGCGCCATTCGGCGTTGTCGGTGATCTCGGCCGACATGCGTGCGCCTTCGATCAGGTCCTTGATCTGCAGTTCACCCTTGGCGCGCTCGTCGCCGCCCTGGATGACAGCGACCGGGCAATTTCGCCGGTCGGCATATTTAAGCTGCGCCTTCATCCCGGCGCCGCCGAGATACATTTCGGAGCGGATGCCGGCGGCGCGCAGTTCGCTCACCATCTTCTGGTAACGGCCGAGGCTGTCAGTGTCCCTGTCCATCACCAGCACGACGACCGGCGCGATCACGTCGGCGCTGTCGAGCTTGCCGAGGTTCTTCAGCGCCGTCATCAGCCTGGAGACGCCAATGGAGAAACCGGTCGCCGGCACCGGCTCGCCACGGAAGCGCGAGACCAAGCCATCATAACGGCCGCCGCCACCGACCGAGCCGAAGCGCACGATCTGGCCGTCTTCGTTGGGAATTTCGGCTAGAAGCTCGGCCTCGAAGACCGGGCCGGTGTAGTATTCGAGGCCGCGCACGACGGAGCGGTCCATGGCAATACGGTCTTCGCCGTATCCCGCCGCTCTGACCAGAGCCTCGATCGTCGAGAGTTCGCCAACGCCTTCCTGGTAGATCGCGTTCGAACTGACTATGGCATCCTGGCCGGCCTGTGCATTCTTCGCCGTGGCGAGAAGAACCGCCTCGGCTTGCACGTTCTCCAGCCCGGCACCCTTGGCGAAATCTCCCTCACCTTCCTTGCCGCCGTCCCAGCGCCCCGGGCCAAGCAGGAGCTTCACGCCTTCCGGACCGAGTTTGTCCAGCTTGTCGATGGCGCGCAGCACGGTCAGCCGGCGGCCTGCATTGTCGTCGCCGCCAAGACCGATCGCCTCCAGCACACCATCCAGCACCTTGCGGTTGTTGACGCGGATGACGTAGTCGCCGCGGTTGATGCCGAGCGCTTCCATAACGTCGGCCATCATCATGGCCATCTCGGCGTCCGCCGCGACACCCGGCGTGCCGATCGTGTCGGCGTCGAACTGCATGAACTGGCGGAAGCGGCCGGGCCCCGGCTTCTCGTTGCGGAACACCCAGCCGGAGCGGTAGCTGCGGTAGGGTTTTGGCAGGCGCTCATAATTCTCGGCGACGAAGCGCGCCGTCGGCGCGGTGAGGTCATAGCGCAGCGACAGCCACTGGTCGTCATCGTCCTGGAACGAGAACACGCCCTCGTTCGGCCGGTCCTGGTCGGGCAAAAATTTGCCCAGCGCGTCGGTGTACTCGATCAGCGGCTGGTCGGCCGGTTCGAAGCCATAGAGCTCATAGACCGAGCGGATCGTCGCCATCATCTTCTCGACGGCGCGGATGTCCTCGGCGCTGCGGTCGGCAAAACCGCGCGGCAGCCGCGCTTTCGTCTTTTCCGATTTGTCGGCCATGAGATGGGTCTTTTTGCTAGGTAAATGACGACTTATTTTGAGTGCGCGTGTCCTAACCGATGCAGCGGGGACCGGCAAGGGTCAGCGCCTCTGCCTTCTCCCTTGCGGGAGAAGGCCTCGCGAAGCGAGGTCGTATGAGGGGTGTTCCAGGGAACGTCAACGTCTCACTCCGCTGGAACACCCCTCATCCGTCTCGGCGCTGCGCGCCGATCCACCTTCTCCCACAAGGGGAGAAGGCAAGGGCACCGCCACCCCGCTTGCCCCTGCAACCCGCCCCTGCTAAAGCGCGCGCCATGAGCACGCCTCTCNTGGAACACCCCTCATCCGTCTCGGCGCTGCGCGCCGATCCACCTTCTCCCACAAGGGGAGAAGGAAAACGCTTGAAACAAAAACGAACCGAAAATGAAACAGTCCGGCCATGAGCACGGCATCGTGCCGACACAATCGCGGCCGATATAGCGCACCACATGAAGGGGTTCGGGACATGACCAGCGCAACAAAATTCCATGCCAACAGCGATGCCGGCGAACTGCCGGCGCGCTTGCGTCCGGCCGACATCCGCGCTCCGAAGATGGCTGGCCAGCCCGCCGGGCCATTCGAGATACCGGCCGATATCGGCAAGGGGCCTTCGATGCGCGATGCATTGGTGACCGGCCTGCTGGTGATCTACCCGACGGTGGCCACCGTGGTTGCGATCGTCGCCGGCCTGTTCCTGGCCAACATCAACGGCACCTGAGCCCTATTTCGGCCGCTTGAAAGCCTTCCGTTCCTTCTCGACCTCCTTGCGGCAAACACAACCCTCGAGGTGGTCGTTGACCAGCCCCATGGCTTGCATGAAGGCGTAGACCGTGGTCGGGCCGACAAAACTCCAGCCGCGCTTCTTCAATTCCTTCGAAATCCGCACCGAGACCGCCGTGGTCGGGTTGGCGCGCAAATGGGCTAGGTCGACGATCCTGGGCCGCTCGTCCTTGCCGGGTTCGAACTTCCAGAACCAGGCGGCCAGCGAGCCGAACTCGTCCACCATTTCGCGGGCGCGCTTGGCATTGTTGATGGTCGAGACGATCTTGCCGCGATGGCGGATGATGCCGGCATTGCCAAGCAGGCGCTCGACATCCTTGTCGGTGAAGGCGGCGACCTTGTCGAAGTCGAAGCCAGCGAAGGCCTCGCGAAAATTCTCGCGCTTGCGCAGTATGGTCAGCCACGACAGGCCCGACTGGAAACCTTCGAGGCAGATCTTTTCGAACAGCCTGCGGTCGTCCGACACCGGCCGGCCCCATTCATGGTCATGATAGTGCAGATAGTCGGGCAAATTGCCATGCCAGAAGCAGCGCGCGACACCGTCGGGACCGGCGAGCAGGCCGGTATTGTCTTTTTCCATTAGCCAAAATCCGTTCGTTAATGCGCTTGCGCGCTGCATTTACCGCGGCTTTACCAGATTCCTGAACCCGGCGGTAACCACACCAAAAGGTTTACTGACACAACCGCATTTTACGCATTCCGATTCATGTTTCGGTTGCTGCTTGCGCGCCAATGATCCGCTGAACCGGGAGGTCGTTTCCACCCGGTTTTATCAGACGATCAAGGGTGCGTTCCCGATGAAGAGAGTTTTGTTTCCCGTGCTCGGCGCCATGGCTGTGTTTGCCTCCGGCGTCACGCCCTCAGCCGCTGACGACCGCTATGCCGACAGGCCTCCGGTGATGGTCAGCCCCGACCTTTCCGCCCCCTGGGTGCTGCAGCTTGGCAATGCGCCCGGCATCGTGCGGCAGAACCGCCAGGTCGTGCAGCAGCCGCGCCTGCGCACCGCGCAGCCGGCGCAGCCCGATCGTGTGCGGACGGCAGCCGTGCAGGCTCCGGCCAAGCGCACGATCATGCGCCCGCAGATCAACCCGATCTACCTGCCGCAGGAAGTCGCCTATGACGGCCCGCAGAAGCCGGGCACGATCGTCATCGACACGACGCAGAACTTCCTGTTCCTGATCGAAAAGAACGGCAAGGCGCGACGCTATGGCGTCGGCACCGGCAAGCCAGGCTTCGAATGGTCGGGCACGCACAAGATCACCAACAAGCGCGAGTGGCCGGACTGGCGCCCGCCAGCGCAGATGATCAAGCGCGAGGCCGCCAAGGGCCGCTATCTGCCGACCTATGTGGCCGGCGGCATGGAGAACCCGCTCGGCGCGCGCGCGCTCTACCTCGGCACGACCGAGTACCGCATCCACGGCACCAACCAGCCGTGGACGATCGGCGGCGCGGTGTCGTCGGGCTGCATCCGCATGCGCAACGAGGACGTGGTCGACCTCTATGAGCGGGTCAATGTCGGAACCATGGTCGAGGTGATATAATAATTCTCGCGAATCACTTGGCCGGCAAAGCATTGAGCTTTTAGGGGCCAATCCAGAGATAACGGGGGACGGGCCGTATGGGGATGCGGCCGGTCAGGAAGGGCAGCACGGGAAACCGCGCTGCCCTTTCCGTTTTCCTGTGAAAACCGAGCCAACACCCAGGCAAGACTGCGCCCGAACGTCGCGCCGAGGGCATGGTGGTTCGCTTTCGTGCTGCCATTTTCGATGTTCCTTTGCTATGGGAGCGCAACCAGACAAAAGAGTTCCCCCATGCCCCTGTCCGATGACAACCGCTATCTCAAGGGCGGCCCGGTTGCCCAGCGCATCATCGCCGCCGTGCGCGAGGATGCGGCGATTGCCAAAGCCGAGGGTTTTCCGCCGAAGCTGATCTCGATCACCGTCGGCGATACCGATGCGGTCGATGTCTATGTGCGCAACCAGCGCGCCAAGGCCGAGCTCGCCGGCATCGATTTCGAGGAACGGCGTTTTCCCGCCACCATCACGTCGGGTGAACTGGAGGCCGCCATCCACGGCCTGAACGCCGATCCGCGCGTCACCGGCATCATCATCCAGCGGCCCGTGCCCGCCCATATCCCGATCAAGACGCTGCAAGCGGCGGTGCATCCGCTCAAGGACGTCGAGGGCATGCACCCGGCCTCGATCGGCAACATCGTCTACAACCAGCTTGACCTCGCGCCCTGCACCGCGGCCGCCTCGGTCGAACTGCTCAAGGAAACCGGCCTCGATCTCAAGGGACTGGAGGTCGTCATCGTCGGCCATTCGGAAATCGTCGGCAAGCCGATCGCGTTCCTGCTGATGAGCGAAGGAGCGACGGTGACCGTCTGCCACCACATGACGCGGTCGGTCGCAGCGCATGCGCGGCGCGCCGATGCGCTGTTCGTTGCGGTCGGCAAGCCACGGCTGATCAAGGCCGACATGGTCAAGCCGGGTGCTGCCGTGATCGACATCGGCATCAATTCCGAGATCGGGCCGGACGGGACGAGCCGCATCGTGGGCGATGTCGACACCGAAAGCGTGCGCGAGGTCGCCTCCTGGATCACGCCGGTGCCGGGCGGCGTCGGTCCGATCACGGTGGCGATCCTGCTGCGCAACACGATGGTGGCGCTCAGCCGCCAGCGCGCGCTCTACGAAGCGACTTACGGCACAGCCGACAGGCTGGCGGCGGAGTAACCGCCGAGCGCGGCCCTACTCCGCCGCGATCAGGTTCTCGTCAAGAACGCCTTCCGGCTTCGGTCCGCCATAGGCCCAGTCCAACAGTTTTACCGTGTGCACCACTGGCATCCTGGCAGCGGACGCGATCTGCGTGATGCAGCCGATGTTGCCGGTGGCGACGATCGAGGCGCCCGTTGCCTCGATGTTTTTCACCTTGCGGTCGCGCAGTTTTGCCGAAATCTCGGGCTGCAGGATGTTGTAGGTGCCGGCCGAACCGCAGCAGAGATGGCCCTCGCGCGGCTCGCGGACGACGAAGCCGGCCTTGGTCAGCAGCTCTTTCGGCTGACGCGTGATCTTCTGGCCATGCTGCATCGAGCAGGCGGAGTGATAGGCAACGACCGTGCCCGGCTTGCGCACAGGGTCAGGCATGTCAAAGTCGGCCAGATATTCGGTGATGTCCTTGGCCAGCGCCGACACAAGCGCGGCCTTTTCGGCATAGGCCGGATCGAGACGCAGCATGAAGCCATAGTCCTTGATCGTCGTGCCGCAACCCGACGCGGTGATGATGATGGCGTCGAGACCCCCCTGGTCGATGGCGCGCGTCCAGGCATCGACGTTCTGCCGGGCCGAGGCAAGGGCTGCCTCTTCGCGCCCCATATGGTGGACCAGCGCGCCGCAGCAGCCCTCGCCCGGAGGCACCACGACCTCGACGCCGAGCCGCGTCAGCAGCGAAATGGTCGTGTCGTTTATGGCGGGATCGAGCACCGACTGCGCACAACCGGTGAGGATGGCGACACGGCCCTTTTTCACCCCCTGCCCGGCATGGATGCCTGGCGAGGCCATCGGCGAAGCTGCCGGGATCGACGCCGGCGCGAGCTTGAGCATGGCGCCAAGCGGCTTCAGTGCCGGGACCTTCTCGAACAGGCCGATGAACGGCTTGCCCAGCTTGGCAAGCTTGAGCGCCGCGCGAAAGCGCTGGGGATAGGGCAGGACGAAGGCCAGCATGGCGCGGGTCAGGCGGTCGAGCAGCGGCCGCTTATAGGTTTCCTCGATATGGGCGCGGGCATGGTCGACCAGGTGCATGTAGTTGACGCCCGACGGACAGGTGGTCATGCAGGCCAAGCACGACAGGCAGCGGTCGATATGGGTGACGATCTCCTTGTCGGCGGGTCGGCCGTTTTCCAGCATGTCCTTGATCAGATAGATGCGCCCGCGCGGTGAATCGAGTTCGTTGCCAAGCGTCACATAGGTCGGGCAGGTGGCGGTGCAGAAGCCGCAATGCACGCATTTGCGCAGGATCTTCTCCGATTCCGCGACATCGGGATCGGCAAGCTGGGCAAGCGAGAAATTGGTCTGCATCGCGTTAGTCCTGGGCCATGCGGCCGGGATTGAGGATGTTTTTCGGATCGAATTCCTGCTTCAGCCGCCGGCTCAGTGCGGCAAGCGCCGGCGACTGCGGCTCGAACACCGGCAGAGCGGCGCGATGGGCGGGTGCCGCGCGAACCAAAGTCGCATGGCCGCCGCCATGTTTGCGTAACAGCCCGCGCAGCAGGGCGGCCTCCGGATCGCCCTCTTCCATGCGCAGCCAGACCAGCCCGCCCTGCCAGTCATAGAAGGCGCTGACGGCGGCCTGCATGCGCAAAGTCAGGACCATTTGATGCCCTTGGGAAGGCGTCATCGAGACGCGCCAGACCGGTTTCTCGCTGCCGTCGGCGAACGGCCTGCAGTCGCGCACATCGCGCCAGATCTGCCGCGAAACGTCCCCGGAAATTTCCTCCAGCGGTCCGGCCTTGCCGAGCAGCGTCTTCAGCGCGGCGATACGATAGGCGACGGACGGGCCGAAGCCCTCGACGCGCAACAGCGTGGCGGCATCGCTGCCGACCGCGCCGCCGGCGACACGCGCGGCGATGCGCTCGGGCAGATGGGCGGCGCTCGACACTTCGNATCGCTGCCGACCGCGCCGCCGGCGACACGCGCGGCGATGCGCTCGGGCAGATGGGCGGCGCTCGACACTTCGGCGCTGGAGCCGAGCGCCAGGGCCATGGCGCTTGCTGCCGCATCGTCGAGCAGGCCACGCACCGCGAGCGTGACCTCGGTCTCGGCCGCGGGCAGCACCTTGAAGGTGACATCGGTGAACACGGCCAATGTGCCCCAGCTGTTGGCCATCAGCTTCGACAGATCGTAACCGGTGACATTCTTGACCACTCGGCCGCCCGACTTGAATTCCTCGCCCCGGCCGGACACCACATTGATGCCAAGGATATGGTCGCGCGCGGCACCGGCCTTCAACCGGCGCGGACCGGACAGGTTCGCGCCGAGCACGCCACCGATGGTGCCTCTGCCCGGCTCGCCACCGAGCAGCGGGCCGTAATCCATCGGTTCGAAAGCGAGTTGCTGGCCGTTTTCCGCCAGCAGCTTCTCGATGTCGGTTAGCGCAGTGCCGGCCTTTGCCGACAGCACCAGCTCGGCGGGTTCATAGAGGGTGACGTCGGTGAGCATCGACAGGTCGAGCGTATGCTCGGTCTGCAGCGGGCGGCCGATGCCGCGCTTGGAGCCGTGGCCGATGATTTCGAGCGGCGCCTCTTCCGCCACGGCCCAGGCGACGGTGGAGAGGACTTCGGATGGGGTGATCGGGGTGAAGGTGGTCATGAAGAGACCGCGCCCTCGAATGCGGAAACGCCGCGTTCCTTCGCACCCCCCTCTGTCCTGCCGGACATCTCCCCCGCAAGGGGGGAGATTGGCAGCTTCAGCCACTCGCCTGGCTGGCAGCGCTGGAGATTAGCGAAACCCCACGCGACATCCGATCTCCCCCCTTGCGGGGGAGATGTCCGGCAGGACAGAGGGGGGTGTTCAAGCGCTGGCATACCCACTCAAAACCTCGGAATGTCCGGAAACGGCAGCTTGCCGCCCGAAATATGCATGCGTCCAAGCTCAGCGCAGCGGCGAAGCTGCGGGAACACTTTTCCCGGATTGAGCAGGTGGTTGGGATCGAAGGCACATTTGACGCGCATCTGCTGGTCCAGGTCGACCTGGTTGAACATCTCAGGCATCAAGTCTCGCTTCTCGACCCCCACACCGTGTTCGCCTGTCAGCACGCCGCCGACCTTGACGCAGAGCCGCAATATGTCGGCGCCGAAGCTCTCGGCCTTGTCGAGTTCTCCCGGCACGTTGGCATCGTAGAGGATCAGCGGGTGCAGATTGCCGTCGCCGGCGTGAAAGACGTTGGCGACGCCGAGCCCATATTTCTCCGACAGCTCGCGCATGCCGGCCAACACGCGTGGCAATTCCTTGCGTGGGATGGTGCCGTCCATGCAGTAATAGTCGGGCGAAATGCGGCCAACCGCCGGAAATGCCGCCTTGCGGCCAGCCCAGAAGCTCAGCCGCTCCTGCTCGAACTGCGAGATGCGGCAGGTGGTCGAACCGTTGCGGATGGCGATTGCCTCGACCGCGGTGATGAGATGATCGACCTCGACGCCCGGTCCGTCGAGCTCGACGATCAGCAGTGCCTCGACATCGAGGGGATAGCCGGCATGGACGAAATCCTCCGCGGCGTGGATCGCCGGCCGGTCCATCATCTCCATGCCGCCCGGAATGATGCCGGCGCCGATGATGTCGGCGACGCACTGGCCGCCCTGCTCGCTGGTCGGGAAGCCGATCAGCAGCGCGCGCGCCGTCTCCGGCTTCTTCAGGATACGCACGGTGACCTCGGTGACGACGCCGAGCAAGCCTTCCGAACCGGTCATGACGCCGAGCAGGTCGTAGCCTTCCGCATCGAGATGATTGCCGCCGAGCCGCACCACTTCGCCGCTCATCAGCACCATCTCGATGCCGAGCACATTGTTGGCGGTGAGGCCGTATTTCAGGCAATGCACGCCGCCGGAATTCTCCGCGACGTTGCCGCCGATCGAGCAGGCGATCTGGGAGGATGGATCGGGGGCATAGTAGAAGCCCTCCTGCTCGACGGCGGTGGTGATGCCAAGATTGGTGACGCCCGGCTGGGCGACGACGATGCGATTGGGGTAGTCGATCGCAAGAATGCGGTTGAAGCGGCTCATGACCAGCAGCACCGCGTCCTCGAGCGGCAGCGCGCCGCCCGACAGCGAGGTGCCGGAGCCGCGCGGCACGACGCGGATGTTGCGATCGTTGCAGTATTTCAGCACCCGGGAAACCTGCGCCACCGTTTCGGGCAGCACGACCACCAGGGGCAGCTGGCGGTAAGCGGTCAGGCCATCGCTCTCGAAAGCCCGCATGGCGTTGGCTGCATCGACCACGCCTTCGCCCGGCACGATGATGCGCATGTCGGCGACGATCTCGTCGCGCCGGCGCATCGTGGCGTCGTCTGTTTTCGGCATCGCAAGGCCGGACATCAGCAGCCTCATTTCGCTTGACTGGTCAAAATCTTTTACCAGTGAAGCGCGATGGTTGCAAATATCTCGGTGGTGAAGATCCAAGTCCAAGGGACGAGCGAACCTTCCGCAGCGGCAATCTGCCGCTGTCTCACCCTCCCCCTTGTGGGGAGGGTCGCGAACGAAGTGAGCGGGGTGGGGGTCGGCGCGGCGCTTTATGATGCCCCCCCACCCCGTCTCACGATCTTCGCTTCGCTGCGATCATGAGCCGACCCTCCCCACAAGGGGGAAGGTAAGGGGGCGCCGCTATTCGCCCGGGTGCTTGCCGGGCTCGGAATGCATCTGGCGCACGCGGCGCACGCCCCACCAGACCAGCAGGATGGCGACCGGCACCGATGCGGCGGTGACGATTTCGGGCGCGAAGGCATGGCCGAAAATCGAGGCGCCCTTGGCGACATAGCCGACGAGGCCGACCACGTAGTAGGAAACAGCGGCGACCGACAGGCCTTCGACGGTCTGCTGCAGGCGCAGTTGCAGGCGGGCGCGGTTGTTCATCGAGGCGAGCAGGTCGCGGTTCTGCTTCTCGACCTCGACATCGACCCAGGTGCGCAGCAGCGTCGTGGCGCGGGTCAGCTTGCGCGACAGATTGGCTTGCCGCTCCTCGACCGACCGGCAGGTGCGCATGGCCGGTGCAACGCGCCGCTGCAGGAACCCGCGCCAGGTGTCGTAGCCGGGCACGGCTTCCTCCTCGAGCGCCTCCAGCCGCTCGACGACGATGCCGTCATAGGCGCGGCTGGCGCCGAAGCGGTAGAGGCTCGATGCCGCGTCCGCCTCCAGTTCCGCGGCCAATTCGGTCAGGTCGGCGAGCAGCGTCTGGCTGTCGCGGGTCTCGGCGACCTTCATTTCCAGCGTGGTCTGGGCAAGCCGGTCCTCGATGCGGCGGGCGCGGCCGGACAAGGTCAGCGCCAGCGGCAGGCCGAGCATGGCGAGCGTGCGGTAGGTCTCGATGTCGATCAGCCGCTGCGACAACGCTCCGGTGCGCGCCGGCGTCAGGCCACGATCGAGCACCAGGATGCGCGTCATGCCGTCGCCGTCCTGGCGGAAATCGGTGACTATTGCCGCATTGCCCCGTTCGACCAGCGAGTAGCACAGGCTGGTCGGGTCGAAAGCGGCGATCAGCCGCTCACTCGCCTGCGTCCACTTGCGAATTTCCAGGCGGATGCCCGAGATGACGGTTCCCGGCGGTGAAAAGCCGTTGCCGAAGGGCGAGTCCTCCTGCGTCCTGCCGCTTTCGGAAAGCGGCCCCTCCCACAGATAAGTCGAGAATTCCGTGTGCCGTTCCCAACGCAGCGAGCCCTTGCCCGACTTCATGGCATGATGGCGGGCCTGGCGATCGGGCGCGGCGATGCCGAGCCGCCGCGACAGTTCGGAAAGGACGGCATGATCGACGCTGGAGCCGCCCTCGGTCATGAAGGCAAGCTGGATCAGGACGCGCGGCTTTTGGATCAGCGGATGCGGCCGGGCATGCACCTCACCCAGCGCGCCGGGCCGGCCTTCATGCGCTGGAAAGCCCATGACACTGCCTTGGGCGCGCGGCTGGAACTCGAGATTGGACGGGTCGTCTGACACGGCTAGTTCCCCGGGTTTCTTTGAACCCCTCTTGTAGTTGCGTCCCTCTAGGACCAATAGGCTGGTTACGCAAACAGCAAAGTTTAGCCGAAGATGATATGGCGCCGTGCGGCAAAACCGACCCGCCTCGACCAATTGGATAAATAATTTGACCAGTTGGCGACGCAGGCTTTATCCTGCGCGACACCGTTTTCACCTTCCAGGCATTCTGTTGAGCGATATTTTTTCCAGGATCGAGCATTCGCGCACCGCCGACGAGGTCGTGCAGCAGATCGAGAGCCTCATCCTCGAAGGCGTGCTGCGCACCGGTGACCGGCTGCCGGGCGAGCGCGAACTGGCACGCCAGTTTGACGTATCGCGGCCGATCCTGCGCGATGCCCTGAAGGCACTCGAAGGGCGCGGACTGCTGACGACCAAGGCCGGCGGCGGCACGCATGTCGCAGACATCATCGGCCAGCTGTTCACCAAACCGGTGGCGGACCTGATTTCGATGCATCGCAAGGCGGTCACCGACTATCTGGAATACCGCCGCGAGATCGAAGGCATAGCCGCCGAATATGCGGCGCGGCGCGCCACGCCGGAAGATCTGGCGCTGCTCGACCGCATCATGGCACGCATGGACCAGGCGGATCGCACCGGCGATTTCGACGACGAGGCCGAAATCGACGTCGAATTCCATCAGGCGATCTGCGAATGCGCGCACAACATCCTGCTGCTGCACACGCTGCGCTCCTGCTATCGGCTGCTGTCGGAAGGCGTGTTCCAGAACCGGCTGCTGGTCTTCACCGTACCCGGCGCACGCGAGGCTCTGCTTGCACAACACCGGGCAATTCACGCCGCGGTGAAGGCCGGCGACCCGGCCGGCGCCCGCCAGGCGGCGATGGATCACATCACCTATGTCGAGCGGTCGATGGCCGAGGCGGAGCGCAGCGGCGACTGGCAACGCGTGTCGCGGCTGCGGCTGCGGCAGCGCTCGGAAGCCGGCGACACCGAACCAGCACGCGGACGCGCCTAATCAATTCGATCAAGCGGGGACTATCATGAGCGACATTCTCACCATCGCGGACCTCAAGGATCTCGCGCGCCGGCGCGTGCCCAAGATGTTCTTCGATTATGCCGACTCGGGCGCCTGGACCGAGAGCACCTATCGGGCAAACGAAGAAGACTTCCAGAAGATCAAGTTCCGCCAGCGCGTGCTGGTCGACATGAGCAACCGCTCGCTGGAATCGACCATGATCGGCCAGAAGGTGGCGATGCCGGTGGCCTTGGCGCCGACCGGCCTGACCGGCATGCAGCATGCCGATGGCGAAATGCTGGCGGCGCAGGCGGCCGAGGAATTCGGCGTGCCGTTCACGCTCTCGACGATGAGCATCTGCTCGATCGAGGATGTCGCCTCGGTGACGAAGAAACCGTTCTGGTTCCAGCTCTATGTCCTGCGCGACAAGGATTTCGTGCTCAATTTGATCGACCGGGCGAAGGCGGCGAAATGCTCGGCGCTGGTGCTGACGCTCGATCTGCAGATCCTCGGCCAGCGTCACAAGGATGTCCGCAACGGGTTGACCGCTCCGCCCCGTATGACGCTGACCAACATCATCGACATGGCCATCCGGCCGCGCTGGTGCCTGGGCATGGCCGGCACCAAGCGCCGCACTTTCCGCAACATCGTCGGACACGCCAAGGGCGTTGGCGACGTGGCCTCGCTGTCGTCATGGACGACGGAGCAGTTCGATCCGCAGCTGTCGTGGAAGGATGTCGCCTGGATCAAGGAACGCTGGGGCGGCAAGCTGATCCTGAAAGGCATTCTCGACAAGGAAGACGCGCTGATGGCGGCCAAGAGCGGAGCCGACGCAATCATCGTCTCCAACCATGGCGGACGCCAGCTCGATGGCGCGTCTTCCTCGATCATGGTGCTGGAGGAGATCGCGGACGCGGTCGGCGACAGGATAGAGGTGCATATGGATGGCGGCATCCGCTCCGGCCAGGACGTGTTGAAAGCGCTCTGCCTCGGCGCCAAGGGCACCTATATCGGCCGGCCATTTCTCTACGGCTTGGGTGCGCTCGGCAAGGAAGGGGTTACCAAAGCCTTGGAAATCATCCGCAAGGAGATGGACATAACGCTGGCGCTGTGCGGAAAGCGTCTGGTCACCGACATGGGCAAGGACCAGCTCCGGCGCTAGGGTTCGTTGACAGCCTGATCACGGAGAACAGCGAGAGTTGGCGGAACCCGGCATCCATTTTCTCGACGCGCATGGGCCGGACGGCGTGCGGCTCTACGCGATCGGCGATGTGCATGGCCGGCTCGACCTGCTGGCCGCCATGCACCGGCGGATCGAGAGCGAGCTGCAGTGGGAACCGGTTCGCGACTGGCGGGTGATCCACCTCGGCGACTATGTCGACCGCGGGCCGGACTCCAAGGGCGTCATCGACTTTCTGATCGAGGCGCGCGAACGCGATCCGCGAAATCTGATGCTCGCCGGCAACCACGATATCGGCTTTCTCGATTTTCTGGGAACCCCTGACCCGGAGGGGCTTTTCATGCGCTATGGCGGCGTGCAGACGGCGCTGTCCTATGGTGTGTCACTCGCCACGGATGCCAGCTGGTTCGGCAAGACGGAAACGCTGAGACGAAGACACGCGGCGCTGCTCGAGGCAATGCCACCCGGCCATGTCGATTTCCTGCGATCGCTGCCGTTCTCAGTAACGTTCGACGACTTCTTCTTCTGCCATGCCGGCATCAGGCCGGGCATCCCCCTGGAGAAGCAGAACCCGCAGGACCTGATCTGGATCCGCGACGTTTTCCACGATTACACCGGCCTCTTCCCGAAGATCGTGGTGCACGGCCACACGCCGGTGCCGGAAGCGGAAGTGATGGCCAACCGCGTCAATGTGGACACGCTTGCCTGGCAATCAGGCATGCTCACCGCGCTCGTCGTGGACGGCGCGGACAAACGCATCCTGGAAATCACGATAAAGGAAGCTTGAGCGCCCGCGTCCGAGGACGCGAAGACGTTGCGGCTTTAGAGCAATTCCAGGAAAAGTGTGACACGGTTTTCCCGGCAAAAGCGCGTAGCGCTTTCCCTTGGGGATTGCGTAAAGACAAAGAGATAGAGCGGTTGGCCGTTCCGTAAAACGGTGAAATGCTCTAGCGCAAGGAAGCGGTGACGCCGTAGCCGTCGACCGCATTGTGGTTGTTTGCCGCGTCGGCGGCATAGATACCCAGCCCGCAAAGCACGATGGCGGAGAGCATGGTAAAGGACAGAAGCGCTGCTTTCACGGAAGTCATCTCTTGTTGAGCTTTCTGCATCTGTGCACGAGGCGGTTACCAATGCGTTGAAACGGAAAAATCGCTTCAAAATTTCGACGATTTCGCGCTTCTAGGCATGTTCTGTATCGGCGGTGTGTCGCACGGGTCACACAAAAGGTTCATCGCGGTTGCACAGCCGATGCAAGGCGCGCGCCTTCTAGGATGGCGGGCGGACACAAGCCAGGGACGAAAGGGGTTTTCCCGGAAGGATTCAGGGCTGCGTGCCAATTATGTCACGCAGCAGAGCGCCGAGGGGCGGAGGTTCAGATCGTCGCCACCCAGGCGCGGGCAATGGCGAGGCCGGCGGCGTCGGCATTGGGGCCGTTGCGCGCCATTTCGCCATCGAGTTCGCCAGCCCAGTCTGGATGGCGCGCGGCAATGATCGGCGCGAAGGAGGAACTCCAGTCCTTCACCATCGGCCGGTCGGCCTCGAAGTGGAACTGGAAGCCATAGACGGCGCGGCCGACGCGAAACGCCTGATTTTGGGCGACATCGTTGCCGGCGAGCCGTACGGCGTTTCGCGGCAGCTCGAACGTGTCGTCATGCCACTGGAAGATCGGGAACTTTTCCGGCAAAGCACCCAGCACCGGATCGGCCTTGGCGTCCGGCGTCAGCGACACGCCGCGCCAGCCGAATTCGTTGGCGCCGCCGATGCGGTTCTCGCCGCCGAAGGCGCGGGCGACCAGCTGGCTGCCGAGACAGATGCCGAGCACGGCGCGGTCCTTGCCGGCGAAATCGCGGGTCAGTTCGAGCAGTGCCGGAAAATAGGGATATTCATCGTCGGCCAGCGCATTCTGGCCGCCGCCGAGCACCACCATGGCATCATGCCCGGTTGCATCTTCGGGCAGGGGGTCGCCCTTGTAGGGGAGGCGCACATCGAGATCGGCACCCGCTTCCGCAAGCGCGGCCCCGACCTGGCCGAGGCCGGTATTGTCGTAGTTCTGGACCACCAGCACCCGCATCGCAAAACCCTGCTGACATGAAAAAGATGCGACGAGCGATATCATGCCGCCAGCATTGCAGCCAAGATGCGTATCCCAGGAGAGAACTATGCCACTGCAGAACCGGGTCGATCCGTTCGGCGCCATCCACGCCGTGCCCGAGCGCGGGCTGTTCACCGGCAATCGCGGCATCATCCACGATCCCGAGACCAGGACGCTGCTCAGGAAACGCTGGGCGCTTCAGGCCTGGATCATCTGCGTCTGCCAGTTCCGCAATGTGCGGCGCCAGCCGATGGGCCGCAACCGCAAGAGCGACGACCATCTGGGCGGCAAGGCCGGCTGGACGGAATTGTTCTTCCTCGACGAAGTGACGGCACTGGCAGCTGGGCATCGCCCCTGCTTCTTCTGCCAGCGCGAACGGGCCAGGGATTTCGTCGGCCATTTCGGTGAAGCGTTCGGTATTGCCGAGCCGCGGGCGCCGCAGGTCGACAAACGGCTGCACAAGGAGCGGCTGGCTTCGGGCGGCAAAAGGCCGGATGTGGCAACGGCCGAGCTTGCCGCCCTGCCCGACGGTGCGGTGATCGCGGCTAACGGCTGCGCATACGCCTTGCGCAACGGCAGGGCGTTGCCGTGGTCCTTTGCCGGATATGGCCCGCCCATCGACCTTGACCAGTTCGAAGGCAAGGTGCTTGTCCTGCTGACCCCGGAGACGACGCTTGCGGTCCTGCGTCATGGCTTTCGCCCGGTGTGGCATCCGTCGGCCGAGGCTTGACGCCGGCGGCCGGCTCGCCCATTCCTCGGCCATGCGCGCCAATTACAAGATGCAACGGCTGTTCGTGCCCGACGGTCTCGCAGAGGATGCCGAGTTCGATGCCGGCCAGCAGCAAAGCCATTATCTCATGCACGTGCTGCGGCTCGGCGAAGGGGCCGAGATCCTTGTCTTCAATGGCCGCGACGGCGAATGGTCGGCGGCCATCGCCGGGAAGACAAAAAGGGCGGTGCGGCTGAAGGTGCTGGCGCTGCAGCGGCCGCAGCCGCCGTTGCCCGACCTGATCTATTGTTTCGCGCCCCTGAAACAGGGGCGGCTCGACTATCTCGTGCAGAAGGCGGTCGAGATGGGCGCCGGCATCCTGCAGCCCGTCATCACCCAGCATACGCAAGTGGCAAAGCCTTCCATCGACCGACTGCGCGCCAATGTCGTCGAAGCAGCCGAGCAATGCGGCATCCTGGCGGTGCCGGAGGTTCGCGAGGCGGAAAAATTCGAACGCCTGCTGACCGGCTGGGACAAGGAACGGCGGCTGATCTTCTGTGACGAGGACGCCTCGACCAACAATCCGCTGCCTGCCTTGCAGGCGATAAAGGAAAAGAAGCTCGGGCTGCTGGTCGGGCCAGAGGGCGGCTTTTCCGATGAGGAGCGCAAGATGCTGCGCGCCCTGCCCTTCGTGAGCGCCATTCCGCTCGGGCCGCGCATCCTGCGCGCCGACACGGCGGCCGTGGCCGCGCTTGCGGTGATCCAGGCAAGTGTCGGAGACTGGTAAAGGATCTTCCCTTCTCCCCTTGCGGGAGAAGGTGGCCGAGCGAAGCTCGGTCGGATGAGGGGTGCTCCAGCTTGGCGCGGACATTACTCCGTCACCCACCCCTCAACCGTCTCGGCGCTGTGCGCCGATCCACCTTCTCCCACAGGGGGAAGGAAAGAAGCCGCAGTTCAATTCCTCTTGACCTGTGGCTCAGGATTTTTCGCTTGATCGGCTACTGACATTTCGTCCATCTAGCGCCGGCGGTCGTCCGGCCGCACTACAGCGCCGCGCGTCCTTTCGGACGCGCAAAGGACGCTGTAGCATTCGATTGGGGCACATGATCCTTTCCGAAAATCGAAAGTCGATTTTCGGGGTCATCTGCTGAGGGCTAGGATCATGGCGCGCGACACAACCGATTTCCGGCCGATCGAAGGCGTCGACGAACTCGTCGAGCATCTGGCCGAAGGCAACAAGGCGCGCGACAAGTGGCGCATCGGCACCGAGCACGAGAAATTCCCTTTCTATGTCGATGGCAATGCGCCAGTGCCCTATGGCGGAGAGCGCGGCATCCGCGCCATCCTCGAAGGCATGCAGTCGAAGCTCGGCTGGGACCCGATCATGGATGACGGCCGCATCATCGGCCTGGTCGAGCCGACCGGCCAAGGTGCGATTTCGCTCGAGCCTGGCGGCCAGTTCGAGCTTTCCGGCGCGCCGCTGGAAACCATCCATCAGACTTGCCGCGAGGGCAATGCACATCTGGCCCAGGTGCGCGAAATCGCCGAGCCGATGGGAATCCGCTTCCTTGGCCTTGGCGGCAGCCCGAAATGGTCGCTGGCCGAGACGCCGAAAATGCCGAAGTCGCGCTATGAGATCATGACGCGCTACATGCCCAAGGTCGGCACCAAGGGCCTCGACATGATGTACCGCACCTGCACGATTCAGGTTAACCTCGACTTCGAAAGCGAGGCCGATATGCGCCGCAAGATGCAGGTGTCGCTGAAGCTGCAGCCGCTGTCGACGGCGCTGTTCGCCAATTCGCCCTTCACCGAGAGCCGGCCGAACGGCCTGCAGAGCTGGCGCGGTGACATCTGGCGCGATACCGACAACCAGCGCTCGGGCCTGCTCGAATTCTGCTTCTCGCCGGATTTCGGGTTCGCCGACTATGTCGAATGGGCGCTCGACGTGCCGATGTATTTCGTCATTCGCGACGGCCGCTATCATGACATGACCCATGTCACCTTCCGCCAGTTCATGGCCGGGGCGGCGCGCAATGAAGTGCCCGACGGGCTGCCGACGATGGGCGACTGGGCCAACCATCTGTCGACGCTATTTCCGGACGTGCGCCTGAAGCGGTTCCTCGAGATGCGCGGCGCCGATGGCGGGCCGTGGCGGCGCATCTGCGCGCTGCCGGCTTTCTGGGTCGGACTGCTCTACGACGAGGCGGCACTCGACGCGGCGGAGGCGTTGACCGCGAGCTGGACATATGAAGAAACACTGGCCATGCGCAATGCGGTGCCTGAACTCGGCATTTCCGCGCCTTTCCGCAACACCACGCTGCGCGAGATCGCGCGCGACGTGCTGGCCATTTCGCGCACGGGGCTGAAGAACCGCGGCAAGAAGAACCGTGACGGCTACGACGAGACCTCGTTCCTCAACACACTGGACGAAGTGGTTGCGCGCGGCACCACCAGCGCCGAGGAGATGCTTTCCGCCTATCACACGCGCTGGGGCGGTTCGATCGAGCCGGTGTTCATGGAATATGCCTATTAGCCGCGAGCCATAACGAGCGACAAAAGCTGCTTCAATCGGGCGTTGAAACGAATTAGGCTCTCCGCCCAGGATTTCCCGGAGGAGAAGCCGATGCCTACCTTGTTCGACATGCTGACCCAGGCCCAGAACGGCAATGGCATGCAGGCGCTTGCTCAACAATATGGGCTTTCGATGCAACAGACACAGGCGGCGGTCGCAGCACTGCTGCCAGCCTTTTCGCAGGGGCTGCAACGCAACACCGCCGACCCTTATGGGCTCGGCGCCTTCATGACGGCGATGGCAAGCGGCCAGCACGCCAAATATTTCGAGGATGCGACCCGAGCCTTCTCGCCGCAAGGGGTCGATGAGGGCAACGGCATTCTGGGGCATCTGTTTGGCTCCAAGGACCTGTCGCGCGCCGTCGCCAGCCAGGCGGCGCAAGCGAGCGGCGTCAGCCAGCAGATCCTGCAGCAGATGCTGCCCGCGATCGCCTCGATGGTGATGGGCGGGCTGTTCAAGCAGACGACCAGTCAGATGCAGGCCGCCGGCGGTTTCGGCGGTGGCGGCAACAATCCGCTCGGCGAGATCATCGAGCAGATGATGCGGCAAGGCGGGGGCATGCAGGCCCCGGCGCCGCAACAGCGCCAGGCGCCGCCACCTCAAAACCCGATGGACAACCCGCTTGGCAAGGTCTTGCAGGACATGTTCGGCGGCGGTACGCCGCAACCGCAAAGCCAGCCGCAGCCGGCACCCAACCCCTATGGCGACAACCCGCTCGGCAAGGTGCTGCAGGACATGTTCGGTGGCGGCACGCCGCAGCCGCAAGGCCGGACCCAGCCGCAGCAGACCCAGAGTCCCTATGGCGACAATCCGCTCGGGAAAATCTTCGAGGAGATGCTACGGCAAGGAGGCGGCGGCTTGCCCGGCGGACAGCCGGCGCCACAACCTCAGGCGTCGCAACGGCCGCAGGCGCCGCAGCCAGAGACCAATCCGAGCGGTAGAGCGAGGAACCCGTTCGACGATTTGTTCGGCAAAATGTTCGAGACCGGCGCCCAGCAGCGCGACGAGTACCAGAAGGGCGTGGAAACGATCTTCGACCAATTCAAGCGGGACATGGACCGGCGGTAGTTCGAGCAATGACTTTAGGTGAAATAGTCGTGAACGGCTTGATGGCTGCAGCACTGATTGGGGGGGTCTACTCAATTTGTCGGTATGACTTCCTTAATCCCGGCGATGCTCCCGGTTACAGAGACATTCGCAACGCCTTAAGACATGGCAAACCGCTTCCGTCGCAATGGAAGCCCTTGGACGAGAGCAATCGCGCCGGCTATGGGATCTTTGCCGTCAGCCTTTTGGCCTTCGGGATTCTCATTTTTACAGACAGATGGCTGATTGAGCTGATCGATCAGTTCTGAGCCACAAAAGAAAAGCCCGGTCCTGGGAGGACCGGGCAACGTGCAGGCAGGCCGGCGGGGGACCGGCAGGGAGTGGGGAGCCTGCAGAACCTTTGGTCGCGCTGAACCGTGAATAGGTTCACCGGACCGAAACTCGGCGATCAAGCCACCTTGCGGGCGATGTCCTCGATCGTTTCCACACGATCGCTGGCAATTTCCCGCAACATCGCCGTCGGATCGCGGCCAAACGGCACGTCGATGGCGACATGCAGGTCGGCGCGCGTCAGGCCGATGTCGGCGAGCTCGGCGTCCGACATCTCGCCAAGGCGATAGAAGGCGCGGCGGTTTTTCCAGGCGCGATAGGCGTTGGAGACGGTGTTTGCCACGCGCGTCGCAACGGCCGGACGCGAGGTGATGCGCGAGGTCTCGGTGGCGAAATCAAACGTGGTCATGTCGGTCTCCTTCAGACTGCCGCATGACCCCGAACCGGAGGTTCGGAAAAGGATCATGCGCCAAAATCAAAATGCTACAGCGTCCTTTGCGCGTCCAAAGGACGCGCGGCGCTGTAGGCCGGACAAAACCGAACGATCGGCGCTGGCGACAGCGGCCGTTCCGGCTTCGATTCACATGCCTTCATGTGGACAATACCAATTTGCCATCAGCCGATTGATTAATCCAACGAATGTTTCTAATCATAGACATCAACAACAATGATGGATTGGACCGATGAAAGCGCCGCTCGATCTCGATCAGTTGCAGACCTTCATCTCGATTGCCGATACCGGCAGTTTCACCCGCGCCGCGGAGGAGGTTCACCGCACCCAGTCGGCGGTGTCCATGCAGATGCGCCGGCTGGAGGAGCGGATCGGCAAGCCGCTGTTCGAGAAGGAGGGGCGCACCAACAGGCTGAGCGAGGAAGGCGACAAGCTGCTTTCCTATGCAAGACGGCTGCTCTATCTCAACCGCGAAACGCTCGCCGCCTTCGACGACCAGCGGCTCGAAGGCACGATCCGTATCGGCACGCCGGACGACTATGCCGACCGTTTCCTGCCCGAGATCATGGCCCGCTTCACGCGCTCCAATCCGCGCGTCGAGCTGACCGTCATCTGCGAGCCGACGCCGGGGCTGGTCGAGCATATCAAGCGCGGCAATCTCGACCTTGCGCTGGTGACGCACAACGATGTCCGCGGCCAGTCGGAGGTGGTGCGGCGCGAGCCGCTGTTGTGGGTCACCTCCGCCAACCATGCGACGCATGAACAGGTAACGCTGCCGATGGCCTTTGGCCGGCCGAACTGCATCTGGCGGCGCGCCGCCGTCGACGTGCTCGACCAGCAGAACCGCGACTACCGTATCCTGTTCACCAGCTTCTCGGCGACCGTGATCACCGCCGCGGTGCTTTCGGGCCTGGCGATCTCGGTGCTGCCGGAATGCGCGCTCAGGCCCGGCATGCGGGTGCTGGGTGAAGCCGATGGCTTTGGCGCCTTGCCCGATTGCCGCATCGGCATCATGCGCGGCCAGACGTCGCGGCCGGAGATTGTCGACGCGCTCGCCCGCCATATTTCGGAAAGCCTGGACAATATTTCCGTGCCGCTTGGCGAGGAGACGGGAACATTCGACTTCGCGGCACTCGCCTTCGCCAAGATGAAGCGGAGCAAGCCGAACCAGATCCTGCCAGGCTGGTAGGAGGGATCAGGCATATGCGGACCATGAGTGCCTGGACCGACACTGCGCCTTGACGCGGAACGCCAACCAGCCCCCAATCGAGCGATGAGCGACGCAGCATCCGAATCACGCACCAACGCCACCGAATACACGGTGAGCGAGATTTCCGGCGCGCTGAAGCGCACGGTCGAGGACGTCTTCGGCAATGTGCGGGTGCGCGGCGAAATCTCCGGCTATCGCGGACCGCACTCCTCCGGCCATGCCTATTTCGCGCTGAAGGACGACCGCGCCCGGCTCGACGCCGTGGTGTGGAAAGGCACGATGAGCCGGCTGAAATTCCGTCCCGAGGAAGGGATGGAGGTGATCGCCACCGGCAAGCTCACCACCTATCCCGGCAAGTCCAACTACCAGATCGTCATCGACAATCTGGAGCCGGCCGGCGCCGGAGCGCTGATGGCGCTGCTGGAAGAGCGCAAGCGCCGGCTGCAGGGAGAAGGGCTTTTCGATGCCGGCCGCAAGCGCCGGCTGCCGTTCATGCCGCGCGTCATCGGTGTCGTCACCTCGCCGACCGGATCCGTCATCCGTGACATCATCCACCGCATCAAGGACCGCTTTCCGTTGCACGTGCTGGTCTGGCCGGTCCGCGTGCAGGGCGAGACGTCAGGCGTGGAAGTGACCAATGCCGTCGCCGGCTTCAACGCCCTGGCATGGGACGGCGCCATCCAGCGCCCCGATCTCTTGATCGTGGCGCGCGGCGGCGGCAGCCTCGAGGATCTGTGGGGCTTTAACGACGAAGCGCTGGCGCGCGCCGTTGCCGCCTCCGGCATTCCGGTGATCTCGGCCGTCGGCCATGAAACGGACTGGACGCTGATCGACCTTGTCGCCGATGTGCGGGCGCCGACACCGACGGGTGCTGCCGAAATCGCCGTGCCGGTGAAGGCAGACCTCGAAGCGACGCTTGCCAGCCTGGGCGCGCGGCTCAAGGCGGCGGTCCTGCGCAACTTCGAACGCAAGCGGCAGGCCGCCCGTGCGGCGGCCCGTGCCCTGCCCTCGCCCGACCAATTGCTGGCGCTGCCGCGCCGGCGCCTCGACGAGGCGACAAGCCGGCTCGGCCGCGGCCTGATGGTTTCCACCGAACGCAAGCGGGCACGATTTGTTGCCGTGAAGCTGACGCCGACGATGCTTTCGCAGCGCATTGCCGAGGCGCGGCGCACCAACGAACGCAATCTCTTGCGAGCGCAAGGAGCGCTGCGCGCGCTGGCGAGAGCCCGGCGTGCAGAGCTAAATCGGGCAGCGGACCAGTTGCCGAAATGTGCGAGGGCATCGCTGCAGCGGCACAGGCAGCAATTGGCCTTGCTGCAAGGCCGCATCACGATCGAGCCGACAGCGCGGCGCCAACGCGTGCAAAGGGATTTTCTGGCAGCCTTGACGAGGCGCGGTACGCAGGCGGTACTGATCCGGCTGGAGCGCTTGCGCGGGCGTGTTGTCCAGGCCGACAGGTTGATGGCGACGCTTTCGCACAAGGCCGTGCTGGCGCGTGGCTTCGCGCTGGTGAAGGATGCCGACGGCGCGGTCATCAAGCAGGCCGCCGACGTGGCGTCGGGAATGGCGCTTTCATTGGAGTTCGCCGATGGCACTGCGGATGCGGTGGCAACCAGCGGTGCGGCCCGGCCGAAGCCGGCTGCCAAGCCATCCGCAAAGACCCCAGTTGCCAAGAGCAGGGAACCCGGCAATCAAGGATCGCTGTTCTGAGATCATGACCGATAGTCCGCATCATCTGGCAACGCCATCCGACAAGCCGCGCGCGCGAAGCTTCGGCATCGGCTTCGACGGAACGCCAGGGCCGTTCAACGCGATCACCGACGTGCCGGGCGTCGCGGTCGGCTATGCGACGCTGATATCGGGCGACGGCACGCTCGTCGTCGGCAAGGGGCCGGTGCGCACCGGCGTCACCGCGATCCTGCCCAGGCCGCGCGCCGAGCTGGCCACGCCAGTCTTTGCCGGCATTTTCAGCCAGAACGGCAATGGCGAACTGACCGGCTCGCATATCATCGAGGAAACCGGCGCCTTCAACTTCCCGATCACCATCACCAACACGCATTCCTGCGGTGTTTCACGCGATGGCACGCTGCGCTGGATGCATCATGTGCTGCCGGCAGCACTCGACAGCAGTTGGGGCCTGCCGGTGGCGGCGGAGACCTATGACGGGTTTCTCAACGACATCAACGGCCACCATCTGACATCGGAGCATGTTGCCGAGGCCCTCGACGGTGCCGCCGGCGGCCCGATCGAGGAAGGCAGCGTCGGCGGCGGCACCGGCATGATCGCCTTCGGCTTCAAGGCAGGCTCAGGGACCGCGTCGCGCATGGTCGAGTGGCAAGGCCTCAGCTTCACGGTCGGCGCTTTCGTGCAGGCGAATTTCGGCAAGTTGCGCAATTTCACGGTTCGCGGACAGCGGGTCGAGCCGGAGCTTGCCGCGCTGGCCATCCGCGAAGCTGCGGAGCGCGCCGAAAAAGGCTCGATCATCGCCGTCATCGCCACCGATGCGCCCTTCCTGCCGCACCAGATGAAACGGCTGGCCCGCCGCGTGCCGCTCGGCGTCGCCATGACCGGCGGCTTCGGCTATCACAGCTCGGGCGACATTTTTCTTGCCTTCTCGACAGCCAATCCCGCCGCGGCACTGGCGCCGTCGGGCCGCATCGCCAGTGCCGATTTCATCCCGGACAGCGACATCGACCCGTTCTTCGACGCGGTGATCCAGGCCGTCGAGGAGGCGATCCTCAACGCGCTGACCGCCAATGACGACATGACCGGGCGCGACGGCAATTTCGTGCCGGCGCTGCCGAAGGTTTGGCTAAGAGAAACGTTCGGCTGAGACGAAAACGCGGGCCGAAGGGCCCGCGCATTCAGACAGGGTCGCCCCTAAAATCTATTCGGCGGCTTTGCTGGACGCCTGCTGGTTCCCGTCCGCCTCGGCTGCTTCCTCGAGCCGGGATGCGATGAGTTCCTTGATATCGCCGACTTCTTCCTGGATGTCTTCCAACGGAATGCCGACCTCCGCTGCCTTGGCAGCGCATTCCTTGGCCAGAGTCTCGGCCTGCTTCTCGATCCTGGCGTGGGACTGGCAATGGACCTTTTCGCCGATCCAACCCTGCAAGAACTCGATCGCGTGTTCACTCATACTGCTGTTCCCTGGCGGCAAAGCCGGTTGGTAATCATAAACGCCGACATCCCGCAAAGGATGCCTGTCCCCATTCCAACCGAGTCGTAACGCCCCGGCAAGCCGATGCCGTCCAAGGTCCACAGAGCCGTAGGAAATCGAGGTTTGAAGAACATTTTCTGATTCTGGAGGGGCTGGTACCGTTTAGCCGGATCGAGCCGGCTGTGCGCCACTGTTTCTATTTGCTTTTTTCCGGTTTTCGAGCCGATTTTCGTCACAAAAGATGGCGCAATACCTAGCACATTTACAGTCGCTTCCGTGGTGCAGCCCTCAGGCATGCGTTACGAAGCCGCCGCTATATAGTGATATCCCCGTTCAATGTCGACTCCTCTCGACCTTGACCGCCAGACGCGGAAAGTCGCACCTTTTGCCAGCCCCGTCAGCGTGCCCCGTCAGAATGTCTCCACCCACGGCCTGAGCTCCATTTCCCAGGTCCAGGCGCTGCGCTGCTGGCGATGGATGGAGAGATAGGCCTCGGCAATCGCATCCGGTGACAGCCGGCGATCCTGCGGCTCGGACTCCTGGCCCGACGTCGCCGAAGCGATGGCGCCATCGATGATGAAGTGCGCGACGTGGATGTTCTTCGGGGCCAGTTCGCGGGCCATGGATTGCGCCAGTCCGCGCAAGCCGAATTTCGGCATGGCAAAACCGGCGGAGCCGGCGAATCCTTTCACGCTTGCCGTCGCGCCGGTGAAGAAGATCGAGCCTGACCCCAGGGCGAGAAGCCGCCGGGCCGCCTGCTGGCCGACCAGGAACCCACCATAGGCACCGACCAGCAATGCCTGCCGGACCGCCTCGGGATCGAGCTCGGTTATCGGGCCGCGGGCGCGCCCGCTGGCATTGAAAATCACGATCGAAAGCGGACCGGCCCTGTCGGCGACATCGAACAAACGCTCGACCGATGCGGGATCGGAGACATCCGTTGCCACGGCCTGCGCGCCGATCTGTGTCTGCAAGGCGCCGAGTTTCTCGATGTTGCGGGCGGCCAGGACGACGCGAAAGCCCTCGCCGGCGAGCAGGCGCGCCAGCGAGGCGCTCAATCCGGAGCCGGCGCCGGCGATGACGGCGACATTGGATGTCATGAGACCCTCCTTCTTTCCACTGATTGCGGCCGATCGCCGAATGACCCAGACGAAACCTGCCGGATCGGCGCGGCCCTGGCAACGCGCATGTCAGGAAGAAAAATGGCCGGGCGCGAAAGCGGCCCGGCCAAAAAGAAGGTCAAAACCTTCAGAGGGGAACACCGTTCAACGAAATGGGAGGAAAACGCTGAACGGATTTTTACCTTTTGAGCCGATTTCCGGCCAGATACGACGAATAATTTTCTAAAGATCGGCATGAGTTGCGAAAATCCTGTCCTTTCGAGCCTGTGAAGCTCAGCCGGCCCGGACTTCCGGTTCCAGCAGGTCCGCATAGTGGCGCCGCGCGACGTCGGGATGCGAACGCAGCCGGCTTTTCAGCACATTGGTTCCGACATCGCGAAACAGCGGATTGTCCGGATCGCTGGCCGGCTCGCGTGCCTGCGCCGCCAGTTCCTCGGAAAGACCAAGCAGCGGTATCGTCGCATCGAGCCTGGCGCTGAAGAAGAACGGCACCGAAATGCGCTCGACCCCGGCGGGCGGCGTCACCACGCGATGCACCGTCGCGCGCAAATAGCCGTTCGAGGCCAGTTCGAGCAGTTCGCCGATGTTGACGACGAGCGTTCCGGGAATGGGGTCCACATCCACCCAGCTTCCATCATAGTCGACCTGCAGCCCTTTGCTATCGTCCTGGAGCAGCAGCGTCAGGAAGCCGCCATCCTTGTGCGCGCCAACGCCCTGGTCGCCGGCGGTTGCATCGCGGCCAGGGTAGCGCACGATCTTCATGCGGTGATTGGGCTCCCCGCCATGGATCGGGTCGAAGACGTCCTCGGGCTGATCGAGCGACAGTGCGAAGGCCTTCAGCAATCGGATCGCCACCGCCGTCGCCTTGCCCTGCCAGGCAAGCAGCGCCGGTTTGAGCTCCGGCAGCGCCACGGGCCACTGGTTCGGGCCTTGCAGCCGCGTCCAGGCGGGAACCCCAGGGCCTTGCACCACGGGCTGGCGTTCGACGCCGATGTCGAGTTGTTCGCGCCAGTCCTCCTTGCCTCTGGTCAGTTCGCCACCTGCGCGCGTGTAGCCGCGGAACTGCGCGGATCTGACCATCTCGATTGCAAGCTTGTCGGCCTCCGGCAAGGCAAAGAAATGGCGCGATGCGGTGAGTACCTCGCTGATCTCTGCCCAGGAGATGCCATGTCTGGCCAGATAGAAAAAGCCGATGTCGCGCGAAGCGGAACGCAAGTCCGCCAGAAATGTCCGGCGCTCCGACGCGCCTTGCTCCGGACGGCTCAGATCGAGCACAGGCACTATTCTTGGCATATCAGGCTCCTTCCCCTAGTCTTTCGGGACGTGGCATGAACCTCCACTTGGAAAACCCAGCCAATTGAACATGCAGGCATTTTTCCGCGATCGGAGTCGCCATCAATGCTTGCAAGTTTCATCGACTTCCTACTGCCCGGAAAGGAACGATCGGCCCTCGTCGCGGCCACGACGGAACAATTTTTCCATTAGCACGGGCAAGCAGATGATGATGGCAACCGGACAGGTGGGGGCGCCCTCAACTCCGCCGGGCCGCATGGCTGTTCCCCACAGTCTCTTGGCTGCTTTCCGACAAGGTAAGGCCAGCGATCGCGCAATGTCGATATCTCTTCATTCTTGACCGAGTTTTAAGTCTCTGTAATAAGCTCGACAAAACAAGAGAACACGGATTTCGGGGAGGCCAATGGCGATACGCGATGTTCTGATGCGCGGGGATCTGGCGCTGACGCCGTCGGAAGAGAAGATCGTCCGGCTGCTGTTGACGGACTATCCGACCTCCGGCCTCGGCACCGCTTCCTCGCTCGCCCGGCGCGCCGGCGTCAGCGATCCGACCGTGGTCAGGCTGGTCGTCAAGCTCGGCTATGACGGGTTTCCGGATTTCCAGGCAAAGCTGCTGGCCGAGGTCGAGGCAAGGCTGCATTCGCCGCTGTTGATGATGGAGGCAAAGCGGCAAAGCGGCTCCAGCGACAGCGCCGTGCTCGCCTATCTCGATTCTGTCACCGCGGCTCTGCAGAAGGCCACCGCCGCGACCCCGGTGCAGACCTACGAGCGGGCCGCGCGCCTTTTGATGGAGGCCAAGGGCGAGATCGTCCTGGTTGGCGGCCGTTTCAGCCGGCACATCGCCGGCATGCTCGCAGGATATCTCGCGCAGTTCCGGTCCGGGGTCCGCGATCTGGGCGTGCTCTCTCCGCAGACATTCGACACGCTGGCCGATCTCGGCCGCCGCGACGTGCTCGTCGTCTTCGACTATCGCCGTTATCAGCTCGACGTGATGGCTTATGCAAGCCAGGCGGCGGCGCTCGATGTGCGCATCCTGCTTTTCACCGACCAATGGCTGTCGCCGATATCAAATCTTGCCGAAGTCACGATCGTCAGCCCGCTCGAAGTCGCCTCGCCCTACGACACGCTGGCGCCGGCGACCGCACAGATGGAAGCGCTTACCGCCCACATCGTTTCGACGCTGGGCGATGACGCCCGGGCTCGCATCGAGAGGATCGAGAAAGTACGACACGCCGACGCGGTCACGCTCGACAGCGGCCCGGACGAGAATGGCGCAGGCCAACCTGGACCACGCAGGACACCTGGACCCAAATCAGTAAAGCGGGACGACAAAGCATGACCGAAACCTTACCCAGGCGAGACGAAGCCTTCCGTCCCGGCGAGACAGCGCTGCTGCTCGTCGACATGCAGCGCATCTGGCTGGAACCGGGTGCCGATCCCTCGCATCCGGAGCGCGGCCCCGACCACTATTTCTACCGGCAGACATCCTCGCGGACGATCCCCAACCAGGAACGACTGCTGGCGGCGGCGCGGGCCAATGGCGTCGAGGTGCTGCACACCATCATCCAGAGCCTGACCGAAGACGGCCGCGACCGCTCGCTCGACCACAAGCTGACGCCGATCCATGTCGCGCCGAGCCTTGCCGAGGGCCTGCCGGTCGCCTCGCTGGCGCCGGTCGGCGACGAGATCATGCTGCCGAAGACCTCTTCCGGCATCTTCAACTCGACCAATGTCGACTATCTCCTGAAGAACCTCGGTATCCGTTATCTCGTCGTGGTCGGCGTGCTCACCGACCAGTGCGTCGACATGGCGGTGCGCGACGGAGCCGACCGTGGTTACCTCGTCACCTGCGTAGCGGATGCCTGCGCCACCATCACCCAGGAGCGCCACGACCTCGCGCTCAAGGCCTTCGGCGGATATTGCTGGGTCACCGATACCGACAGCGTCGTCGCCCGTTTCAATGCCTTGGGAAAAACAGCATGACATCGACCGTCGAGCCGCTCGTTGCCGTCGTCACCACCGATCTCTCCGCCGTCACGCGGGGCCGCTTCGTTGTCGAAAGCAAGTTGCAGAAGACCGCGACGACCGGCGTCGGCTGGCTGCAGGCCAATCTGTCGCTGACGCCGTTCAACTCGATCGTCGATCCCAACCCCTGGGGATCGTCGGGCGACCTACGGCTGGTCCCCGATCTCAAGACGCGCTTTCGCACCGCACGGACCGGATCGGCAACATCGTTCGACATGGTGGTCGGCGACATTGTCGAGCTCGACGGCAGCCCCTGGCTCGGTTGCACGCGAACCATGCTCAGGGATGCGCTGGCGGCGCTGAAGGCGGCGACCGGGCTCTCCGTCATCGCCGCTTTCGAGCATGAATTCCACATTGCCGACGGCGGCTTCGCGCCGGCGCATTCGATGTCCTTCGCCGCGCTCAGGCGGACGGATCCCTTCGCCCCCAATCTGATGGCGGCACTGGAAGAGGCAGGCGTCGGACCCGAAGTGGTCATTGCCGAATTCGGCGCGGAGCAGTTCGAAGTGACGCATGAGCCCGCCGATGCGCTGATCGCGGCCGACCGCGCCGTCGCTATCCGCGAGATCACGCGCGAAGTGGCGCGCAATGCCGGCTGGCGCGCGAGTTTCGCGCCCAAGACCGCCCCGGATGCCGTCGGCAATGGCGTGCACATCCATTTCAGCTTTGTCGACGAGGCCGGCAAGCCGGCAACCTACGATGCGGCACAGCCCGGTGGCCTTTCCGCCAGAGCCGGCGCCTTCTGCGCGGGCGTGCTGCGTCATCTGCCTGGGATGACCGCCATGACGGCATCGAGCGTCTCGTCCTTCTACCGGCTGAAGCCGCACAGTTGGAGTTCGTCCTACACCTGGCTCGCCGACCGCGACCGCGAGGCATCGCTGCGCATCTGTCCGACGGTGACGATCGGCGGGCGCGATCCAGCGCGGCAGTACAACATCGAGTATCGGGCAGCCGACGCCACCGGCAATCCCTATTTGTCGCTGGCCGCGATCGTCCGCGCCGGACTGGAAGGCTTGAAGGCGGATCTGCCGTCGCCGCCGCTGGTCACCGGTGACCCGACGCTGATGAGCGATGCGGAACGGACAAGGCTCGGCCTGGTACGGCTGCCTGAAACGCTGCCGGCGGCGCTGGACGCGCTCCTCGCCGACAGCACCGTGACGGGATGGTTCGCTCCGGTCTTTATCGAAACCTTCGTCGGACTCAAGCGGCACGAGGCCGAGCGCCTGGCCGGCCTCGATCCGGTTGCCGTCTGCGATCTCTACCGGACGCTTTATTGATGACTGCGCGGACTGAAAAAGACCTGCTTCCTCGAAAAGACTGGCCCGACGCCGTCGAGGTTCTCAACGAGCGCGGCCTCTCGGACATCGTCCTGTTGTGCGAGCACGCTTCCAATCACATGCCGGCGGAATATCGCCAGCTCGGGCTCGATGCCGGCCATCTGCGGCGCCACATCGCCTGGGATATCGGCGCCGCGGAGGTGACGCGCCTGTTGTCGGCACGGCTCGATGCGCCGGCCTTCCTCAGCGGCTATTCGCGGCTGCTGATCGACCTCAACCGGCCGCTGGGCACGCCAGGCAGCATTCCGGCGGTGTCGGAGGACACCGGCATTCCCGGCAATGTCGGCCTCGACAAGGCGGAACGGGACCGGCGCGCCAAAATCATGTTTTCGCCGTTCCATGAGCGGGTGGCGGCCCATCTCGACCGCCGGGTAGCCGAAGGCCGGCCGACGCGGATCGTGACGATCCACTCCTTCACGCCGGTGTTCCTCGGTGTCGCCAGGCCTTGGCATGCGGGCGTACTGCACGCGAACGGAGTCGATCTCGCCGAAACAATCCTTACAGCCCTGCGTGCCGACGCGGCACTCAACGTCGCGGCCAACGTGCCTTATGTGATCAGCCGCGACGCCGATTACGCCGTGCCCGTCCACGGTGACGACCGCGGCATCCCCGCAGTCCTCGTCGAAATCCGGCAGGATCTTTTGTCGACAAGGTCCGGCATCGAAGAATGGGCTGATCGGCTGGCGGCGGCGCTGCCCGCACAGACGAAGGCCATCCCTTGAGCAATGTCAGCCTGCGCGAGCGCGACGCCGCGACCATCGCGCAGATCGGCAAGCTGCGGTTCTCGCCGCTCAGCGTGATTGGTGGCCAGGGCAACCGGCTGATCGAGGAAGGCGGCCGGTCGGTGCTCGACCTGTCGGGATCGGCCGGCCCAGTGGTCTCGCTGGCCGAGCGGTTGCTCGCGATCACATGCCGCCGCTGGCGCTGACCGAAGACGAAGTGGCCGAGGGCGCGGCGATCGTCGACCAGGCGATCGCCGACGTGAGTGTCGGCAAGGTGTCAGATGCGGATGTCGCGTCCTTCATGATGTGGTGACGGGCGGCGCGCCTGCGAGGAAACACGGTCGCCGTCCAACCTAGAGCAATTCACCGTTTCACGGAAACGGCGAACCGCTCTATCTTTTTGTTTTTACGCAATTCCGGACAGAAAACCGTGTCACACTTTTCCTGGAATTGCTTTAGGCAGCGCCGCCAGATCGATCTCGGTGATGTGCCAGCGGCCAAGATTTGCGGTGTAGAGTTTGTCGCCCTTGAAGGCGATGTTGGTGGGGTGCGCCAGCGTGGTCGCGGCTGGATCCTCGATCAGCACTTCGAGGCCTTTATCCTTGCGCCAGCGATAGATGCGGCTCGGTTCGTAGCACGAGATGAACAGCGAGCCGTCGGGCGCGAAGGCAACGCCATCAGGGACATTGCTCACGCCTTCGACGACAACTTCTCGCGGCCCTGCCGTGCCGTCCGCGAGGATCGGCACATGGCTGATGCAGGGCGCATCGCTTTCCACGACGTAGAGCCCATTGCCACCAGGCGCCATGGCCATGCCGTTGGCGAAGGACATCGCCTCCCGGCACCACAGGCCGCCCTCGCCTGTCTCGAGGTCATAGCGGAAGATGCCGGAGCGATTGTCCTCGCCGACGCTGTCCGACACGTAGAGGCAATTCTTCGCCTCGTCGACGATTGGATAATTCGGTACCCGGATGCCCGACGAAGCGAAGCGTTCCATGCGCCGGGTCGCGGCATCCCAGCGAAAGATCGCGGCATGCCTGAGATCGCAAGCAAAGCAGTTGCCCGCGCTGTCGAAGGCAATGCCGAGCAGAAAGCCGCCCGTGGCGCCCATGCGCTCGACCGAACCGCCGTCGGCGGCCAGGCGCAGCAGGTCGCCGGTCTCGGTGCCGCACCAGATCGACCCATCGCTGTGGACGGCCACGCCTTCCGGATGCGCGACGCGCGGATTGGTGAAGATGCCGTCGAAGAAGACGCGCGCGGCGGACATATCGAGCAACGGCTTTGCCATGGGTTCCTGCTTGCGATCATGATCCCTGTGCGGCGATGCAGCGCTCGACCATGGCGCGATCGGCGGCAAGAATCTCGGCGATCAGCGCGCCGCGCTGCTTGGCGCTGACGAATTCCAGGCGACGCAGACCGAGCGGGTCGATGCGGTTTCGCAGAACAGCGAGCGTATCGCCGGAAGGCAGCGGAACCTCCAGGCAATCGGCGTCGAAGGTCACCGCAAAGCCGGTGGCGTCGCGGATCTGTTGCCGCGTGACGCCAGGCATGATTTCGATGACGGTCAATTCCCTGGATGTCGGGTCGAGCCTGAAGATGCAGAGATCGGTGAAGACCAGCGCCTTGCCGGTGCGATAGCCCATCGGCTCGCGCTCGGCCGGCGTCAGCAGCCCACGGGCGGAGCTGACGATCTCGACCTCATCCACCAGCGACTGGGCTGAATGACGGGGGATATAGAGCAGATAGTCGCGATGCATGTTGGCGACATCGGCCATCCCGCCTTGTCCGGGCAGCCGGATCAGACCGCCGCTTGGTTTGCGGAGCGCGATGGTATTGACGCGGCCGCGCCGGTCGACCTGTGCCGCGCCGACGATCTCATGCGTCACGGCCCCGGCCTGATAGTAGGTCGAATAGGTGTCGTCGCCGCCGGCATGCGCCACCGCCGTCTCGCAATCCAGGCTTTCGATCAGCGACAGGACCATCGGGCTTGGAGCGATGTCGAGATGGCCGCAGCTCATCGTCGCGATGATCATGTCCGGCGCATGAGTTGCCTTGGCCAGCCGATAGGCGACGTTGGCGAGCGGGGACACCGCGCCGGCGCTGGTAAAGCTCTCATTGTCGAGTTCGGCGGCGATGCGGACGGCGATGATCTCGTCGACGGATGCTTTCTCTTCGCTCCGCGCGAGCGCTGGCATGGCAAGGACCGTCTCAGGGCGGACCTGCGCAGTCTCTCGGAGCCATACCGGCACGCCTTCGGACGGCGGGCGCAGATTGTCCGTCAAGGGCGTTTCCCTGGCCGCGAATGCCTCCGACAATGCCTGATAATCGGTGACGTAGAATGGCAGGCAGGAGGCCGGCCAGGCACCGCCCGGCGCCAGGGCTATGGCCGACACTTGGTTGCGGGTCAGGATGCTCTGGCGCCCGTCCTTCCGCAGCGCCCCGATCGGGACGATTTCCTCGACGGTGACCAGCACCTTGCGCGCCGCGCCCGCCATGGCGAAGTCCAGTGCGCGCGGCCCGATGATCTGCACATTGCCGCTTTCATCCGCGCGCTGCGCGTGGACAATGAAGGTATCGAGCCGTAATGGTGGGATGAACCCCATAGCGGTCCCTGCAATCGGATCGGGCCTAGCGCTTGCGCCCGATATCCGCGCGAGCATGTCCGATCCCTCGGGAAGCTGAAACGGCATCGATGGCAGGTTCTGCTGCGCCGCCCGCAACGCCTGGATCATGGCCAGCGCCGTCCAATCACGAACCGGGATCGCGCCGGTTTCGGCTGCGGCGCGGAACCTTGGCGGCAGGCCGAAAATGTCGAGGCTGGAAAAACAGAGGTCGATTTCAGCCACCGCGCCCGCTTCGAGCAGCAGTTCGAGCGGCAAGCCGCCTGCCCAGCAGATGTAACGCAACTCCTTGACGCCCGAGCCGGCTATCGCACGCAGCAATGCAATCGGCAGCCGGGCGAAATGGTGGCCGCCGACGCCGAGCGCGTCGCCTTGGCCGACCATCGCGACCAGCCCCTCGATATCGGTGAAGCGCGGCCGGTTCGGCTTGACCAGCGACTTTGCGGCACGGTTCGTCACAGCGCGGATGCCTCGATGCGATAGCGGGTCATGAACGGTTTTTCCGGCGAGAATTCCAACGCCGTCGCAATGCCGGACTGGGCGATCGGATTGTCGGCCAACGCGGTTGCCGGACCGAGCCCGAAGGGCGAGCAGATCGGCTCGATGCCGATGGCGACATGACGCCCATTCCAGGGTGCAGCCTTGCGGCCGCGGTTGGAATACCAGAGCAGAAGGCTTGGGAAATGCTCTTTCTGCCAGGAGAGTTTTACCCGGTAGCCGTCCTCATGGTTGGCAAGCGCCACCGCGTCGTCGAGACCCTCGATCTGCAGCAGTTCTTCGGTATCGGCGGCCAGCGGGACCCGCGAGGCATCAGTCGTGCCGCCGGCTCGCGCCGGTACGCTGGCCAGCTCAGTGAAGGATCTGTTCCGGGCGAACAGCGCGGCGCCGAGCTCGACATCGTGTGGATAGGTGCGGCCTTCATCGAAGCCGCCGAATTCCAGCGTGGCGGCACCCGTCTCTGACGGTAGTCGGAACACTGGATGAAGACCGATCGGCAGTCGGCAGGCGCGGCGAACGACGATCTTGAATTCAATGTCGATGGCCGGCGCCGACGGATCGGGTGTGATCGTGCGCTCAACGCGCTCGACCGGACTTCGCTCGGGATAGGCGAGCCCCAGCGACAAGGATGCGCCGTCGCTGTCGCGCCATGTCCAGTCATGGTTGGAGCTGTGGCCATGGACTTCTTCGTCGCGCTCCGGCGGCCCCATCACGCCTGCCCAGTCCTCCGGCCATCCGTCGGCGGGCACCGAGTAACCGAAGGGCACGCAAGGCCATTCGCCGCGCAATTTGCGCAGAATGCCCGGCAGCGCTTCCACCTCTGGCTCGTTCGACCAGGGTGCGATGTGCATCGGCGAGACCTGCCGGCCATTGTCTAGGACGAAGGTCACCGGCGCCAGCATCGCGCCGAGCCGCTGGACGGTCAGCGCACCATGCGCCCAGCCCAACCCGCGATAGGCGTCGTTGGTCTTCACGGTCCGGCCTTCTTCGCCTTTGTCGTGCTCCGCTCGGCGAACTCCCTAACCCGCCGCTGGCCGATCTCGCTACGGTAGAGGTCTCCCAATATGTCGCGCTCCATGGCGAGGCCGTCGGCCAGATCGCCCGACACGGCATGCGCCGTCAGCTTCTTCAGGCCTTCGATCGCAGCTGCCGGCTCGGCGGCGATCATCTCGGCCAGTTCCAGTGCGCGCGGCATCAGCCGGTCGACATCGACGATCTCGTTGACCAGGCCGGCGGCGGCGAATTCGGAGGCCGGCACGATGACGCCGGTCATCAGCAGAAGATTGGCGCGGTTGCGGCCGAGCCTGGCGACGCTGCGTTGCGTGCCGCCACCGCCGGGGATCAGCCCGAGCTTGATCTCCGGCAGGCCGAGTTTGGCGAACTGGTTGGCGATGACGATGTCGCAGCACAGCACCAGCTCCATGCCGCCGCCCAAGGCGAAACCGTTCACCGCCGCGATCACCGGCTTGCGGTTGTCTTCGATGGCCGCGTACATGCGCGTGCCGGCAGTCTGGAACGTATCGAATTCAGGGCCTGTCTGTGCGGCATATTCCTTGATGTCGGCGCCGGCCATGAAGCCGCGCCCCTCGCCGGTCACCACGATCGCGCCGACACCCGCATCTTGAGACAGCGCCTCGAACGCCTCGGTGATCTCACCTTGCATCAGCCTGTTCATGGCGTTGAGCTGATCGGCCCGCCGAAAGGTGACGATCGCGACGCGGCCCGACATTTCGACCGTGAGTGTCCGGTGGGCGCGCATCGTCAGGCTGCATCCACGGTCATGTCGCCGGATGCCTCGAGAGCGGCGATCTCGTCCTTCGACAGGCCGAACTCGGCCAGGATCTCACGGCCATGCTGGCCGACCAGCGGCGCCGGGCGGTCGATGGTCGCCGGCGTCTCGCTCATCTTGACCGCCGGAGCCACCACCCGCACCTTGCCACCACGTGGATGATCGTAGCTGGTGATCATGCCCATATGCGTGACCTGCGGATCCTCGGCCGCGCGGCGGATGTCCTTCACCTCGGCGCACCAGATGTCGACCGAGAGCAGGCGTGCCAGCAGATCCTGCGTGCCGAACTTCTTGGTCTCGGCATTGACCTTGTTGAACACTTCGTCGCGCTTGTCGAACAAGGTTTTCAGGTCGTCGTAGACGGCAAGCTGCGGCGCCTCCAGCACCTCGTACAGCGTCTTGAACGGGCTCATGGCGATCGAAATATAGCCGCCATCCTTTGTCTCGTAGATGCCGAACGGCGCTTGCATGCCGGGATGGCCGATGCCGGATTTCGGCCGCACGAAATCCTCGCCGAGGTTGAGCACCGCGACATATTCCTGGTTGAGATGTGCCAGCAGGCCGGCCAGCAGGTTGACCTCGATCTTCTGGCCCTTGCCGGTCTTCTCGCGATAGTAGAGCGCCGACAGGATGCCGTANTGCCGTAGACCATGTTCATGGCGCCGATCTGGTCGGCAAGGCCGGCACCGGCGGGAACCGGCGCCTGGTCGCCGCGGCCGGTGTTGGCAATCAGCCCGGCGAGCCCCTGGATCAGCATGTCCTGGCCGGGGCGCTCGACATAGGGACCCTCCTCGCCATACCCCGAACCCGAGCAGTAGATGATGCGCGGATTGACGGCCTTGAAGTCATCGTAGCCATAGCCGAGCTTGGCCAGCACGCCGGGGCGGAAATTCTGCACCACGACGTCGGCGCTCCTGGCCATCTCCATGAGGATGGCATGCACCTTGCGGCTCTTCAGATTGAGCGCGATCGAACGCTTGTTGCGGTTCCAGGCGAGGAAATTCGGGCTCTCCGAGCCGCCCACCCATTTGGCGAAGAAGGTCATGCCGCGGAACATGTCGCCGGCGCCGGCACGCTCGATCTTGATGACATCGGCGCCCATGTCGCCGAGCAGCTGCGTGGCGAACGGTCCTTGCAGCAGATGGCTGAAATCGAGGATGCGGACGCCTTCAAGGGCCTTGTTCATTTCAGATCTCATTTCAAAGTTTTCAAAGCAGTTCGGGAACGTAGCGCGGGGCAGCGGTCAGCCCGCCGTCGACACGCAGGTCGGTGCCGGTGGTGAAGCCGGCGGCGTCCGATGCCAGATAGACGGCGGCCTCCGCCACTTCGGAAGGCTCGCCGATGCGGCCGAGCGGATGCATCTTGACCCAGGCTTTCGCCAGATTGCCGCCGATCTCCTTGATCAACCTGTCGTTCATCGGCGTGTTGATGGTGCCCGGCGAGATCGAATTGACGCGGACGTTCATCGGCCCGAACTCGACCGCCATCTGCCGCGTCATCGCCATCACCGCGCCCTTGGCGCCGGCATAGGCGGTCCAGCCATCGAGCCCGATATGGCCCTGTGCCGAGGCCATGTTGATGATCGAGCCCGACTTCTGCGCGATCATGTGCGGCAGCGCGTATTTGCAGCCGCGAAACACGCTGGTCAGGTTGACCGCGATTAGCCGGTGCCACTGCTCGTCGGTCATCTCGTGCACCGGCATGCCGCCAATGGCGATGGCGGCGTTGTTGACCAGAATGTCGAGGTGCCCGGTCTTGCCGACGGCACTGTCGATAAGGCCTGATATGTCGGTCTCCTGCGAGACGTCGCAATGGACATAGTCGGCACGGTGGCCCGCCGCGCGTAGTGCGGCCGCGAAATCCTCGCCCGCACTGTCGGCGATATCGCCCAGGAAGACATGCGCGCCTTCGCGCGCCATCGCCTGCGCGATCGCATGGCCGATGCCGTCGGCGGCACCGGTAATGATTGCGGTTTTCCCCTCAAGACGAGCCATGTCAGCCTCCGTTCGCGCGCCGGCGTTTCGCCTCGTCGAAGGCGACGGCGGCAATGATGATCATGCCGGTGATGACCAGCTGCCATTCGGTCGGCAGGCCGAGCCCGCGCAGGCCGTTGGACAGGAACTGCAGGATCAGCACGCCGAGCGCCATGCCGGTCAGGCTGCCGATGCCGCCAGCAAGGCTGACGCCGCCGAGCACCGTCGCGGCAACCACCTGGAATTCGAAATTCAGCCCTGCCGTGTGCTGCGCCGAACCGACGCGCGCGGCCAGGATGATGCCGGCGACAGTCGCCAGCAGCGCGCTGATGATGAAGCAGATGAACTTGACACGCCGCACGTCATAACCCGCCAGCCGCGCCACTTCCTGGTTGCCGCCGACGGCATAGATCTGCCGTCCGAACGGCCGGTGCTGCATCATGTAGGCGAAGGCTGCAAGCAGGACGATGGCGATGACCGCCGAATAGGGGAGAATGTTGAACAGGCGGCCATCCGACAACGCAATGAAGCTGTCGAGACTGGCGTCGTCCGGGATCGCGCGCTGGCCGGTGTAGAGATAGACGCCGCCGCGCATGATGAACATCGTGCCCAGCGTCACGATCAGCGAGTTGATGCCGGCATAGGCGGTGAGATAGCCGTTCACCACGCCGATGATCAGCCCGAACAGCAGCGCGCCACCGATGCCGAGCAGCAGCGAGTTGGTGTCGTTCATGATGATGATCAGCGGCAGCGCGATGGTCGCGAGCAGCGAGCCGATCGAAATGTCGACCTCGCCGGAAATGAAGACGACGGCACAGCCGATGCCGGCGATCAACGGCAACGACGCCTGGCCGAGCACGTTGGTCAGGTTGCGCACGGAAAAGAAATTCTCGACCGTGAAGGAAAAGAACGCCAACACCAGGATGAAGCAGATCAGCAGCGCCAGTTCCTGCCGGGCAAAGAGCCGCGCCAGCACAGATGGCTGGGTTTTTGCTGAGGCCGTGCTTGCAAGGCTCATCGCTTGCTCCCTTTCAAGTACGGACCACGGGGTAGGCCGCGAACCACCATGGTCTCACCCGATCGCCGCATTGAGGATCTTTTCCTGCGTAGCCTCTTCGCGCGACATGATCACGGTGAGGCGGCCTTCGCACATCACCGCGATCCGGTCGGCGAGACCGAGCAGTTCCGGCATCTCGGACGTCATCATGACCACCGCCAAACCTTCGCCGGCGAGCCGGTCGATGAGCGCGAAGATTTCCGACTTGGCACCGACATCGATGCCGCGTGTCGGCTCGTCGACGACGATCACCTTCAAGCCTCGCATCAGCCAGCGCGAGATCAGCACCTTCTGCTGATTGCCGCCCGACAGGTTCTTCACCTGCTGGAACAGGCTGGGAGTCTTGATACGGAAGCGATCGACATAATCCTGCACCGCCTGGTGCTCCCTGGCCTTGTCGACGAACCCCAGGCGGGCGAAGGCGCCAAGCGAGGCCAGGCTGGCATTCTGGTAGACGGGCAGCTCGGCCATCAGACCTTCGCTCTTGCGATCCTCGGTGAGCAGGCCGATGCCGANGCCGAGCCTGACGCCGGTGCGCGTATCGTGCGGCGCGAGGCGACCGCCATCTACCGTGATCGTCCCCGATGTGATCGGGTCGTAACCGACGATCGCCTTGGCGAGTTCGGTGCGGCCGGCGCCCATCAATCCGAAGAAGCCAAGAACCTCGCCGGCACGGGCCTCGAAGGATACGTCATGCAGCTTCTTCGCCGTGCTCAGTCCTTCCACGGACAGGGCAATCTTGCTGCCCGCCGCGCCGCGCTGGCGGGGAAACAGATTGTCGATGCGCCGGCCGATCATGTCCTGGATCAGCGTGTCATTGGTGTGCTCGCCGATCGGCCTGGTCGAGATGTGTTTGCCATCGCGCAGCACCGTCACCGTGTCGGCGATCTCGAACACCTCGTCGAGCTTGTGGCTGACATAGACCACCGCGATGCCGAGGGCAGCCAACCGGCGGATGACGGTGAACAGCAGCGAGACTTCATTTGGCGTCAGCGAGGAGGTCGGCTCGTCCATGACCACGACGCGGGCTTCATGAGCGAGCGCGCGGGCAATCTCGACCATCTGCTGCTGGCTGACCGGCAGCGATCCGGTGCGCGCGGCTGGGTCGACATTGAAGCCGATGCGGTTGAACAGGGCCGCCGAATCGGCGCGGATCTTCTTCCAGTCGATCGAGCCCATCTTGCCGGTCGGATAGCCTTCGAGGAAGATGTTCTCGGCGACGGTGAATTCGGAGATCAGCGCGATCTCCTGGAAGACGACCTTGATGCCTTCCTTCAGGCTGTCGCGCGGCGACTTGATGTCGACCTCGCGTCCGCGCATGCGGATGGTGCCGGCATCCTTGCCGTAGACGCCGGCCATGATCTTGATCAGCGTCGACTTGCCGGCGCCGTTCTCGCCCATCAAGGCATGGATCCTGCCGGGCTCCAGCGTGAAGTCGACATTGTCCAGCGCCACGACGCCAGGGAAGCGCTTGTCGATGCCGCGCAATTCCAGCGCCGGCACGTTGGTGTCGATGGCCGCGGCTTCGCCGGGGTGCAGGAAATCAACGGACATTGGCTCTGTTCCGGATGATATCGAGATAGGTGGCGAGGATGATGACAACGCCCGGCACCACCATCTGCAGGTCCTGGTTCCAGCCGAGGATGATGATGCCGTTGTCGATCACCTTCAGCACCAGCACGCCGAGCAAGGTGCCGAACAGCGATCCACGGCCGCCGAGCAAGCTGGTGCCACCGAGAATGACGGCGGCGATGACGGTCAATTCGAAGCCACGGCCGGCGGTCGGCTGGCCGGCATTCATCAGCGATGACAGGATCATGCCGGCAATGCCGACGCAGAGCCCGGTGACGACGAAGGCGAACAGCTTGAGGCGCTCCGAGCGCAGGCCGGACAGGCGCACCGCCTTTTCATTGGCGCCGACCGCATAGAGGTAGCGACCGAGCGTGGTGAAGCGCAGCGTCACATAGGCGACCACGAAGATCAGCGCCGCCAGGATGACGGGAACCGGCGCCGCCCCGACATAGCCGGCGCCGAGATCGGTGAAGCTTGCGAGCTGATTGTGGTTCTGCACCGCCTCGCGGGTGAACAGATAGACGCCACCCTGCAGCATCATCATCGTGCCGATGGTGGCGATCAGCGAGTTGACCCTCAGCCGGGTAACGACCAGGCCATTGAACAGGCCGACGCCGCCGGCAAAGGCGAGCGCTGCCAACATGCCGAGTGTGAGGCTGTGGGTTGAATTCAGCACCGCCATGCCGATGCAGCCGACGAAGGCGAGCGAAGCACCGACCGAGAGGTCGACCTCGGCGGTGATGATGAGCATGGTCATGCCCGAGGCGACGATCAGCACCAGCGCGCATTGGCGCAGGATGGCGATGATGTTGGCCTCCGAATAGAATTGCGGCGCCGCGATCGAGATGGCGATGCACAGCACCGCCAGGATGACGCCCAGCACAAGCTGGCTGCTGCCCAGCAGCTGGCCGCCGATCAAGCGCTTCGGCGCGGAGGCGTGTGTAAGCTCGCTCATGTCAGTCCATTCCCGGCCACTTGCCAAGTGCCCTTCCCGCGATGCGGGAAGGGCGCTGTCGGCAGCCTTACTTTTTCAGGTCAGCCGAGGTCTTCATGCATTTTGCGGGCGGCTGCAGCGCGTTGACGGCGTCCCATTTGATGGTGCGGGTGGTGCCGTCATAGTCGTAATATTTCTTCCAGTCCTCGCCGTTCATCGGCGCGGTCGGGCTGACGATGTGCTCCGGCACTTCCTCGTTGTTGAAGAGCTTGACAGCGGCGTCGATGGCGGTGAAGCCTTCCTTTTCAGGGAACATCGCTGCCTCGATGCGGTAGGACGGCTCGTTCTGCATGGCGTTGATGAAGGCAAGGCCCTCGCCACCGGTACCGACGGTCAGCAAGCCATCCTGCGACTTGCCGGCCGCCTTCCAGGCCTGCAGGCCACCCAGCGAGGACGAATCGTTGATGCCATAGATGATGTTGATGTCGGCATTCTTGGCCAGGGCCGCCGAAGACACTTCGAGCGCGCGGTCCGGATTGCCACCGCCATCAAGGTCGTGGACCATGACCGCGTCGGGGATGATGGTCTTCAGCCCGTCCATGAAGCCGTGCGAGCGCAGCACCGTGGCGGAAAGCAGGGGAAGGCCGACATTCATCACCTTGGCGACACCGCCGAGCTTGTCCTTGGCGTATTTGCCGGCCTCCACGCCGGACATGTAGCCGGTGTCGTAGTCGCAGATGGCGACCATCGTGGTCATGCCCTTGACAGGGTTGCCTTCGAGCACCACGGGAATGTTGGCGGCTTTGGCCTGACGCAGCAGCGGCACCACGCCTTCTTCATTCACCGGGGTGATGATCAGCACGTCGACGCCCTTGGCGATAAAATCCTCGGCCGCGGCGACCTGCTTGGATATGTCGAGATTGGCGTCCTGGACCTCGACCTCGATTCCGAGTTCCTTGCCGTGCGCCTTCATGCCCTTGATGACGTTCTGATACCACTCATGGGTGGCGTAGTTGGTGACATAGCCGATGCGCTTGGGCATGTTCTCGGCATGCGCCGCCGCGGCGCCCAGGGCCAGCAGGGCCGCGGATGCGAACAGGATTGATTTGGACCGGTGCATTTTCTTCTCCCAGGTTTTATCGCTTTTGTTAGTCGCTGAACGGGTAATCCCGCCGTTCCGGGTCGGCACGTAACGAAGGGGTGGATTCGCCCCAGCCAAGTGCCGCCGATATCTTCTCGGCGGCGGCCCGGGTACGCTCGAAGACGGTTTCGCGGTCGAATCGCGCCGCCTTCTGCGGCAGCAGCGGGACGGTGAGCGCAGCGATGACGGCGCCGGTATGATCTCGCACCGGCATGGAGATGTTGGTGCAGGCTTCGACCGCGAGCGAAGCGCGCATTTCGTAGCCGAGCCTTGCCACCTCGTTCAGCCGAGCCTCGATCTCGGCCCGTGTGCCCTGCCCTTCACCGGCGGCCACGATGCGCTCGATGATGCGCTCGCGCTCGGCTCGGTTCGAATGGGCAAGCAGCACGGCACCCGAACTGGTTTCGAGGATCGGGAAATGCGACCCGAGTGCAACCGAATAACGCATCGGCAGCGGCGAATCGATCTGCAGCACCACCAGCGCGCTCCGGCCCTCGCGCACCACGAGATGGCAGCTCTGATCGGCATTGGCGGTCAGTTCGCGCATCACAGGCAGCGCGCATTCGACCAGCCGGTTTACCGGTGGATGCATGTGGGCCAGTTCGAACAGTTTCAGCGACAGCCGGAAGCGATCGGACTGCGTGCGGAAGATGTAGCCGCGCTTCTCCAGCAGAAGCAGGATGCGGTAGATTTCGTGGATGGAGCGGCCGAGGGCGGCCGCGATCTCGGTCTGGGTCAGCGTCTCGGCGCTGGAGGCCATGAACTCCAGGACGTCGAGCGCCTTCTCCACGGCCGGCACGCGGTAGCCGTTGCGGCCGCCTTCGGCTTCGTCTGGAGTCTCGGCGACACTGGCCATCACGCAACGCTCCGTTGCGGCTGGCCCTGCCGGGTTTCGCGGTAGAGGCGGTTCAGATGGTCAGCGAGTTCGGCCGCAGTCATGTCGCCGGCGATGGCGGCAGCCGCATGCGGCGCGCATTGGCGGAAGAAGGCGATGAAGCCCGGATGCGTCGGGCGCAGATAGGACGAGGCGATCGTGCGCAGCGTCGAACTGAAGAAACCGCCGGAGAGATGGTTGACCTCGGCATCCTTCCAGGCCGCCAGCGATCCCGGCTGCCCGCCTGACCTGACATAGTCGCCCCGCTGATATTCGGGCGAGCACAGGAACAGCGCGTAGTCGATCGCTTCCTGCTTGTGGTTCGACTGGGCGCTGACGCCGATGCCGGCGCCGCCGAGCAAGGCGCCTGCGGAGCGCGGCGTCGGCACGTCGGCAAAGCGCAGATACGGCCTGTCGGTCTTCGCGGCGTAATTCACATAACCGAAGGCGAACGGCACATAGACCACATCATCATGCGCGACCATGTGGTCGTAGCAGCGGATCGGGTTCCATTTCGATGAGTTCGGATGCGACAGCGCCGCAAGCTCGCGCAGTTGCCCGATGGCTTGTTCGACCATGTCCCTGGCGATGAAGTGCTCTGCATCCTCCCGTGGATGGCCAAGCGTCAGGAGCATGCACATGGCATCCGTCGGCACCGAGGGCAGGCCCAGCCACTTGCCATCCTTGCGCGCCTGCCGGCCAAGCTCGACCACGTCGTCATGCGTGCGCGGCACCGGCCCGTAGCGCTCCAGGAGATCCGGGCGATAGGAAGCGACCTGGCAGGCGGCATCGATGGGCAGCGCCCACTGGCGTCCGTTCTTTTCGTAGGATTGCCAGGAGGCACCGACGGAATCGCGTTCGAAGAACCGGATTTGCTCCGCCGACAGATAGGCGTCGAACGGCACCATCAACTCGTCCTGCGCGATGTCGCCGATGAAGGGATGGTCGAATACGACCAGATCGTAAGTGGCAAGCACCGGGCCGAGCGCACCCTCGCCGAATTCATACAGGCTGCGGCGGTCCCATTCGATTTCCAGGCCCGGATTGCCAGCGCAATACGGCCCCACACTGGCGTCGAGCGGACCCCAGCAACGTCGATGATCCCACGCAAGACCGCGCAGTCTTGTCATTTCAGGCAATTCCTCCCTGGAACCGGACATGCGTGTCCGGCCCGCCGTAGTAGCAGGTATTTTCACCCAGACAAATAGTTTTTACATATGCAAACGGCGAACCTATCGCCGGCTGACCATCCTCATGCCAGCCCGAACCGCTCCACGGCGCGCATGATGCCGCGCAGTTCGGCGAGCCCTTTCAGCCGGCCGATCAGCGAGTAGCCGGGGTTGATCTTCTTCTTGCCTATGTCGTCGGCAAGCAGATGACCGTGATCGGGACGCATCGGGATCCGCCAGTCGGCGCGGCCTTCCCCGCGGCGGCGCGTCTCTTCCTGCATCAGAGCGAGGATGACATGCGCCATGTCGGTGCCGCCCTCGAGATGCTCGGCCTCATAGAAGGAGCCATCCTCCTCGATGGTGATGTTGCGCAGATGGACGAAGTGGATGCGGTCGGCGAATTCCTTGACCATGGCGACGATGTCGTTGTCGGCGCGCGTGCCGTAGGAGCCGGTGCAGAACGTCAGGCCATTGGCCGGGCTGTCGACTGTTTTGAGGATGAAACGCGCATCCTCGGCGGTCGAAACGATGCGCGGCAGGCCGTAGAGCGAGAACGGCGGGTCGTCGGGATGGATGCACATGCGCACCCCCTCCTCTTCAGCCACCGGAATGATCTCGCGCAGGAACCAGGCTAGGTTTTCGCGCAGTTCCTTCGGGCCGATCGCATCGTATTCCGCCAGCGCCTCGCGAAAGCTGTCGCGGTTGTAGCTGCGCTCGGTCGCCGGCAGGCCGGCGATGAGGTTGCGCTCGACCTGATCGATCTTCTCAGGCGTCAATTCCTTCAGCCGCGTCTCGGCCGCCGCGATACGAGCCGGCGTATAGCTTGCCTCGGCATTCCTGCGCTTCAGCACGAACAGGTCATAGGCCGCGAAATCGATCGCATCGAAACGTAGGGCATAGCCCGTCGTCGGCAGCCGATAGGCCAGGTCCGTGCGGGTCCAGTCGACCACGGGCATGAAATTGTAGCAGATCGTCGCGATGCCGGCCTTGGCAAGCGATCGGATCGAGTCGCGATAGTAGCCGGCATAGCGCTCGCGTTCCGGCGCGCCGATCTTGAAGGAATTGTGGACCGGGATGCTTTCGACGACCGACCATGTCAGGCCGGCGGCCTCGATGATCCGCTTGCGCTCCAGCACTTCGGCCTCAGACCAGGCCCTGCCGTCATAGATGTGATGAAGCGCCGAAACCACGCCGGTCGCTCCAGCCTGCTTGACATGCTCAAGCGTCACCGGATCATCCGGACCATACCAGCGCCAACACTGTTCCATGAAGCCTCCTCGACATTTTCGGCAACCATATTGTTGGACCACAAGGCTGTCAACAAGCCAGAACTATGGCTCCCACAGACCGCCTTTGGCCATTTCATCTCGCTTCCAGTTGATTTCCCATCGTGTTCGCCGTAGCCTTGGTCCAACAAATGGCACGAGGTATTCGCGTGGAACAAGGTGATTCCGACCTGGCCGGAACGACAGACGACGCCGGGGTCAGCAGTTCGGCCGTCGACCAGACCGTACGGCAGATCCTCGATCTCATCCGCAATCGCTCGATGTCCGTCGGCGACGTGCTGCCCACCGAGCGGGAACTTTGCGAACTGTTCGGCGCCAGCCGCAACACGATACGCGAGGCGTTGCGCACCATCCGGACCTATGGCCTGATCGATCCCAAGCCGCGTGTCGGCGCGGTGCTGGCCGACCGCCAGAATGTCGCGATCCAGAATTTCTTCGCCGCCCAGATGGACATTTCCAAGACCTCCTTTCACGACATCCAGGGCTTTCGCCGCATCATCGAAGTGAGCATCGGCGACCACGCCATTCTCAATGCCAGCGCCACCGAAATCGATGCCCTTGACGAGATCAACGGCCTGATAGAGGCCAGCAAGGATGTGCAGGAGGCCGCGCAGCGCGATTTCGATTTCCACCTCGCGCTGGTGAAGCTCGCCGGCAACCGCATGCTGGTGCAGACCTATCAGTTCCTGTCGCCGGTCATCCTGCACATCATGACGGTCGGCAAATCCATCCGGCCGATCCTCAGCGAAACACGCCGCGCCCATGGCGAGATCATCGCGGCGCTGCGCGCGCGAGACCGTATCGCCTATAGCTATCTGATGAGCCGGCATCTCGATTTCGGCTTGCGCTTCGTTCCCGACGACCTCGAAAACGTACGGACCCCAACTCCTTCCAGGGATCTGCCTTCTTCCAGGGATCTGCCTTCTTCCAAGGATTTGCACCATGTCTGATTTTGAGAACAAGGTCGCGCTGATCACCGGCACGACTGGAATAGCACTCGCCACCGCAAGGCGGCTGGCGCAGGGCGGCGCCGCCATCATAGGCTGCGGCATCGACCGGGCGGCCAATGCCGCCATGCAGGAAGGCCTCGTCAAGGCCGGAGCCAAGGCGCTGGTGCAGACAGTGGATGTCTCGGTTTCGGACCAGGTTCGCGACGCGGTCGCGGCCGGCGTCGAGCGGTTTGGCGGCATCGACATCATCGTCAATTCCGCGGCGGTCCATCCCTATGGAACGGCGACCACGACCGACTGGGAAACGTGGAACAGGGCGATGACCGTCAATGTCGGATCGATCTACCTGACTGCGCATTTCGGCATTCCGGAGATGGTCAAGCGCGGCGGCGGCGCCATCGTCAATGTGGCTTCGGTGCAGGGCTTCGCCTGCCAGCAGAACGTTGCCGCCTATGCCACGACCAAGGGCGCCATCCATACGCTGACGCGCTCGTTGGCGCTCGATTACGCGGCATCCGGCATCCGGGTCAATTCGGTCAGCCCCGGCTCGATCCGAACGCCGATCCTCGAGAAGGCCGCGCGTGGCGAAGGCGGCAGCGACGCCGATGTCGAAGAGGCCTACAGGCGCTTCGGGGCGGCGCATCCGCTTGGCCGTATCGGCGAACCGGAGGAGGTGGCGGAGCTCATCGCCTTCCTGTGTTCGGCGAAGGCCGGCTTCTGCACCGGCGCGGACTACAAAATAGATGGCGGCCTGACCGCCGGTATCGGCGTGAAATAGACCATGAAGATCGGTCTCGGCCTTTACCGGGAGTCGCTCACCCCCGACAATTTCCGCTTCGCCCGTCAGGCGGGCGCCACTCATATCGTCGCCCACCTCACCAACTATTTTCGCGGCCGCGACCCCTCGCTATCCGCCGGCAGCGAGAAGGAAGGCTGGGGCGACTGCTCCACGGACGAACTTTGGAACTACGAGGATTTCGCCGGCCTGGTGAAGATCGTGCACGACAATGGTCTGGAAATCGCCGCGATCGAGAATTTCTCGCCGCGCTTCTGGTCGGACGTGCTGCTCGGCGGTCCCGACAGGACCAGGCAGATCGAAGGCTTGAAGCGCCTTGTCCGCGATGCCGGGCGCGCCGGCATTCCCTGCATCGGCTACAACTTTTCGATCGCCGGTGTCTGGGGCTGGTCGCGCGGGCCGTTCGCGCGCGGCGAGGCGATGTCGGTGGGGCTCGATCTCGCCGCCATCGACCCCGACCTGCCGCTGCCCGACGGCGTCGTCTGGAACATGCGCTACCGTGCCGGCCGGCCGAGTGCCGAACCTGTGACGGTCAGCAGCGAGGAACTCTGGCAGCGGCTCGGCGGCTTCCTGCAGGAACTCGTTCCGGTGGCCGAGGAGGCCGGCGTGATGCTGGCGGCGCATCCCGACGATCCGCCGGCGGAGGCGTTGCGTGGTGCCGCGCGGCTGGTCAACCGGCCGCAGAAATACGACCGGCTGATGGGCATCGTCGACTCGCCGTCCAATGGGCTGGAACTCTGCCTCGGCTCGCTGCAGGAAATGCCGGGCTCGGACGAGATCTACGAACACGTCCGGCGCTTCGCCCGGACCAAACGCATCGGCTACATCCACTTCCGCAACGTGCGCGGCAAGGTGCCCAGGTATCACGAGACCTTCGTCGACGATGGCGACATCGACATGGCCGAGATCGTGCGCATCCTGCGCGATGAAAACTATGACGGCGTGATGATCCCCGACCATACGCCGGAAATGTCCTGCGACGCGCCCTGGCACGCCGGAAAGGCATTTGCGTTGGGCTACATGCGCGCGCTGGTCCAGAACGCCGCGGCGCTCGGACCTTCGCGCACCCAATCCACCAGCATCCGGATGCACGCCTGATGACCATTCGCGGCGGCATGAGCGCCATGTAGGCCACCGCGCGGCAGGGAACCGGACCAGGCTTGGCGGGTTGATCCGGCTGGGCAGTCAGGTGCCGATATGCCATCGACCGCGATCCGGAACACACAATACGATCCCGCCACCAGGATCCTCTCCGTCTAGTTCGTGCCGAGCGGCAATCGCTATGACTATCTGGACGTTGCCCCGGCGACCTATGCCGCTTTCAGGAAGGCTTACTCGAAAGGCCGCTTCTTCAACGCATTCATCCGGGATCGCTACAGCTACCGTCGCGTGGCGTGACGGGCGCTAACGCACTTTTCCTGGCGAAGTTCTGGCTAGAAGCAATGCGCCATCTGCCCGAAGCCGCTCGGGGTGCATGTGCGGCCGGCATGGCTGACGTGGGGCCTTGGACCCGCCCGGTGACCGCTCTGGCAGCCGCTTATCGCCAGCAACAGACCCAAAACCAGGAGTCTTCTTCCAACCTTGATCACCACGGCAACGCCTGGCGCGGGTACGTCTGACGGGAGCCTGAAGGCCCTCGGATCGCATTTCATCGCGTCTCGCGACAGGCCTCAGGGGTTTTGTCGGCAGCGCGACCGCCGACGCGATCGATTGCGGTTGGAATGGCAAAAATTCTTGCCGCCGAAGCCCGAATGAGCGTCGGCAAACCGGGGTTGGAGGGCTTGGTTCGCCGACGCTCGACGATCGCGGTGGTTGGGGGTACTGGGGGGTCGTCGGTACCGCGAACCCCCATGTATTAGCACTTGCGAATATAAAGATACAGGGCTATTCGCGAATAAACACAGCTGATTTTGTCGAGGATTGCTGCTGGGAGCCTGGGATTGCCTGCGGGCAGCAGCCATCGACCTTTTTACGCAGGACGGAAGCCAGTTTCCAGGTGGGGATCATGCCGGCGCAGGAATTTGCGCAGCGGCAGCTCGAACCTGATGTACATCCGCCAAGCGAAAAGAACTGATGTTGCTGTGCCGATCACGATGACAAGGTCCGGAGGAATCGGAAAAGCGGTCCACACCATCAGAAGCAGCGTTATCGGCAGAGTGTGGATCAGATAGAGCATATAGGAGGCATCGCCGAGGGACGTCCAGACGCTCGGTTTCGCGTCGATCTGCATCGTGCCGAAAACGATCATCGCCGCCGGGAGACCGTAGACCAGCACGCGCTGGAAGCCGTTATCGCCGGCGAGAAACTCCATCGTCCCCCCTCCCGGCGCTATCCCGATGAAGCCGGTGGCTATCATCGCCACGGCGCCGATCGGCAGGCACCAAACCGCCGGTTTCCACTTGGGCATGTAGGCGAGACCGACGCCGAAGCCGAACTCGATGACCAGCGGGTTGCCAAGAAACTGCGGGACCGGACCCGCCGAGCGAAACATCATCGCGAGGCCGAAAATACCGACGAGTCCGACCAGCAGTCGCCGGTCGATGAGAACGACGGTCGCGGCGGCGTAGAAAAGCATTTCGAAGCACAGCGTCCAGGCCGCTGGCAATGCCGGCGCGGTCATTTGGTCAGTGGCAGGCCACAGCAGGAGTGTCGCCAACGCGTCGCGCCAGCCGAAGCCTGTTTTGTAGGCAACGATCGCATAGGGGATGCTGATCAGCAGGTAGAGCGGAACAATGCGCCGGAACCGTCTCCAGGCGAAAGATCGCCAGGTCAGACCAGGCGCCGTCCTGGCAATAATCACCCCCGATATGACAAAGAAGATGTCTACGCCCGCAAAGCCGGCCACCTGAAAATCGTGAGGCAACAGGCCATTGGATCCGGTGGCCGTAACGGCAGTCTGGGCTGCGTGGACATAGACGACCATCAGCGCGGCAACGAAGCGAAGTACTTGCAAAGACCAGATCAACCGGGCAGGCCCTGACTATTGGCCGCCAGGGCTTGGTATGGCCCCACCAAGGAACCGCGGCAAGAGCATGGGGACACGCCGAGCGTAGTCGCCGTATTCCGGGAAGGTTTGCCGAAGGATAGCCTCCTCATTTCTCGCGCGCCTATACTGCAAAAGAAATTGAAATGCGCTCAGTGTCACCATCAGCATCGAAAAGTGCGAAAGGACCATCCCCAGAACGAATACCGCCTCGCAGATGTAAAGCGGATGCCGGACAACCGAGTACGGGCCAGTGGTAACCAGGCGACGAGCCGTCGCCATGAGTGAGAAGGAACGGCCCAGCCAATAAAGACAAAAAATCGAACTGGCCGTACCGATGAGGATCAAGCAGAGGGCCACCACTTGCGCCGCCTCGCTTGGCAATGCCGGAGTCAGGTTCAGTGCGAGCAGGATCATGAATGTTCCAGCTACCGCGGTCACCCGCGGTTCAATTCCCTGCGCGGTTCCCTTCGGCGGAAGGCGGGCGATGGTCATCACAAGCTGCAGCAACAGAAACACGGTTGACGCCACTTGAGTGACGATTGCGAGCGAAATTTCCGAGGTGTCCTGACGAAAATAGAGGAACAGGGGTGTCGCGCTGGACGTCGCCAAGACCATCATGGCAAAGATAATAGCAATGCGGCCAAGAAAATCTTCGTTCAACATCTCGCCCCCTACCTAAGTAATCACCTAAGCATCTCTTCTGCGCTCCCGCAAGAATATGGTTCGCAAATAGTTAACGGTGCGCCCTTTAAACTTTTGATTAAGCTATCGGACCTACCCTAGCCAAATGCCCAACGTTCTTACCCTGCTTCGCGTCCTGGCGCCGATCTCAATTCTGATTTCAGCCATTGCGACGATTGCACTCAGCCCTCACAGCGCGATGTTTGCGTTTTGGTTGGCGTTGCCGCTGAATGCGGCTGGATGGCCCGCGCTTCGCATGGCGGAGCGGACTACCGTCAGTTAAGCTGATTCAGAATTCCCGAACTGGTGGCGACCACCAGCGCCGAATATATCTGCGTAACCATCGCGCATATGGCTGCCGCCGATATGGGGACGCCAAAGGGTACGACGCCTTTGCGATCCATGTGCTCGACATAATGGCGAAATAGTCCTGCTGGCAGCAAAAAGGGATTCTTGACCAGTGCGGCCGTGGCGATCGCAAAGACCAACAGCAACACGGAAAAGACGGCAAGGTTGCTTCCCCCGATGAGAAAGGGGGTGACGCTCAACAGTTTCACATCGCCAGCCCCAATCTTGCGTAACAGCCAGAATGGAAAGAGTGCGACGAACAGGATGGAGCCGCCAATCGCACTGATGCCCATCTCCAGCCACGAGCCGGTCTGCAGTGAATGCAGTTGCAGCGCGGCAAGTCCCAAGCAGAGCAACAGCAATACGTCGCGGTTGGTGATCTTCTGCACGCTGAAATCCGTCCAGGCGATTTTTGCAAGGAGCAAAATGGCGAAAGCTTTGAACAGAAGCGCGACGGCGAGCAGCATTGGATTGCCTACCGTTCTATATTCTGCACGCTGGATGACAGCAGCTTCAGATTGTTGGCTACCGTAGGGTCGTTGGGTGCCAGCTCATAAGCCTTGAGGAAATTCGCGCGGGCATCCTGCAGCTTGCCGCGCAGCAGATAGGAATAGCCGACATTGTTGTAATATTCGGGCGACGCACCCATCAGCTTGAAGGCTCGGCCATAGGCCCTGTCGGAAAGATCGAAGCGGTGGATCCGGTCGGTACAGGCGGCCAGCCCCATCCAGGCGCCGCCGTCATTGGGGGCGAGCTGCGTCGCCTTGAAGAACAAGGCGCCGGCATTGCCGTAATTCTCGGCGCGAAACTGGTTCTTGGCTTCCGCGACGGCCTGGTCCGAGGCGTAATATTCGACGTCGCTGACCGTCTTCAACCCGTCGAAGGCATCGCCAAACGACGTTACGTCGCCTTTCGACGGCTCGTTGGTGCGGACGACACCACCCGTGGTGTCCGCGCCGTTCGTCTGGCAGCCAACAAGCGCCATCATCAACAGACTGGCTGCGGCTGCGACTGAGAGGCGCATTGGCCCTGTCATTTTATCCCCCGAGAGTCCTGCGACTCTGTTTTAGAATCAAAGCATATACGGTTTCAGAAGAAAATGCCCTTCATGCGAATGATCACCGGCAACATGATCACCATCATCACCACCGGGAAGATGCACAGCCCCAACGGAATCATCATTTTGACGGGCAAGGAGTTGGCGCGTTCTTCGGCATGAAGAATTCTCTGGCTGCGCATCTCTTCGCTGTAGACGCGCAAAGCGTCGGTCAGGCTGGTGCCGAGCTCTTCCGACTGCCGAAAAAGGACGGCCAGCGCCCTCGCCTCGTCAAGGCCGATTCGGTCGGCGAGGTCGCGCAGCGCCTCGCGCAGCGGCTTTCCGGCACGCAGCTGCAGATTCATGATTGAAAGCTGGATGCCGAGCCATTTATGGGTGCCAGCCAGTTCGCTGCTGACACGCTCCACCGCTGCNTCATGATTGAAAGCTGGATGCCGAGCCATTTATGGGTGCCAGCCAGTTCGCTGCTGACACGCTCCACCGCTGCTTCCAGGCTCATGCCCGCATCCGCGCAGGTGATCATCATATCCATGAAATCAGGAAAGGCGCGGCGATAGACTTCCTTCTGCGCACTCTCGAAGCGATCAAGCAGAATGCTGGGCACCACGATGCATGCGAGCCCGAAAAGAGCAGAACCGGCAAAGCCTATGAAACCGGGCATTTGAGGCGGGAGAACTCGCGACAAGAGCGCATAGGCAGCCAGAAAACCGGCACAGGCAGCAGCAAGCCGTGACAAGGTGTAAATGAGCGGAGCGCTGGTCTGATAGAAGCCGGCTCGAAACAGCTTCGCCTCGAGCGCATTTGGTTCGTCCCGTTCCTTCTCCATCGACCGGAAATAGGCGTCGACTGGTCGCTGCGCGGATATCTTCGCGAGCAGTTCCTGTCCAGCGAGCGAGCGGCGATCGGCAATCCCTTCCGTCTTCAGGCTTTGCGCAACCAGCGTCCGCGTCTGCAGCGCCGGGAGGAACACAAGCGCGCCGAACAGAAATAGCGCAACCGCCGCCACGAAGACGGCAGCTGAGATCAAAAAGCTCAGATCCTGGATGATCGAAAACAAGTTTTTGCTTCGCTCCCGTCAGAAATCGAAATTGACCATGCGGTACATGATGAAGTCACCCAATAGCGCCCACAGCCCGAAAATCGTGAATACCGGCAAGATCAGCGGATTGCCCCAGACGGAGCCGTAATAGGACGGGGCAAGCAGCAGAAGAATCAGGAACATCACAATGGGAAACAGTGAGATGATCCATGCGGATACACGGCCCTCTCCCGAAAGTGCCCTGATCTTCATCCTGAGTTTCTGCCTCTCGCGCAGCACCACGGAAAGATTGGACAGGATCCCGGTAAGATTGCCACCCGTCTTGGCCTGGATCGACAGCGAGATCGACAGCAGGTGAAGGCCCTCGAAGCCAACGCGTTGCGACAGCTTCCGCACGGCTTGCTCGATGCTGAGACCAAATGTGATTTCGTCGGAAACAATGCCGAATTCGGTGCCGAGCGGATCAGGCATTTCGCGCGCTACGAGCGCGACCGCGACCGAAGCCGGATGTCCGGCGCGCAGCGAACGGACGATCATGTCGAGCGCATCCGGGAGCTGTTTTGCAAATTTCAGAATGCGCTTGTTGCGGGCGCGGCGAAGAACGAGAAGCGGCAGCCCAACTCCGATCACCAGAAAAGCGATGAGCGACGCCAAGGTGGAGAAATGCAACAGGACCGACATCAGCAACGAAATCGCCAGTCCGGCGCTGAGAAACGTCGCGGCGAAAACCATTGGGTTTCCGGTGATGCCGGACTGGGTGTAAAGCCTGTTCAGCCAGATCATCCCGAATAGAAAATCGCCTGATTCCGTCAGTCCACGTTCGCGCAGCAATCCCTGCAGGGTCTGTTCCGCTGGCGCTTCGTCCGCCAGCCGCCGCAGCCGGTGGTTGATCACCCCAATCCGGGATCGGCGCCCGGCAAAGGAAAGATACAGGGCCTCGCCGGCGAGAATGACCGAAGCCGCCGCCAGCATATAGATAAAATATAGCAATGCCTGGCCGGTCGGCATCAGAGGGCAACCTGTGGGTTGAAGGCATCCTTGGCAAAATGATGCCCGAGCGTCGCTGCCTCCGGCGCAAAACGCGGACGAACGCCGGTGGCGCGGAACTCCCCGATGACCTTGCCGTCCGAGGTCACCTCGCGCCGTACGAAGCTGTAGATCTCCTGCAGTTGTACGATATTGCCTTCCATGCCGGTCAGTTCGGAAATAGACGTCACGCGCCTGCCGCCGTCCGACAGGCGCTGGGTCTGCACGATGATGTCGATGGCCGAAGCGATCTGGGCGCGAATGGACTCGTGGGTCATCGGCATGCCGGCCATGCCCACCATCTGCTCCAGCCGCGAGATCGCGTCGCGCGGCGTGTTGGCATGGATGGTGGTCATCGAGCCCTCGTGGCCGGTGTTCATCGCCTGCAGCATGTCGAAGGCTTCCTCGCCGCGAACTTCGCCGACGATGATGCGGTCGGGCCGCATGCGCAGTGCGTTCTTCAGCAGCTCGCGTTGGCGGACCTCGCCCTTGCCCTCGACATTGGGCGGGCGCGTCTCGAGCCGGCCGACATGCGGCTGCTGCAGCTGCAGCTCAGCCGCATCCTCGATGGTGATCAGGCGTTCCCTTGAGGGAATGTAACTCGACAGCGCATTGAGCAACGTCGTCTTGCCGCTGCCGGTACCGCCGGAAACCAGGATCGACTTGCGTGCCTGGACAGCGATGCGCAGCAGTTCGATCATCGGCGGCCGGATTGAATTGAATGCCATCAAACGTTCGAGCGAATAGGGATTCTTGGAGAATTTGCGGATCGAGACCAGCGGGCCGTCGACGGAAATCGGTCGTACCGCGATATTGACGCGTGAGCCGTCATCCAGCCGGGCATCGACCATCGGCGAGGACTCATCGACGCGCCTGCCGATGTTCGAGACGATCTTGTTGATGACCCGCAGCAGATGCGCCTCGTCGCGAAACCGGATGGCCGTCTCTTCGACGATGCCGCGTCGCTCGATAAAGACGCGTTTGTGGGTGTTGATCATTATGTCGGTGATCGTGTCGTCCTTGAGCAGCGGTTCGATCGGCCCGAGTCCGAGCATCTCGTCGGCGGTTTCGCTGGTAATTTGGTCAAGCTCACGCGCGTTCAGCGGCACGTTTCGGTTCCGGACAAACTCTCGAACGATCGGAAGGATCTCATTCAGGATCTCATCCTTGGAGGCACTTTCAAGCGCGGTCAGATTGAACCGATCGATCAAATGGCGATGAAGCTCGACCTTTAGTGTCAGGAAATTATCGCCGTGGGACTCAATGTCGGAAGCCGGCGAAAGGACCGGCGCGACAGGCAGAACCGCCAACGACTCGGCCTTGGTGGCTACCGGCTGCTCGCTCGCCCCCTTGATAAACCGCCCCAGCATAATCCCCTATGCTCCCCTTCACTGCATATTAGGCGAAACTAAACATTAACCACGTGCGGCACAAGCGTCAGAACGCCTGCAGGCAGTCAATACTTTCAACATAGTTAAGGACCGCTGCGGAAAAAAATCGTTTTTATTTTCACCTTTGCATTGCTCAAATTGTGGTGGCGCCTTTAGCTACGAGTATCCTGCAACCCCTGCGTGCCTCGGGCAGGTGACCTCATCCGGCAATCGGCTCTTAAGCCCTTAGATATAAAAGAATATGCCAACTAGCTAAATTAAGGATTACTCAATTAGCCGGGCGACATAATTGTGAACGAATGGTTAAGAGCGCTTGAAAAATTAGCCGAATCAAGCTCTTGCTGAAATTTAGGGCCGCGTTGAGCTCGCCAGTTCATGTATTGGAGAGTTAAGGAACCATTAATCCCGTTTGACTCGGCAATTTCTCGGGACCTAGGATCGAGATGACGGGGGATGCTGGGTATGGGGTACATCCTTGGCTCTGTCTCGTCGGGTTCAAACCTCCAAAGGGAGAAATTGACATGAAGAAGCTCATGACGATGACCCGGCAGTTCCGCGACGACGAAAACGGCGCTGCCATGGTCGAATACTCTATCCTGATCGGTATCATTGCCGCGGCATCGATTGTCGCGGTCATCGCTATCGGCGGATGGGTCGGCAGTCAGTTCACCGGCCTTTGCGTGAAGCTGAACAACAAGGGACTCAACGCCGCCGGCACCGGCACCGGCACCTGCTAAGAGAGATAGCCATGACTCGGCTTATCGACGTAGCCAGGCAGTTCCAAGCCGATGAGAACGGCGCTGCCATGGTGGAATACTCTATCCTGATCGGCATCATCGCAGCGGCATCGATTGTTGCGGTTATTGCTATCGGCGGATGGGTCGGCAGCCAGTTTACTGGTCTTTGCGCGAACCTGAACGGCAGTGGCATATCCAAAACTGGCACTGCCGGTGGCACTTGCTGAAAACTTTCTGGGCCGAAATCGCTCGATTTCGGCCCAGAACCTTGCGCTTTGAAGGGGCTGACATTCGCTCGGTGAGCGATGGTGGGGTAGAAAAATGCGCGCTAATACGCTTATCATGATCGTTCTCGCCGGCGTGTTCGGCGTCCTGGCGGTGGTGCTCGCCAATATCTGGCTGGCCAGCCAGCGCAACGCGATGGCGCGGACGGACGACGTCCCGCGCGACACGGTCGTGGTGGCGGCTGAACCCTTGAAATTCGGCGACATGCTGACCGAGGACAAGCTGCGCGAAATCGCCTGGCCGGCGGGCGCGGTTCCGGCCGGCGCTTTCAAGACAACGAAAGAAGCGCTGGCTGGCGAAGGCACCAAGCAGGCGTTGCAGGCTATCGGCACCAACGAGCCTGTCCTGGCCACCAAGATCACCGGCCCCGGCCAGCGCGCCACGCTTTCGGCGGTGCTTGGCGAAGGCATGAAGGCCGTTTCCATCAGGGTCAACGACGTGCTCGGCGTTGCCGGCTTTGTCTTCCCCGGCGACCGGGTCGACATACTCCTGACGCGCACCGCGCGCGGCGACGACGGTACGGACAAAAGTTTTGTCGATGTCTTGCTGCAAAGTATGAAGGTGCTTGCCGTCGACCAGGTGGCTGACGAGAGCAAGGATAGCCCGACGGTGGTGAAATCCGTGACACTGGAGGCCAGCACCAAGGATGCGCAGAAGCTGACTTTGGCGGCGGGCGCCGGCCAATTGTCGCTGGCGCTGCGCCAGGCCGCGGCCAGCAAGGGCGAGACGACCGAACGGGTGACGCTGTCGGATCTGACCGGCGAAACCCCCGACGACGTTGCCAAAAGGCAGGCCGAGCTCGACAAGAAGGCAGCAGCGGAAGCTGCCGCTGCCGAGGAGCGGAAGCGCGCGGACGACAAGATTGCCGGGCTCACCCAGGCCGTGGAGAAGGTGGGAAGCCGCCTTGACGAATTGGGCAAGGTGAAACCGGCTCCGGCCGTGGTGTCGGCGCCGGAAGTCCGGGAAGTCGTCAAGGAAGTGGTCAAATACGTGCAGCCGGAACCGCCAAAACAGGTGACTGTGGGCGTTTTCCGGGGTGTGAAGCTCGAGACATACGACGTGCCGCGACAACCATAACAACGGCGCGGCGATGAGTTTGGCGGCGATTGGGGAGACGGGGATGCAGGGGTCTTGGTTGAGGAAGGCGGCGGCGGCGTTGTCCTGTCTGGGCGCGTTGTTGCTGACGAGCCTCGCGGCCGATGCGGCCGACAGATTTATCGACGTGTCGAACCCTAGCGTCCATCGTGTTTTCCTGCCGATGTCGCAATCGGTGACGCTGCAGGTGAATGCCAATCTGGGTGACATTGTCGTCGGCGACGAGAAGATCGCCGATGCGCAGCCCATGACCGATCGGACGCTCTATGTCATCGGCAAGGGCGCCGGTACAACCACGGTCAATCTGTTCTCCACCGACAAGCGCTCGCTCGGCGTCATCCAGGTCGAGGTCGGCGTCGATGTCAGCGACATGGCGGCAGCCATCCGCCAGGTGGCGCCACGGTCGCGCATCGAAATCGGTTCGATCAACGGCAAGGTCAGGCTTGGCGGCCATGTCAAGGATGGCGCCACGCTGGAAGCCATCATGCAGGTGGCGCAGCAATATGGTCCTGACGCCATCATCAATTCAGTCACCGTGGATGACAGCCAGCAGGTCAATCTGGAAGTGCGCGTGCTGGAAGCCAAGCGCAATGCCGGTCGCGACCTCGGCGTGTCGATCAGGAGCACGAACGGCAGCGGCACGACACGCGCCGCAACCGGCATCGCCACCGTCGACAAGGACAATTTAGTGCTCGGCCCGGGCGATCTGCTCACCGGCCTGCTGTCGACCAGCAATCCCTTCGCGGCTCTGATCACCCGCGTCATTGACAGCAACATCAAGGTCGACCTGATCATTGAAGCGCTTGAGGCCAAGGGGGTCGTGCGCACGCTTGCAAATCCCAACCTGACAACGCTTTCCGGCGAGCCAGCCAGCTTCAACGCCGGCGGCGAAGTCCCTATCCGTGTCGTGGGCAACGATGGTCAGGTAACCATCACGTACAAGCAATTCGGCGTCAATCTCCTGTTCACGCCGGTCGTACTCGACGACGGCAAGATCCATATGAAGCTGGCGCCGGAAGTGAGTGACCTGACCGGCTTCACCACCGCGGGCGATCCGATCTTCACCAACCGCAAATTGAATACCGTCGTCGAACTTCGCGACGGCCAGAGCTTCGCCGTCGGAGGGCTGCTGTCGAGCAAGACCACCAAGCTTCAGGAGCAGGTGCCCTGGCTCGGCCAGGTGCCGGTGATCGGCACGCTGTTCCGCAATTCGAGCAACCAGAAGGAAGAAACCGAGCTGGTCGTCATCGTCACGCCGCACATCGTGCGGCCGGTGAAGCCCGGCGAACAGCTGGCGACGCCGTTCGACAAGACGCGGCCGGCCAACGATCCCGAGTTCTTCGTGCTCGGCCAGCTCGAGGTGAACAAGGACATGATCCGCAAATATGAAACGGGCGACGGCGTCACCGGCCCCTATGGCCACATGCTCGACTTCAAATCGAAGGACAAGATGCTCTATGTCAAGAAATAGCGCCTTGATCCTCATTCTGTGCGCCGGTGCGCTGACGGGCTGCGCCGCCGACTATCTCAACCACTACGATTCGGTGACCCTGGCCGCCGGCGACACGCAGAAGTTCAATTCGATGCTGCAGACGGTGGATCCGCTCAATCCAAATTCCAGGAACACACATATCGAAGGCGACGGCACGCGCGCCGCGCTTGTCGCGCACAACTACAAATTTCCGCCGCCGCCGCCCCCACCGCCGGCGATCACGGTCAATGTTGGCGGGTCCGGCGTGACGCCGTGAGCTGAACAGAGGGATGCGGAGGGCGCCGGGCAAGCGGGGGGCCTTGGCGCAGGAAAGCAGAGAGTAAGGTCATGTTGGGGACCATTCGAGCCTTCTGGAACGATCAACACGGCGTAGCGATGATCCTGGTGGCCATCATGCTACCCGTGCTTATCGGCTTCTCGGTGCTGGCCATCGACATGAGCCGGCTCAACGGGCTGCACAACGATCTGCAGAAGGGTATCGACGCGATGGCGCTTGCCGCCGCGGCGGAACTGGACGGCAGATCGGATTCCATCACCCGGGCCAACTTGGCCGTGACGACCCTCGTCTCCAACAACACCCTGTTTTCGACATCGGGCGATCATCCGCTGGTTTTGGCCGATGTGACCGTCAAGTATCTGACCGGCATCCCCGCCAGCGACGAAACCGCATTGAGCGCTGCCGGCGTCGATGCCGATGGCACAAACTGGGCAAGCACCGATCCCAAGGCTGTTTCATTCGCTGAAGTGACGATCAACGCTTCCGGCGTTGCGGCTGGCGCAGGTGCCTTCGCGACGATCTTTCCGGCAAGTCTGGTCGGCAGCAAGGACACCATGGAAATCCAGCCGCAGGCGGTGGCCGGGTTCGTTCAGTCGATCTGCGAAACTGTCCCGCTGTTCATGTGCAACCCGTTCGAGACAACGGATTCTTCGACCAGCAAGACGATCCAGCAAGCCTTTGCCTCAGGCGACACCTACAGCCGCGAATTCCGCGTCCTGAAGGTCGACAGCAATCCTGGGCCTGGCAATTTCGGGCTGATCGACAACAACCTGAGTTCATTGCGCGATGCTATAGCGATGGGCACGTCTGGTACCTGCTACAGCCGCGACGCCCTCACCACGAAAACCGGCGTCACCCTCGGCCAGGTCAATACTGGTCTCAATGTCCGGTTCGATCTGTACAGCGGCTCGTTGAACAAGAGCAGCAAAGACTCCAATTACAGGCCGGCGACCAACGTTCGCAAGGGCCAGAAGACCGGCTGCAGCAAGTACGATCCCGTGACGGACAACACCGCGTTGCCTTTGCCTCCGGGCACCAACTACGTCGATGCGAAGGGAATGTCCGACGCGATCGGATCGCAGAGCTTCTGGACAAGTTACTGGCAGGTCAACCACGGGACGGCGTATCCGAACGTCCCCAGCACCACCAACCCGACCGGCTCCACGAGCGCTCCCGCATCAAGATATGACGTCTACAAGTACGAGATCGCCAAAAGCCTTGTTGGTGACAAGTCGCTGAATCCGACCAAGGAAAGCGGCGATCCATCCTGCTACAAGGGCCCTAACCCGACACTCGATCCAGATCGCCGGCTACTCAACATGGCGATCGTCAACTGCATCGCCAATCAGGCCAAGCTAAACGGCCATGTCTCGATCAAGCCCGACGGCTACGCAAGCGTCTTCATCAACACGCCAATCCAGAAGCAGGACAATAGCAAAGACGACGAGGATTCGACTGCCGGTGAGAAGCCGATCAGCCTGGAGATCGTCGATGTCGATGGCGGCTTTGCCAACAACACCCTTGTCGACAAGGCGTTTCGCAACGAAGCGCAGTTGTACCGGTAGCGCCATGTTCATCAAACTGAGGCAGTTCCTCCAGCGGTTCCACCATGACGAACAAGGCGCCGCCTTGGTCGAGATAGCTATCGTCATGCCGCTCGTGCTGCTGCTGTCGGCCGGCGTCTTCGAATTCTCGAACATCTTCAACACGCGTCTGCTTCTCGCGGCTGGCGTCGAGGATGCCGCTCGCTATATGGCGCGCTGCAGCAGCGACTGGAATACTTGTTCAACGTTGGCGAAAAACCTCGCGGTAAACGGGGCCGTCACGAACGGCAGCCAGAGGGTTACCGGGTGGACCGTGGGTCAAGTCACCATCACGCCAGTGCAATCGCTCCAGGCGATCGATTCGACCGGCACCGAGCTCTATCTCAGCAGCACCGGCACGGTCATTGTGGTGCAGGTCAGCACGGCATATCCATATCCTACTCTAGGCCTCTGGTCCTATCTTGGCTTTGCCAACCTTACGCTCAATGTTTTCCATCAGGAGCGTGTCTTAGGATGGTGATGCCGCGCGGCACGTTCTGGAGAAACCAATCCGGCGCGACAATGGTGGAGGCGGCCATTGCAATGCCCGTGCTGCTGACTCTGCTGCTTGGTTTCGTCGACTTTGGCTACGCCTTCTACCAATGGAATGCCGGTAACAAAGCGGTGCAGGCCGGCGCCAGGCTGGCGCAGATTTCCGCTCCGATCGCCAGCGGACTTCTGCTTGAGGCAAAAACACCCAGCGACCCACTGAATGTGGGAAAGGCGGTTCCGGCCAACACCTACAGCTACATCTGTACGGCCAATGCCGCCGGAGCTGCATCTTGCATCTGTGGAACAGGCGCCACATGCCAAAATCTCAATGTGAACCAGGCGGCTTTCGACTTCATCTTCAGCGGCAGCAGCAGCCGACCGGGAATGCTGACATTCCTGCCGACCCTTCTGAGATCCGAGGTCCAGATTCAGTATCAGGCGTCCGGGCTCGGCTACTGGACGCGCCCAAGCGGCCCGGTACCAACGATCACCGTCAGCATTGAAAAACATCCCTTCCAGTTCTTCTTTCTGGCCGGGTTTCTCGGTCTCGGAACCATCACCATGCCCTCCATGCTGAGCACGGTCACGGGCGAAGACATGAAAAGCACCTGGCCATGAACGCGATGAACACCAAGGTTACGCCGACCAAGCGAAAGCAGGTGGCGCTGTTCTCGTCGGATCCGAATTTCAAGCGCGAGGTGGCGACGCGGCTCGATGCGCTGGCGATCTATGACGTCAGGGTTTCCGAGACGGACGATTTTCTCAAGGGCCCGCCTGCCGATGCGCGCCCGGGCATCGTCATCCTCGATCTCGGCAGCGGCGGGCTGCTCGGCAGGCCCGGCATCGTCGAGGCGCGCGCGCTGTGGGCGTCCGTGCCGCTGATCGCGGTCTCCGACGAGCTGACGTCGGAGCAGACGCGCGTGCTGGTGCGCATGAACGCCTCGGACTGGCTGCACAAGCCGCTCGACGGCAAGGAGCTGCTCAACGCGGTGACCTTCCACGACACCGGCAACCAGGGAACGAAAAGCCGCATCATCACCTTCATCAGCGCCAGCGGCGGCGCCGGGGCCACGACGCTCGCGCTGTCGGCGGCCGAGTTCCTGGCCTCGAAATCGGCCGAGCGCGCGGCTTCGACCTGCCTGGTCGATCTCGATTTCCAGAGCGCCAATTGCGGCGCCTATATCAACCAGTTCAACCAGTTCGACCTGACGGGCATCATCGGCCAGCCCGAACGGCTCGACGTCGAGCTGATGGACGTCATCAAGCTTTCGCGCCCGTCCGGCCTCACCCTCTATGCGTTCGAGCGGCCGCAACTGCCCTTCGAGCCGCACGGCAGCGATTTCGTGTTCCGGCTCCTGGACCTCGTCGCCTACCGCTTCGACGACATCGTCATCGACCTGCCCAATCTCGACACGCCCTGGCACAATTCGGTGCTTTCGACGAGCGACGAGATCTTCATCGTGTTCGAGCTCAACGTCGCGTCGCTGCGGCAAGGCAAGCGGCTCTACAGCAAGATCCGCGAACTGCGCGGCAACGCGGTCAACATCACGCTCGTCGCCAACAAGCACAAGCGCAAATGGTTCGGGAACCACTTCTCGCGCAGCGAGCTGGAGAAGATATTCAAGGCGCCGCACATCAAGTCGCTGGCACTCGACAACGCGCTTCTCGCCGATGCCCTGAACCGGGCGATCCTGCCTTCGGAAGTGGATGGGCGCGCGCGCTTCAACAAGGATCTGAAGACGATGTTCAAAGAGCGGCTCGATGACGCTGCCCGATAGGCATCGGATCGCCTCGGGGCTGGCGGCCGCCTGCATCGCGGGCCTGGCGCTTGTGATGCCGGCCGGCGCCCATGCCGGGTCCGCGGGCGCTCCGCCACTGCCGGCCATGGGTCCAAGCCTGCGCAAGACGGTCGCCTTCGAAACCGCCGAACAGCCCGGAACGATCATCATCCGCAAGGACGAGAAGGCGCTCTACCTGGTGACGCGCCAGGGCCAGGCACTTCGCTACAAGATCAGCGTCGGGCGCGATGGGTTCGGCTGGACCGGGGTGGTCAAGGTCGGCGCCAAGACGGAATGGCCGCAATGGCGCCCGCCCAAGGAAATGCGTGCCCGCCAACCGGAGCTGCCGGAATTGGTGCCGGCCGGCCCCTACAATCCGCTTGGCGCCAGGGCGCTCTATCTGTCTCGGGACGGGCATGACACGCTCTACCGAATCCACGGCACCAATGACCCGTCAGGGGTCGGCTTCGACGGAACATCGGGCTGCTTCCGCCTCACCAACACCGATGTGATCGACCTTTTCAAGCGCGTCGCGATCGGCGCCAAGGTGGTGGTTCAATGACGACGATCAGCGAGCCGGGCATGCCGGCGATCGATGTTGGCAAACGCGAACAGGTCGCCGTCGACAGACCCGGCAACACAAAAGCGATTGGCGTCGTCGCCGCCGGCGCCTTGCTGATCACCCTGGTCAACATGGCGGCTGCCATCTATCTCTATCGGGGCATCAACGACCTGCGCTCCGTCGAGGCGCGGCTGGAGCAGCTCGGAGCGTTCGAGCAACGGATCGCGGCGCGGCTCGATACGGTCAACAACGGCTTCCAGAGCCGGTTCGAAAAACTGGACAGCCAGCTGCAGGGCAACTTCAACGAAATCAATGGCAGCCTTGCCAGGCTGGAGCAGACCCCGCCCGCCGTCGCCGGCAACAGTCCGCCGAACATGGCGGAACAATCCGAGGTTACCACCAGCACGGTGGCGGAAGCGCCCGAGGCGCTCGACAGCGAAACCGCTGGCGAGGCCAGCGTCATCGAGGCGCCGCGACCGCCCAAGAAGAGGATCGCTTCGGCGCCGCCTCCCCCCAACTCCAACTACCAACGCATAGAGCAGCCGGACGGCAAGGTCTATTACCGCAAGGTCAATTGACCGCGGGTGCCGGTATTGACGGCGTCTTAGAGATCCCGCTGCAGGGTGACGAGCTGCATTGCCCGCAGCTCCGCGCGTTGTTTCGCTTCGGTGAGGAAGGCAACGTGACAGTAAACACACGCGGCCGTGCCCAGAAGCAGGACCAGGCTGTTCTGCCAGGAGAAATCGACCATCAGCGAGAATTGGAGGCCGCTGGGTGCCGTAAAGGCGGCAATGGTGCTCGCCGTCTGAGATTGGCTGCTGGCTGCTATCATCAGCCCCACGAAAAGCAGCGCCAGATGGTTGGCCAGAAAGAATGGAGCCCGCTTGCGGGCGTGGCAGGCAAGCCAGCTGACGATCAAGGCGGCGGCCAGGATCGTGAAATCGAGAACCATCGAGCTGTCCAGATAGAAGTCGACCTGCTGCCAGAACATCGTCGACAACGGCCGCAGTTCAAGCCAGATCCACCACATTGTGGGGCTCGCCGGATAGGCGCCCAGCAAGAATGTCGCGATACGCGCTCCCGCTAGGATAGCAAGGACAAGAGCGGGAAAGAGAAAGAGCAGAATCGGCTTGCGTTTCATGTCGCCCTCCACATTAGCAATCGATGATAGACGGCAGAACTTGCGCAACCCTTAACGGCCGGGATTGCCCATTAGGAAGATTGGCCGGCGCATCAGCAGCGGCCTTCACATTTCCCTAACCGTACACGTCGGTTTTATGTGCCATTTTTGCTACATCACGCGGACGTTCTGGCTGGAAAATACTTTTAGCGTTTCCTAAAATAATAATTACCCACATATTTCGTGTAATCTGGTAGATGATCCACCGACGGCCGGCCTTGCTTGGGCCCAGGTTTGGTTGTGGCGCCCCGGAAAAGGGCGTTGGGGAAAAGTTGGGGCGGGCTAAATGAAAAAAACAGGCATTTCGGCCATGGGCAAGCGCCTTGGTCTTTTGATGGCGGCCACGATGCTGTCTTGCGGGGGTGCAAATGCCCTCACGCTCAAGGAGGCCGTGGCGGTTGCCGTCGAGTCCAATCCCGAGATCGGCCAGGCCATAGAAAATCGCGAGGCGATCGAATTCGAATTGCGCCAGGCAAAAGGGCTCTATCTTCCCAGCGTCGACGTGGAAGCATCCGGAGGGGCTCGCCGTCTCGACAACTCGTCGCGTCGCGCGCTTTCCCTCGATGATGACAACCTCTACCCGGCAGAAGCCGATCTGACGGTTTCACAGACCGTCTATGACAGCGGTGCAAGGCGGGCCGAGCTCAATCGTCAGGCATCGCGGGTCGATGGCGCGTCGTTCCGCGTGCTGGAGCGGTCCGAATTTATCGGGCTCTCGGTGGTCCAGGACTACCTCGAATACATGCTGCAGGCGTCGATCGTTTCAGAGGCGAAGAAGAACCTGGGCTTCCATCAGGCTATCCTCCACGACATCCAGGAAGGCATCGCGGGCGGCGGACTGAACGAAGCCGACCGGCAACAGGCCGAGGAGCGGCTGTTCGCGGCCAAGGCCCGCATGCAGGAAGCGTCGGAGGAACTGGAGGCTTCGAAGATACGGTTTTTCAAGACCGTCGGGAAACCGCTCACCAATGCGTCGAGGCCGGGCGACGTTTCGACCGCGCTGCCGAGGTCGCTAGACGATGCGCTGGGCCTGGCACGAGAAAACAACCCGCGCGTCCACATGGCCAACAGCGATATCGCCGCGGCGGCCTCGCTGGTGGACGCGGCCCGAGCGAAGTACGGTCCCTCGATCGTCGCCGAGGGCACGGCCCGGGCCGGATACGACATCGACGGCGACAATGGCGACACATCCGACCTGCAGGCGCGCCTGGTGTTGCGCTGGAACCTCTATCGCGGCGGCATAGACAAGGCCAATGAACAGGAGCAGATCCGCCGCACCAGCGAACAGCGGCTCGCCATGCATCAGGTTCTGCGCGAGATCGAAGAAGCCGTTCGCACCTCATGGGATCGCCGCTTCCGGCAGGCCGACCTGGCAAAGACCCTGAAGCTGCAGGCCGCCTCCAACGAAAAGCTGGTCGCGTCCTATCGCGAACAGTTCAAGGTCGGGCAGCGCTCGTTGCTAGACGTGCTCGATGCGCAGAATACGCGGTTCAACACCGCGACGCTGGCGGACACCGCATCCTATGCGTCACTCTTTGCCCAGTACCGGCTTCTGGCTGCGACCGGGGAATTGCTGAAGACAATGGATATCCAGCCGGCAAAGCAGGCCAACGCCTACGCACGGACCGAGTTCGCCGCACCGGAAACGGCTGACACCGAAACCTATGCGCGCACGCCTTCGGAACAGAAGAATGACCTGCCCTTCGACATTCTGGCGCCGGTCAGGAAGAAGTAAGCAGCGACATAAGGCGCGACCGACAGTCCTCGCGGGCAGATCGTGAACCAGCAACCCCATATCCTGTCGCCGAAGGAGGCTTTCAAGGCCTGCTTTTCGGCCGTTGCCGCGTATCTCGGCCGACCGAGCGCCGAGACCGTGCTGTTCGCCGGCGTGCCGCTGTCGGATACCCGCGTCGAGGTCGACGAGATCCGCAATCTTGCCGAACGCATAGGTCTGGAAGCGCGGGCGTTCGGCCATCGCGATTTCCTGCGCGGGCGGATCGATCTTCCCGCGATTGTCTTTCGCGTCAGCCAGTTGCCTGTTGCCCTGCTCGCCGAGGAGGAAGGCGGCGACTATTTCACCGCCCCCCAGGAAGACGGGCGAACCGCGATCAGCCGATCGGAACTCGCCGCCAGCTATATCAGCGGCGGTGTGTCCTTCTCGATCACCTACGCCAACGCCACGGAGGCGATGAGCATCGGCTCGGCGCCGAAGATCGAGCGGCGACATTGGCTGACGGGGACGATGGGCGGCTTCTGGCGCACATATTCGAAAGTCGTGCTGTCGGCGATGTTCATCAACCTGCTCGCCATCGCCTCGCCGATCTTTACCATGAACGTGTATGATAGGATCCTCCCGAACAAGGCGATATCGACGCTCTGGGTCCTGGCCATCGGCATCGGCGCCGTCATCGTGTTCGACCTGCTTCTGAAGACCGCCAGGGCGTCGCTCATCGACTATGCCGGGCGCAAGGCCGATCTTCGGATTTCGTATATGCTGTTCGAAAAAGTGCTCAACTCGTCGCTCTCGGCGCGACCCGGTTCGACCGGCGAGTACGCAAACCGGATAACGCAATATGAGTTCGTGAGAGAGTTCTTCACCTCGAATACCATCAGCGTCTTCATCGACACCGCTTTCGTGTTCGTCTTCCTGCTGGTCATCTATGCGATCGGCGGCTGGCTGGTCATCATTCCGGCCGTGGCCTTCCTGGCGTCGGTCGCCGTTGGCCTGGTCACGCAGCGGCGCATCGGCAAGCGGGTCGCGGCCTCGATGAACGAGGCTTCGCAGCGCCAGTCCCTGCTGGTGGAGTCGATCTCCACGCTGGAAACGATCAAATCCCTGCGCGCCGAAGCCTATCTCCTGCGCAAATGGGGCGAGCACTCGAAGAACGCCGCCAACACGTCCGAGAAGATCAAGCAGCTTTCGGCGGCAGCCGGCAACATCACCCAGGCGATACAGCAACTGGTCACCGTCGCCCTCGTGGTGGCTGGCGCTTATGCCTTTTCGGAGGGGCACGTCTCGACAGGGGCGATCATCGGGACGGTGATGCTGGCGGGCCGGGCCGTGGCCCCCCTCGGCCAGATCGCCATAACACTGTCGCGGTTTCGCCAGGCCATGCTCTCGTTGCGGATGGTCAACTCGATCATGGCCCAACCGGAAGACCGGCCGGACACGGTGGGCTTCGTAAACCGCCCGATCCGCAATGGCGCGATGGCATTCAAGAACGTCGGATTCGTCTATCCCGGTTCCGAAAACGAGGTTCTGTCCGGCCTGAATTTCACCGTCAGGCCCGGCGAGCGGATCGGCATAATCGGGCGGATAGGATCCGGCAAGACGACCATGGGCCGGCTGATCGGCAGGCTCTTCCTGCCGACCTCCGGCGAGTTGCTGCTGGACGGGATCGACATCCGCCAATACCACCCGTCGGAGGTTCGCGCCGCGGTCGGCATCGTTGCGCAGGCCGGCGATCTGTTCTCGGGCACGATCAAGGAAAATCTGCTGATGGCCTGCCCGGAAGCGACCGATGAGCAGATCATCGACGCGGCCAGGGCTGCCGGTGTCGACGAGTTCGTCTCCCGCCATCCGCGTGGCTACGACATGAACGTCGGCGAGCGTGGCACCAATCTTTCCGGTGGACAGAGGCAGACGGTGGCGATTGCCCGGCTGCTGCTGACCAAGCCGAAAATCGTTTTCCTGGATGAGCCGTCCGGCTCGATGGACCTGGCGTCGGAACGTCAGCTGATAAAGCAGCTCAAGGTGGCCTTTGACCGCGGCACCACGCTGATCGTCTCCACCCACCGCTTCAGCATGCTCGAGCTGGCCGACAGGCTGATCGTGATCGAGCAGGGTAAGATCGTCGCCGACGGACCGAAAGAACAAGTCATACAGGCGCTGCAGAAAACAAATGTTTGAGACAAATTATATTGATCCAGATCAATATAATGGGGTTTGGTAAATGCTTGCTAAGGAAGATCGGCCGCCGCTTTTTGCGTCGGCATCCATATTGATCATCGGCGCGCTCTTTGTAAGCTCGGTCGCTTGGGCGTCCTATGCTGAGGTTGATGAAATCGCACGCGGCGACGGCAAGATCATACCCGCCTCGAAGACTCAGATCATCCAGGCCAGCGAGCCGGGCGTCGTTCAGGAAATCGCGGTGACGATCGGGCAGATCGTCAAGAAGAACGACCTCATCATCCGCCTCGACAATACGTTCAACACCTCCAGTCTTGGCGAACAGCAGGCCAAGGCGCGGGCTCTGCAGACGCGCATTGCCCGGCTCAAATTCGAACAGACCGGGAATTTCGAAGGCTCATTTCCATGTCCGTCCGAAATCCAGAAAGTCGCCCCTGAAATCTGTGACAACGAGCAGAAGCTGCTCGTAGCCCGCCGCGACAACTTCGAAGTCAAGCTGTCGGTTCTCAAGTCGCGTCTCGATCAGCGCGAGAAGGAGCTGGACGAAGCGACCGCCAATTCCGATCGCCTCACCCAGAATCTGACCGTCAGTGACCAGGAGGCAAAGCTGGTCGAATCGATGGTCAAGAAGGGCCTGATGGCACGAACCGAGCAGTTGCGCGTCGAGCGCGAGCTGACCGAACTCAACGGCCAGCTGACGCTCGCCGGAGAGACCATCAAGAAAGCCAAGTCGGCCATCACGGAGGCTCAGCTTCAGGTCGACGAACTCGGTCTGCAGTTGCAACAGGAGGCGCTCAGCGATCTGACGCAGGCGCTGGCCGACCTCTCGGTGGTTGACGAGACGATACGCGGCGCCACAGATAAGGTGGCGCGCACCGATATCCGTTCACCCGTGGACGGCATCGTCAACACGCTTGACGTGNACAGATAAGGTGGCGCGCACCGATATCCGTTCACCCGTGGACGGCATCGTCAACACGCTTGACGTGAATACGCTCGGCGCCTTCGTCCAGCCCGGCGCGGTCGTCGCCGGCATCGTCCCGACCTCCGAGACATTGCTGGTCGAAGCCCGGGTCTCGCCGCGAGACGTCGCTTTCATTCGACCGGGCCAGGACGCGCTGATCAAGGTAACCGCCTATGACTTCTCCATCTTCGGCGGCATCGAAGGCAAGGTCTCCAACATCACCGCCGACAGCCTGGTCGACCAGAAAACCGGCGAACCTTACTATCAGGTGCGCGTCGCCACGGAGCGATCCACGCTGACACGCGATGGCAAGGTCTATTCGATCATCCCGGGCATGATCTGTTCCGTCGATATCAAGACCGGACGCAAGACGATCCTGACCTACCTCCTGAAGCCGATCAACAAGGCACGAGAGGAGGCGATGAGTGAACGATAGCGCCACTCCTCCCGCCGTTCTCGACCGGTTGCTCGTGCCGACGAAGGCAGAAGACCTCGGCATGGAGTTCCGGGTCGTCGCGCGCCTCGGCATACGACGCGGAATCCGCCTGGAGCGGGCTTTCTGGACGTCGCTGAGGCATATGGCGGAAAGCCGGAAATGCACGATCGGCATGCTTGTCGATGAGATCGCCGAAGGTCAGCCTGCTTCTGGCAACCTGACATCGGCGATCAGAGTTGCCTGCATTCGTGACATGGCGGAAGAAAACCTGACGTTGAAAAGGCTAGCCTCGATAAGGACGATCAGCGCGATACTTGTCGCCTGTCCCTCGCCCGCCTTTGCTCTTTCATCATCGAAAAAAATCCTGACCTTCAACGCTCCGTTCCAACAGCTGGTAAAGCGCCAATTGCCGACGGCGCCGAACGATGACGGGCGTCAGGATCTCAGGCTGGCACTCGATCTCAACGTCGCGGATATATTTGCACGGCTGGATGCCAATGGCGAAACCCCAGTCGCCAGCGGGTTCGTCATCGGCGCCGGCGACCGCCGCTATCGCGGCCAGTTGAACGCGGTGCGGGCGCCGCTGATCGAGCAGGACCTGCTGATGGCGTTCGTCAGCGGCTAGAGTGTAGCTTCGATCCAACGTCCGCCGGCTGTGCTTACTTTCGCACAAGCTTCCCCAAAGCCATATCCGGCTGCAATCCTTCGCCAGGTGCGACGCCCGCAAAGCCGCCCTTGAACTCGGCAACCTGCGCATTGCCCGATCTCGAGCCATGGATCCAGGCGCGATCCGTGCTGAAGGAATAGAGCGGAACGTAGTCGGGGAGATCGCTGTCACGCAGGACGGTGTTGTGGAGGCTGTCGAGAATGAATACGCCATCCGCCGTGCTCACCGACAGGACGGCGTGGAAGAACCCGCGCTTGCGATCCTGGAGGACGACGAGCGCCATGCTTTGCGCGGGAATGCCGGCCCTGAGCAGCGCCGTCATCTTCAGTATGACAAAATCCTCGCAGTCGCCGGCGCGCTTGTCGAGTACCTCCGAAGGCTTCGCCCAATAGTCGAGCTTGCCATAGACGACACTGTCCTTCCTGTAGGCGATCAGGCGATTTATGCCGCTGTTGACGAGGGATAGTTTCTCGGTGAATCCCTTGCCCTGTGCCGTCGAGATCAGCGTGGCGAAAGCCGCGCTCTTGTGCTCGCAGGCACTGCCTGCCGTGCAGCCGACGATTGCCTGGTAGACAGGCGCCCACCGAGCCGCGACAGGAAAGTTGTGCATGGACAGCGCGACCGACCCGAACACGCCGGGAATGATCGCCGCCGTCTGGATGGGATCAATTCCAACATCGGCCGCTCGGACATCGGCGGGCGTTGGCGCAACGGCAGCATTGGCGTCGTCGATGGCGTAGCTCATGGGGACAAAGCCGGGCTGGTATCCCGCGACCGGCTGCCAGGGCCGGGACCTTTCCAGGGAAACGCCACCCAGGCTACGCGGCGCCTCGACCTTTTCGACGAGCCCGCCGACCGATGCGACACCCTCGAAACGAGGGCTCGCGAGCGATGGCTGCGGCAGGCCCGCAAGGCCGATCGCCAGCAAGAGCAGTTTGAGACCGATTGTCCCCGGCGCGGTTTTTTCTTTTTTCATAACGCCCACCTTTGACTGTGGACGGTACCAATCTTGTCTCAACTTATTGGCAACGAAGGTAGATAACGACGGCAGAACTTACTTCGTCTGTTTTACACAAAATTTTATTCTAATTTATACTTTTATTTACCATCCAGACGGAGGCGAACCGCCGTCAAGAGCCGCCGATACCGGCAATATATAACGGAATATATGTTACCGGTTTACCACGCGTAAAAAATACGATTTTGTGCATATTGCAGTATATCAAATGGATTGATCAACCGTTGCAAAGCAATGGTGAGCGCTGTCTCTTTCCGGGAAATTCCGGAGGGGGACAAGCAAATGACCACCAATATCGAATTGGACACCGCTGCAAGGTCCTGGGACGAGCATTCCGCCGCCAGTGACCATCACGGTCAGACATCGCCCGCGGAGATCCAGGTCGCCCAGGCGGCTTCGACGCAACAGGCCGCGCCGGCAGCGGCCGAACCTGTGCCGGTCGATGTCGGCAGCGGCGCGCCCATCAAGCCGGAGGCACCCGCGGAGGCGAAAGCAGCAGCGGCGCCCGCCCCCCACGAATACGTGGCCGACGCCAACCATGTGGTGAAACTTCCGGCCAATGTCTCGATCGACAACATCAAGGTCGACGGGCACAATCTCGTGCTCGAGCAGGCCGATGGCTCGGTCATCGTGATCAAGGATGGCGCCCTCAACGTGCCGACCTTCCTCATCGGCGACGTCGAGGTGCCGCGCGTTGCCCTGATCGCCGCGCTCGAAGCAAGCCATGTCGACGTCGCCTTCGGCGCCGATGGTTCGATCTCGGCTGGCCCGGGCGGCTCGACCTCCAGTGCAGGCGGAGACTTCTCGGTTCCCGCCGGCGGCATCGGCGACGGGTTCGGTCTTTCGGCGCTGTTGCCCCCGACAGACCTGGCGTTCGGCCAGCCGGATCACCGCGAGCTGTTCCCGAGCCTGCTGCCCGACTCGACGCCGTCGATCATCGACCTGACGCCTTCCGTCAATGGCGGCGACGCCATCGTCAACGAGAAAGGCCTGCCGGCAAGCTCCGGGTCGGAAGGCTCCGGCGAGGCGCAGAATCCCGCCCCCAACAGCGACCAGTCCGAGACCAACACCGGCACCTTTACCATCACCTCACCCGACGGTATCGGCTCGCTGACCATCGCCGGCCAGGTAATTTCGGCTGCCGCGCTTGCCAACAGCGCATCGACGTCGATCGACATCACGACGCCGCTCGGCAACACGCTGACCATCACCGGCTACGATGCCAGCACCGGCCAGGTGAGCTACAGCTACACGCTGCTGCACAGCGAGACACATCCAGCAGGCAGCGATCCCATTTTCGACAATATGACGGTGACGGTGACCGACACCGACGGCGACGTCTCCCTTCCGGGCACGCTGTCGGTGCAGATCGTCGATGATGTGCCGACTGCGGTTGCCGATACCGACAGTTTGACAGAAGGCGGCTCTGTGAGCGGCAACGTGATCACGGGGCTTGGCAGCGACGGCAATGCGGCCGGTGCCGACACCAAGGGAGCCGACGGCGCTGCTGTGAGTGGCGCGACAGGCGCGGGGGCGACGACGGTGGTGGGCGGCGACTTCCATGTTGTCGGCCAGTACGGCACGCTGACGCTCAGCCCCGACGGCACCTACAGCTATGTTGCCAATTCAAGCATCAGCAACGCATCGCCGGTGACGGATACCTTCACCTACACGCTGAAGGACGGCGACGGCGACACCTCGCAGACTACGCTGACGATCACCATCAACGACGGGACCGACCCGTCGGTGGTGACGAACGCGATCATCACGGTGGACGAGGAAGGGCTCGGCACCGCCAATGCGACCGGCAACGCGACCGCGGCCGACGCCGAGAACGGCAGTGGAACGGTATCGTTCCATGCTGGTTCGGACAACATTACCGGGGTGGCGTTCACGTCGGTTGCCGGGATCACGGCGGACGTCAACGGCGTTGCCGGCGCCGACATCGTCTGGACGCTGGCCGGCCCGACGCAGATCATCGGTTCAATCAACGGCATCGATGCCATCCAGATCGACCTGGTTGCCCCGTCGCTGCCGATCCTGGCGGGCACCAACGGGTCCGCGACAGTCAATGTGACGCTGCTCGACAACTTCCCGCATCCAGACGCGGGTGGGGAGAACTCAATCAGCCTGACCGGTATCAACGTGGTTGCCACCGATACGGACGGTGACCAGGCGAGCGCAACGGTTCAGATCAATGTCACTGACGACACGCCGGTGGCGACGAATGATGGCGTGCTTGCCAGCCCCGCGGAGAACGTGACGGCTCTGACGATCGGNGACGACACGCCGGTGGCGACGAATGATGGCGTGCTTGCCAGCCCCGCGGAGAACGTGACGGCTCTGACGATCGGCACGGTCGCGCAGATCCTGAGCAACGACCATTACGGCGCGGACGGTCCCGCGGCGTCCGGCGCGATCACGATTGGAGCTGGCGACCATGGCGGCACGGTCGCGATTGTCGGCGGCAACCTGGTCTACACCAACACGGCGCTGAACGTAGCGAACGGGACGACGGTCGACGAGACCTTCACCTACACGATCAAGGACGGCGACGGCGACACCACGACGGCGACGTTCAAGGTGACGCTGACGGACACCGGGGTTACGATGGGCGCGGCGCCGGCGAACCTGATCGCCGACGAGGACGACATCGTCGGGGCTGGCGGCAACCCGGGCGGCACGGGCGACGACGCGCCGGTTCTGTCGGGCCATATCTCCTACACGCTTGGCGCGGACCATATCGGCAGCGTTGCGCTGTCGACGGCCGGCAATGCGACAGGCCTGCAGACGCTGGCCGGGGTTGCGGTCGACACGACATGGGTCGGCAGCCAGTTGATCGGCTACGTGCACGGCACGGATCCGAGCCTCGCCGCCAACCAGGTGTTCACCATCGCGGTGACGAGCGTCACCGACAGCGGCGCGAACTACAACATGACGCTGCTGCAGCCGGTCCAGCACACAGTCAGCGGCACGGAAGACAACACCGCACCGTTCACGGTCACCGCGACGGTGACCGACGCCGATGGCTCCACCGGCACCACCAGCTTCACGGTGGTGATCGACGACGACACGCCGGTGGCGACGAATGATGGCGTGCTTGCCAGCCCCGCGGAGAACGTGACGGCTCTGACGATCGGCNGACCGACGCCGATGGCTCCACCGGCACCACCAGCTTCACGGTGGTGATCGACGACGACACGCCGGTGGCGACGGCCAACACCCTGGTCCAGCTCGACGACGATGCACTGAGCGGCGGCAATGCCGGCGGCATCGGCGACGATGCCAACGCGGCCAACACGACCGGGACGCTGGCGCACAGCTATGGCGCCGATGGCGCCGGCACGACGCTGCTGACGGCGGCGGGCATTGTCCTGCCGTCCGGCTTCACGGCCTTGGCCAGCAATGGCGGCCAGACGCTGACCATCAGCCAGGGCGCCACGGCGGTGCTGCAGATCCAGCTCGCCGACACCACCTCGGGCGCCTACACCGTCACCCAGCTGCATGCCATCGACCATCCCGCCGGGCTGGACGAAAACAACCTCCAGTTCACCATCAACTATGTGACCACCGACCATGACGGCGACACCGCGACCGGCTCGCTGTCGATGAACGTCGACGACGATACCCCGACGATCACCGGCATTCAGGACGCGATCATGCCGAACGTCAGTGGCACTGATGTTCACGGTACTTGGCAGCCGTCTTTCGGGGCGGATGGACTGAGCCTCACATCGGCAGTCGGTCTTGCAATGGGAACCGCACCGAGCGGGCTAACCTATGCGTTTACCAGCCAGGGGAACAACACCAATGGCGATGCGGTGACTCAGATCGACGTGAAGAGTGGAACGACGACCCTCTACACTTTCTATGAATACGCCCACTATGATACGGCAGCGCATTCCTCCGAGATGTTCGCCTATACGAATCTCACGGATGCGCAGGGGGCAACTGGCGCGAACGAGTTCTTCACGTTATCTGTGAATGCCAGCGGCACCTACGATTTCCATCTGGTGTCCAACAGCTTGCAGTCGACGTCGACCTTCAGTGTTCTGTCGGGAATTAGCAATGGTAATGGCGACTACGTAAAGATCGTGAACGGCGTCGCCTCATACGGCAGCGATCCGATACCGGCTAATGGCTACGACGTTATCATAGACGGCTTCGATGCGGCCCATCCCAATCCAACAGACAACAGGATCTTCAAGAACGCCAACGGCATGGGAGTAGAGAGCGGTAATCTTGACACGAACGAGACCATCACCTTCCACTTCAGCCAGCTTCAAAGCCAAGTCACTGTTGGGGTCGGGAAGGGCAATAACGCCGGCTCCGAACACTTCCTGGTAACCATTTGGGATGCTGCGCATACTACGTCAGCAAGCTGGAACGTCACGCAGGCTGACGGCACCAAATTGGTTGTCGACGCAGCCCACTGGGGTACTGGCGGAACGACGACTGGCGCCTTCTTCAATTTCGGCGAGGTGGACGTTAAGAATATTGCGAGCGGCGGTGGCGAGGACGATAAGGTCGTCCTGCTGTCACTGACCTACAACTCACAGACGGTCGTCAGCGATGCCACGCTAAACTTCGCGCTCAGCATCACCGATCACGATGGCGACACCGTCACCAGTTCGGACAATCTGTCCGTTTCTCTGGTCGGATCACATATCGGGTCAGAGACGGGCACCGACACGACCGCGGAAGTCATTGCCGCGAGTTCCATAGCCGACTCGCTCAGCGGTGGTACCGGCCCAGGCGATACAGTCGACTACAGCAATGCGTTGAACTCGGTCACGATCGACCTGCTAAACCAGCTCGTGGGCGGGCCCGGCGCACTGGGCGACCACATCAGCAGCTTTGAGAATGCCATCGGCTCGAATTTCGCAGATACGTTGACCGCCAATAATACGGGGAGTGTGCTGTGGGGCGGTGGAGGCAATGATGCCCTCATCGGCGGAGCAGGCAATGATACGCTCTATGGCGGCGCGGGACTGAACAATATGACGGGTGGCGGCGGCAACGATACATTTGTGATCGATCCATCCAAACTCGCGGTCCACATAGCCGATGTCATCGCAGATTATACACCTGGCCATGACGTTATCGACCTATCCGATCTGCTCAAATCCCTCGGAGGCAACGCGCCGACAACCGACGCGCAGGCAGGCGCGTCGGTCGACGTTACCTTCTCAGGCGGCGCGGCTCACGTGATGGTTGATGACAACGGTATTGCTGCCGGCGGCAGTATGGTGGAAGTGGCATCGCTGACGGGAGTTGCTAGCGGTTCTGCGATTTCCATTCTTTATGATCACAACTTGCCAACTCACACCGAAACTGTGCCTTGACGATGCTGATCGATGTACCAACGCGCAAACTTGGCAATCCAACGACGTAGCGCGCAGCCACACTCCCATGCTATGCATTAGCGAACGATGAACTTTGGATATCGAGGGGCTTACATGAAACGTTCTGCAAGATCGCTGGTTTCGGCCACGGCACTGCTCTTGGCTGGATCGACAGGCTTCGCCGCCGACATCATCGAAGGCCCGACGGGCGACTATTGCCGGACCGTCGGCACTTCCAATCTGGTGCTGAACGACAACATCGTCGATCTCAAGGCCCAGGTGGTGAAGCTGATGGACGAGTCCGTCGCCGCGGCCAATAGCTCGGAATGGATCAACTCGTCGCGGCCGGTCTTCGTCTGGGCGTCGGAAGCCAAGGTCGCCTGCGGCATGGCCTATGGCTATCTGAAGACGAACTACAAGGACGAGGACACGCTCAACAAATGCGAGTGTTTTCACGATCGCATGGTCGAGTACATGCACTGACCGGATAGGCAAATTTGCGCCTGTTGGCCATCATGCCAGCCGACGGATCCTTGTTGAGGGCGATCGCCGCAACGATCGCGCTGGCTGGCTTTGCCCAAAGTGTCACGCCGGCTCGCGCCAACTGGCTCGAACGGCCTTCCGTGGCGCAACATCGGTCGTCGGGTTCGACGCGGCCGCCGCGTTGCGACGCGGCCGTGGCGTGGACCCGGCAGACGTTCAAGGCATTTGCGAGCTGTCAGGCCTCCATCTATGGCCTCGAGCCGGCGCTGGCGCATGCCGTCATGGAGATCGAAAGCGGCTTCGATCCCGACGTGCGGGGCGCCGATGGCGAAGTCGGCCTGATGCAGGTGATGCCGGCGACAGCGCGAATGCTTGGCTTTCGAGGTTCCCTCGACGATCTGGGCACGCCGGCGACGAACATCGCGCTGGGGGTCAGGTATCTTGCCCAGGCAAACAGGCTCTCCGCAGGTGACCTCTGCACCACGGTCATGAAGTATCGCGCCGGGCATCATGAAAGCCGGTTTTCGGCGCTCTCCGTCCGTTACTGCCAGCGCGCGCGGGCAATCCTTGCCAGGGACGGGTTCGAAGTGACCGGACCGTTGCCGGTCGCGACCTTCGGCTTTTCCACATTTTCGACAGACGGGCAGGATGGAGCCGCCGCCCAGGAAAACCGTGTCTGCGTGCGCCGAGTGTTCGTACCCGGGCCGCGATACATGAAATGCGCCGACTACAGGACCGCGGGGCAAGCAAGACAGATCAGGGCCCTGAGGGCCCGGCTCTTCGGCGGGTAAAGAAAACAACAGGACAGCGCGACAAGGCCGCCGTAACATGCGTGGCAGACCAGACCGGGAAGAACAAGCCGGCGGCAGACAGGGCGGGACGATCATGGAAGCTGGCCGAAAGGTCTATTGTGCGCGGTCGTCGGCTCTCGCCTTCGCGGTCGCCGTGACATTGTCGGGCTGCCAGTCGAAGGGCAACGTCACCGAGGTGCTCGACCCGGCGGCAATTGCCGCGCCCGCCGAGCAGGCCACGTCGGCGGGGCAGAATGGCGGCGCCGGCACCGGTCCGGTCCAGGCGACCCAGTCGCTGGGCACCGGTTCGGCAAAAGTGACGATGCTGCTGCCGTTGTCCGCACCCGGAACGGCAGGTGAAAACGGCCGCAAGATGCGCGATGCGGCCAAGCTGGCGATGACGGATATCGGCAATGGATTGCTCACGCTGACGATAGAGGACACGAAGGGCGACAGCACACAGGCCGGCAAGCTGGCGGTACAGGCCATCACCACCGGGGTGAAAGTCGTCATCGGCCCAACCGAGTTGCCGGCGGCTCAGCACATCGCCACGCTGTCGGGATCGAAACGGCCACCGGTTCTGGCACTTGCCGACAATTTCGCCGGCAGCGCCGGGGTTTATGCCGTGCCGCTCAGCGAAGCGGACAGCGCCGCGGCGGGTGCGGCGGGGCTTGCCGCCAAAGGCAGCAAGAAGTTCGTATTGCTTGTCGCGGGTGGCCCAAACGCCAGCGCCGTCGAGAAGCGGGTCGCCAACGGCCTCAGCATCTATGGCGCCACGCTAGCGGTCACTGTCCCCTATTCGGGCGGCGACGGTGCCGCGAAAGCGGTCGACGAAATGGGCTCGCTCGTGGACACCCCCGACGCGGTCATCGTTGCCAGCGGTGATAACAGCCCCTCGTCCGTGCTTGCCGCCCTCAAATCGAAGGGCATTCCGGGAAAAGCAATCTCTGTCGTGGGAACGAACCGCTGGCTGGAGCACCCAATCGATCCGCTGTTTGAGGGCGCGTATATCGCCACGCTCGATTCGAGCGAAACCGGGCCGATCGCCGACCGCTTCAGGACGACATACAATTATCCGGCCGACGTCAATGTAGCCTACGCATATGATATGGTTGCCCTGACAGCGGGAATTGCCAGCGCGGTCGGACCCGACGGTTTCAGCAAACAGGTTCTCGAAAACCCGAACGGATTTCGCGGATCAACGGGCCTGTTCCGCTTTCGCGCCGACGGGTCCAGCCAAAGATCGATGCCGTTCTATCGGGTTCAGAAAGGTGCGCTCAAACTGGTTGCCAAATCGACCTCTGGTTTCTGAACCGCCGGTGACGGGGCCTGGCTCGAACGCCGCGCTGGCGTGATGGGCATGCCCGGGCGCATCCGCTGGGTTATCGCGGTCGGAGGCTTCGAGCTCGTGCTCGGGATTGTCCTGATCATGCAGGCCGGAGCCTTGCTTGCGATCGACCGGCCCGCCCCCGCGCCCCAAATGGAGCGTGCCGGCAACCATCCAACCCCTGTGGTCGCGGCCGTTCCCGACGGTCCATGGCGAGACGCGCGCAGGGTTGCCGAGAGTCTTGTCGCGCCGCCGCCGATTGACTTGTCCGAAATCGAGCGGGCCGAAGCCCGCCCGCCGCTCGGCGATCTGGGTCTCGCCGTGCCCCCCAAAAGGCCGAGGCCCGGTGACTGGCGCGAAACCCTGCTCTTTCGCCCGGTCGCTACGTCGTCGGCGACTTTCGAATCCATGGGACGCAAAGTGATCATCAGTGGCGTCGCGAGCATCGAACCGGAGAGAACCTGCTCGTTTCAAGACGTCGCCTGGCCTTGCGGCCAGCGCGCACAAGACGCCTTCAACTCCTGGCTGCGGGGACGCGCGCTGAAATGTTTCGTACCGCCGGACATTGAGCATTTTGCCATCGCCGCGCCGTGCAGTCTTGGCAAGCAGGACGCCGGCGCCTGGCTTGTGTCCAACGGCTGGGCGATGGCGCTGCCGACCGGCATCTATGGCAAGGCACAGGCGGTCGCCGAAGAGACGCAGATGGGAATCTTCGGCCCTCCGCAATAGCTGCCAGGATCGATGACGCTCCCACATCGATCAAATTGTATGGTTTGCCGAAACTGAAATTGCGGGAGCCGATGCTATATCAGCTGTCTGACAGGAGATTGGCCAATGGCACAAAACGCAGCGAACGCCTCCGCCCCAGCGTGGAAGAGCGTCGCCTGGCTCACCGTTCTGGGAACTGTCGGGAGCCTTGGCCTCTCCGTCGGCCTCAACTACCTGCTGTTGTTCAGCGATGCCCTGACGCCGTTCGGGCGCAGCATGGTCAGCGCAGTGCTGTTGCCGCTGATCATTGGGTTGCCGCTTTTCGTGCTGATCGGCTGGATGCAGACCCAGATCCGCGGCTACCGGCGGGAACTCAACAGGTCTGGAACCTATGACAGGGTGACAGGCTGCCTGAATGGTCCGGTTTTCACCTCGATGATCGAGCGGCGCACAGCCAGGCCGTCGGCGTCGGGGCCACGCTCGGGCGCCTTCCTGGTGATCCACGCCGAGCATCTTCGATCCATCAATGTGCGCTTCGGCCCCGGCTGGGGCGATGAGGCCTTGCGGCTCGTTGCCTCGGCCATACAGTCCGCTGTCCGCAAGGAGGATATGGTGGGGCGCATAGGAACATCGATGTTCGGGGTCTTCCTCCCGGGTGCGACCGAAGCCGAGGCCAAGGACATTGGCGAGCGCATCCGGGCAGGCGTCGCGCGGGTCTATTTCGCGCCCAAGGGCAGCGAGGACGTCCTGGCGATCAGTGTCGGAAGCACCGTGTTTGAAACCGAGCTGGCATTCGAGGACATGTTCCGCTCGGCGGAACAGCAACTGTCAGGCGCAGAACCCGTCGCGAGTCTCTGAGCGATCGCGGGACAGGCCGCCAACCACGCGATTTCCACGGCATCGAACAGACCGTGTGACCCATTTGCCCGGGATGCAATGCGTTATCAGGCTATGTACAGTTCTTACCAAAGCTCGATCGTTCGTTGCAGGCTTTTTGCGGAACGCTAGATTGGCCACGCGGCATCCCCAATTCATGCCGCAGTGGCCGACGCGGGCTTAGGCAATGGTGTCTCACCGGCATCATCGCGTCGGCCACTCGCAAAATGATCCGAGCCGGTCCCGACAGGCACGCACCCGTCCCGCTTCCCTCAACGCTTACGTGGGAGGCCGTTCCTGCCTTGCGGGGTTTTTTGAACCCAAGTCCCCGACAAGCCGGCGGTATTGGGCTTCGGGTGATCCATAAGCCTCTCGCGCCAACGTCAGCAGGCCATCGCGACTGCGGATCGTGATTTCTCCGCGACGGGCACGGATATAGCCATAGCTCTCGATCATCTGCAGCCCGACAGTCACTCCAGGGCGTCTGACGCCGAGCATGATGGACAGAAATTCATGGGTTATCACGAGCCTGTCGCCGACAGTGCGGTCCCCGCACATCAAAAGCCACCTGGCCAGGCGAACTTCCAGGCTTTGCCGCGCGTTGATCGCTGCCGTGTAGCTGGTCTGGACGTGAAGATATTGGACATAGCGCAACAGAAACGGCCGCAACGTCGGGCTATCCTCCAGGGCTTCGACGAATGGGGCAGCCGGTATGCGGATCGCTTCACTCGTCGACTGCACGTAGCAGTCGAAGTTCGCCTCGTCGTCTCCCATCACCAAGGCCGAGCCGGTCATTCCTTCGAAGCCGATTATGCCCACTTCTGCTTCGGCCTTCGCCGATGTCTTCGCCACCACCGATGCCAGCCCGCTTTCAAGAAAGTAGACGGCTTCAATCTTTTGACCCGCGGTTTCCAGCGGCGCGCGCAGATCCAGGAAGACGCTCTGGAGATGCGGCTTCAGCCGCGCGAAATCGTCCACGCTCATCCGGCGCAACAATTCGCTCTTGGCTTGCAGGATCTGGTGATCCACGAGACTCTCTCCCTTGGGCAAGAGCACTCGCATCTCTTAGCCGGCCGCGCCCGTCGAACGAGCGGACGGTGACGAACCATAGACTGCGCTTCACGCAGCACTAGGAGGGCTAGCACGTTGGTATAAAACCGACATTTACTGCTGTGGAAAAATCGCGGCTTCGCGGGCTATCCATCTTTCGCCGCAAGACGAGCCTCGCGCAGGATGGAGGCGCGGTCGAACCCGACCAGCGATATTATCTCGCGTATCTGCTGCTCCGTAGCGCCGGAATCCCGTGCAAGTGCACGCACCGTCTCTGCCGTCAGACCCGGGCGCTCAGGTTCTTTCGCCATGACATCCTCGTGCCGGCCAAAGCGCGATCGCCTTTCCCAAGCGTCGCGCGAACCATTTTCTCTTTGTACGATTTCGTACAGACCTTGGCGAGTCAAATCGGGCCTTGGCTCAATTCGGGTGGTTCTCCAGCCCATCCATCCGAGACCACCAAAATCGTTCGGAACGATTGCCTCGCTGGGTGGTTCAACTATCCCGTCCCAACAGGAGACTTGACCGATGGATCACACCAATCACGTCCGCCTCACGAGCGCAGAATTGACGCCTGACATCTTGGAAGACGCCACGATTTACGACGCTGACGACAACAAGGTCGGCACCGTTTCACATGTTCATGGTTCCGGCGCCGGCAGTCAGGTGGTGATCGACGTCGGCGGATTTCTCGGCATCGGCGCCAAGCCGGTGGCCGTCCCCGCGAGCCAGTTGGATTTCATGCGCGATGAAGATGGCGATGTCCACGCGGTGACCAACTGGACCAAGGATCAGCTCAAGAACATGCCCGAGCATCACGACGCCTGATCAGGGATTTACCCTGTCCCGGGAGCGGCCGCATGACCAATCCCGGGAGATCGGAACGCGGCAGATGCTTCGGCACCATGGAGTGACGGATGACGCGGCGCGAGACCGGGACTTGCTTCTGCGGGGCGATAGCCGCCGTCATGGACGGCGAGCCTTTCTGGATATGCTACGATCACGACGACGATTGCCGTAGGGCTATCGGCGGCCCGCTCACGGTCTGGGTCGGGTATCGGCCCGACCAATTCCGGCTTTTGAAGGGAACTCCGAAAAGCTTTTCGAGGACACCCGGCGTGGTCCGCACCTTCTGCCCCGACTGCGGGAGTTCCATCGGCTACAGCGACGAAGGCCTGCCGGACGAACTCTATCTGACGATCGGCTTCTTCGACAAACCTGAAGGGTTGCGCCCACAAGCTCATGCCTATTGGGAACTCAGGCTGCCTTGGGTCGCATCCGACGACAAGCTGCCGCGTATCGATCGTTATTCGAGGAAGCGCGACGCAAAATTCGGCAATCCACGTGACAGGTAGACTGACCGCGCCGCTGGGACGATGCTGAGATCACCGCTTCTTCCAGAAAGGGTTCATTGCGCGGTATGCGCTCGTAACTGAATGGCGACAGGTCGAGCATCTGAAACGCGCCACGGACGATCAGTTCCGAGACCGCCCGGATCTCAGAGGCGAGGACACCCCCACTCTTTTAACCAATGATTCCCGGCGCTCCTGCGAATGGGAGCCTTTATCCCGATCATTCGTTCTAGCCTGAGTTCAACGCAACCTGGCAACGATGAAAGGTGGGCAGAATGTACTTCATCGCCCTGGCGACTGACTATGACGGCACGCTGGCTCATGACGGGATCGTCTCCAAGAAAACGCTCGCTGCCCTGGAGCGGTTCAAGAAGAGCGGCCGCAAGCTGGTTCTGGTCACCGGACGCGAACTGCCCGATCTCAAACGCGTCTTTCCCGAAGTCAGCCTGTTCGACAAAGTGGTCGCTGAAAATGGCGCCTTGATCTACACGCCGGCAAGCGAGGAAGAGCGGACGATCTCGCCCGCGCCGGATCCCAAATTCGTCGCCAGGCTGAAGAAGCTCGGCGTCAAGCCGCTTTCGGTGGGGCGCTCGATCGTGGCAACATGGGAGCCGCATCAGGCGACCGTTCTCGACGTCATCAAGGAGACCGGCCTGGAGCTCGAAATCATCTTCAACAAGGGCGCGGTGATGGTCCTGCCGAGCGGCATCAACAAGGCCACCGGACTGATCGCCGCGCTTCAGGATCTTCGGCTCTCGCCACACAATGTCGTCGGCATCGGCGACGCCGAAAACGACCATGCCTTCCTGCGAGCTTGCGGCTGCAGCGTCGCCGTGGACAACGCGATTCCCGCCGTCAAGAACACCGCCGATCTGGTGATGCCAGGCGCACGCGGCAAAGGCGTCGAGCAACTGGTCGACAAACTGATCAAACGCGATCACGAGATCGTTTCGAGACGGCATGACGGCATTGTTCTGGGCTCGGTCGCCGGCGACGATGTCTATTTGTCGCCGACCGATACGGTGCTGATCGCCGGCAGTTCGGGCATCGGCAAATCCACCTTGGCCACAGCGCTGACGGAACGCTTCGTAGAGAGCGGATTTCAGTTCTGCGTGTTCGATCCCGAGGGCGACTATGACGGCCTCGAGGGCGCCGTGCGGATGGGCGATGGATCAAGCGCACCGACAAAAGCGCAAGTGCTGGACTTGATCGCCAAGGCCGACAGCAATGTCGTCGTCAACGGGCTGGCGCTGCGCGTCAACGAGCGGCCGGACTTCTTTGCCGACCTTTTGCCCGACCTCGGCAGTTTCCGCCGCCGGACGGCCAGACCGCACTGGCTGATCATCGACGAAGCGCACCATCTTCTTCCCAAGCGGCGCGAGGATACGCGTGCGGTCCTGTCACTGGAATTGCCGGGCACGGTCTTGATCACGGTCCATCCCGAAGCGATCTCGACCGATGCGCTGCGGCTGGTAACAGCCATTGTTGCCCTTGGCCCCAAGGCGAAGGACGTCGTGAAGGTCTTCTGCCGCGAGACCGGCATCGACCCGCCAAAGGACATGTCCTCGCCCAAGGGCGAGCGGGTGTTGTTCTGGCGGCCCCAGAAACGCAAGAAAATCGCCACGGTCAAGGTCGTCGAGCCGCGCCAATCGCTGAAGCGGCACAGCCGCAAATATGCCGAAGGCCAGCTCGATGAGGCGGGCAGCTTCTATTTCCACGGACCAGACGATGCAATGAACCTCAGGGCTCATAATCTGATGATTTTCGCCCAGATCGCCGAAGGTATAGACGACAAGACCTGGGAGTTTCACTTGCGTGCCGGCGACTATTCCAAATGGTTCCGCAACCAGATCAGGGACAAGGACCTGGCGCGCGAAACCGCCGAAGCGGAGAAGGACAAAACGCTATCGGCCGAGGAGAGCCGCAAACAGGTGCTCAATGCCGTGCGCCGCCGCTACACCGCCCCCGCCACCGCACCTGAAGAATAGACCTGCAATGCGCCCGTCGCACCCTTCGTCAGGAACTTTTACGGCCAGCTGCCGTTGACTCGGCTCCACAAAGCGGGCGGCACCCTTTGCTCGAGAGTTTTCCCGTGGACGCGAAAACCCAAACAAAAGAACCGGATGAAACGTACAAAACGCGCGAAGCTTCGAGCCGGACGAAGCCAGGCCCATCGCCCAAACGCAAAGGGGCTGCGGCGCGAACCGACGCCCCGGAGAATGAGGCGGGCGACAAAAGCGCTGGGCAGGCGAAGCCTGGCCTGCTGAGCCTGCCGCGGCGGCGTCCCTACCTGTCCATCGCCGTCCTGATTGTCCTGCTGCTGATCGCGGCGGGGCTCGTCCTATGGTGGCTGAACGCGCGCCAGTATGAATCGACCGATGACGCCTTCATAGACGCCCGGACGGTGACGATCGGCGCCGAGATATCGGGTCGCGTCACCGACGTCGCCGTAACGGACAACCAGCCGGCCAAGGCGGGCGATATCCTGTTGCGCATCGACGACGCCGACTATCAGGCTAACCTCAAACAGGCAGACGCAGGCGTGGCCGCGGCACAGGCCGAGATTGCCGACGTTCAAGCCCAAATCGAAGCACAGAACGCAAAGATCGACGCCGCGCAGAAACAGGTGGCCCAGGCCCAGGCGGCGCTCGATTTCGCCAAGGCCGAGGATCAGCGCAACCGCGAGCTCCTGGCCAAGGGCACGGCCACGCAGCAGCAGGCCCAGCAGGCCGCTTCAACGCTGCGTCAGGATCAGGCTGCTCTCGACAGCGCCCAAGCCAACGCGGCTGCCGCCAAGAGCCAGATCGTGGTCCTGCAGGCACAGGACAAGAGCGCCGAAGCCAAGCTCAATCAAGCCAAGGCGAGCCAGGACCAAGCGCACACCACGCTGTCGCGCACCGCAATCACCGCGCCGGTTGCCGGGCATGCAACCAGCATCTCGGTTGGCCAGGGCACCTATGCCCAGCCCGGCCAGGTGCTGATGATGTTCGTTCCCGACGAGGTCTGGGTGAAGGCCAATTTCAAGGAAACGCAGCTCGATCTGATGCGGCCTGGACAGCCGGTCGACATCGACATCGACGCCTATCCTGAAAAATCCTTCCATGGTCGCGTCGACAGTATCCAGGCGGGCAGCGGCACCGCCTTCAGCCTGCTGCCGGCCGAGAATGCCACCGGCAACTTCGTCAAGGTCGTGCAGCGCGTGCCGGTCAAGATCGTCTTCGACAAACCGCCCGGCGTGCTGCTGGGACCGGGCCTGTCGGTGGTGCCGACCGTCAAGGTGCGGTGAGTGGCGAGATGGCCGGCGCGCAAAGCGAAAGCAGATCCGCCGCCGGTGGGCGCAATCCCTGGCTGATTGCAATCGTCGTCTCGATCGCCACCTTTATGCTGGTGCTCGACACCTCCATCGCCAACGTCGCGCTGCGCAACATCGCCGGCAGCCTGGCGGCTGGGATGGATGAAAGCACCTGGGTGATCACCACCTATCTGGTGGCGAATTCGGTGATCATCCCGGTCAGCGGCTGGCTGGCCAGCGTGATCGGCCGCAAGCGTTACTACATGCTTTGCGTGGCGACCTTCACCATCGCATCGCTGCTGTGCGGGCTGGCGCCCAACCTGGAAATGCTCATCGTCTTCAGGATCCTGCAGGGCCTCGGCGGCGGTGGCATGGCGCCCAGCGAACAGTCGATCCTCGCCGACACCTTTCCGCCCGAAAAACGCTCTCAGGCGTTCGCGCTCTACGGCATCGCCGTCATCGTCGCGCCGACGGTGGGGCCGACCATCGGCGGCTGGCTGACCGATCATTTCTCCTGGCATTGGATCTTCTTCATCAACGTCCCGTTCGGCATCATGTCATTGGCCCTGGTGCAGTGGCTGGTCGTGGAACCGGATGTGCTTGAACGCGAACGCCTGGAGCGGCTGAAGGGTGGCCTCAGAATAGACTGGGTCGGGTTCGTTCTGGTGGCAACCGCGCTTGGCTGTCTGGAAATCTTTCTCGACGAAGGCCAACGCAACGATTGGTTCGCGTCGGCCTTCATCACGACCTTCGCGGTGATTTCGGCGATCTCGTTCCTGCTGCTGATCCCCTGGGAGTTCAACCACCGCGATCCGATCGTCGATATCCGCTTGCTGTTCAGCCGCCAGTTCGGCACGTCGTTCCTGGTGATGATGGCCGTGGGCGCGGTGCTGTTCAGCACCACGCAGCTGATGCCGCAGCTGCAGCAGACCGCCTTCGACTATACGGCGACACTATCGGGCCTCTCGATGATGCCGGGTGGCATCGCCATGCTGATACTGATGCCGATTTCCGGATTTGCCGGCAGCATCATCCAGCCAAAATATCTGATCATGGCGGGGATGTCCGTTGTCGCCATCGCCCTGTGGCATATGACGGCGCTGACCCCGGACGCCAGCTTCCGCTTCTTTGCGTTTGCGCGCGTCTTCCTGATGATCGGCCTGCCGTTCCTGTTCATCCCCATTTCGACCGCGGCCTATGTCGGTCTGGCGCCGCAGCAGACCAACCAGGCATCTGCGCTGATCAATGTCGCCCGCAATATCGGCGGCAGCATCGGCGTATCCTTGTCCAACACGGTGATCGCCCAAAACGCGCAACTCCACCAGGCACACCTCGTCGGCCACACGGCACAGTCGTCGCCGGCCTACCAGCAGGTGCTGCGTCAGGCAACCGAGCACTTCGTGGCTCAGGGCTCGCCGATGGTCGAGGCAAAACAGCAGGCGATCGGCTGGATCGGGCAGTTGATAGCACGCCAGGCCTCATTGCTCGCCTATGTCGATGTATTTCGGTATTGCGCGGTAGCGACGGCGGTCCTGGTGCCGCTCGCCCTGCTGCTGCGGTCTCCAACACCGAAGGCCGAAAAGCGCTAGCCGCATTCCTCCCAAATCCCATCAGACGTTTGCCGGGCAAAAACGTCCCGATGTGGTCAGAGTTGCGGAACCATCCCCCCGGCATAGGGGTTTCTTCCGATGTCTCTCGAGAGGATGAAGGAGCGACCATGCGGATTTTGACGATAGCCATCGCACTTTCCGGGGCGGTCATCACTCAGCCCATCCATGGGCAAACCATCGCCCCGCAGCTCCCCCAGATGACGTCACCGCAGGGGGAAGTCCAACCGGAGCAGACGCTGCCCAATCAAGGCTCTCCTGATTTGAATTTCACCGGCGTCGCCGTTGTCGCGGTCGAGGATTTGCCTGCAGAAATCAAGGCGCAGGCGGATGCCGTGATCAATCAGACCAGTGCGCAAGACTTGCTTCGGCTGCAAAACTCCGTCGACGCTTCGCCTCAGGCAAGCTCGGCATTGAGGGCGAACGGGCTTAACTCCTCGCAGGTCGTCGCGGCAAACATCGATGGCGATGGCACTTTGACGCTGATCATCCAGACGACGACTTGAGCGGCGCGCCGACAGGATCACGCTGCGAACCAACAAACGCACTTGCCAGTAAACGCACTTGCAGAGAGCCGTCATGGCCGAAGCCGCCGTTCGCAACTTCACCATCAATTTCGGACCACAGCATCCTTCCGCCCACGGCGTTCTTCGATTGGTGCTCGAACTCGATGGCGAGATCGTCGATCGCGCCGATCCGCATATCGGGCTGCTTCACCGCGGCACCGAGAAACTGATCGAGTACAAGAACTATCTGCAGGCCCTGCCCTATTTCGACCGGCTCGACTATGTCGCGCCGATGAACCAGGAGCATGCCTTCTGCCTTGCCGCCGAGAAATTGCTCGAAATATCAGTGCCCAGGCGCGGACAGCTCATCCGCGTCCTGTTTTGTGAAATAGGCCGGCTTCTGTCACATCTCCTCAACGTCACGACCCAAGCCATGGACATCGGAGCGCTGACCCCTCCGCTCTGGGGGTTTGCGGAGCGCGAGAAGCTGATGGTCTTTTACGAGCGTGCCTCCGGCGCCCGCATGCATGCGAACTATTTCAGGATCGGCGGAGTGCACCAGGACCTGCCGCCAAAGCTGCTGGACGATATCCAGGCTTTCTGCGACCCATTCCTCAAGGTCTGCGACAATCTCGACGATTTGCTCACCGGCAGCCGTATTTTCAAGCAACGCAATGTCGATGTCGGCGCGATCGGGCTGGAAGATGCCTGGGCGTGGGGTTTTTCCGGTGTGATGGTGCGTGGATCTGGAGCGTCATGGGACCTGCGCAAGGCACAGCCGTACGAATGTTATCCCGAAATGGATTTCGACATTCCCGTCGGCAAGAATGGAGACTGCTATGACCGCTACCTCGTTCGCATGGAGGAAATGCGTCAGTCGGTCCGCATCATGAAACAATGCCTGGATAAATTGCGGTCACCGGAAGGCCAAGGGCCCGTGGCCGTCCCGAACCGGAAGATCACGCCGCCGCGGCGCGCCACGATGAAACGGTCGATGGAAGCGACCATCCAGCATTTCAAACTTTATACCGAAGGGCTTCATGTGCCGGCCGGAGAAGTCTACGCCGCGGCCGAGGCTCCGAAAGGCGAGTTCGGCGTCTATCTGGTTTCGAACGGCAGCAATGTTCCCTATCGGTGCAAGATCCGCGCGCCGTCCTTTGCGCATCTGCAGGCGATGGATTTCCTGTCCCGCGGACACATGATCGCCGATGTTGCAGCGATCATCGGATCGCTGGATATCGTGTTTGGGGAGATCGATCGCTGACCGGTGCGCGGATCATGTACATTGGCTCGTCATAGTGCCCAGCCCCTCTGAGGGTCATCAATTGTCCGGTTGCTTCAACTTGCGATCACGCGCCTGCGATCACATATCGATCCGGTGGCGCGGACCGGGCGCTCGTGGTTCTCGTCGAGCGGCACGGCCGATAGCTGCCCATGCGGGATTCCAAGGTCAATCCGCCGGGCGATTGGTTTTGCGCCACTCCTCATATTCGCCTTGGGCATCGTCATGCAGTGGGTAGTAGCGCTGCAGCGGTGCGCCCTCCATGAGCTTCATTCTGGAGAACTCCTCCCAATCGTGATGCTTCCGTGATTCTTCGATCACCTTTGCGGCCATTGCGACGGGAAGCACCACCACTCCGTCATCGTCGGCGATGATAATATCTCCTGGGATCACTGTGACACCGCCGCAGGCAATCGGGACATTGACGGCATTCGGATAGATGCTGGTCTGCACATGATAGTTGGGCGTCCAGCCGCGCAGCCATAGGGGCAGATCGAGCTTCTCGACATTGGGCCTGTCGCGCATGCACCCATCGATGACGATGCCGGCTCCGCCCCTGCCCTTGAAATAGGTCGACATCATATCGCCAAAGACGCCCGAACTCATGTCGCCGCGCGCGTCGACCACGACCACATCACCCTCCTGCGCGTGATAGAGCACGTGCCGGTGCAATTGCGTCTCCGGATCGGCATATTCTCCCTCGTTGAAAAGGTCCGGCCGCTGCGGCAGGAATTGCAGCGTCAGCGCCGGCCCGACGATCGACTTCCCGTGGTTCTGCGCCACCGGACCGACCATGTGCGGATTGCGGAAGCCCATGTGGCCAAGCGTGCCGGCAACCGTCGCGGCGCCGATCTCCCTTAGCGCGTCGATCAGGTCCTTGGGCGGCCTCGTGATGTCGGGAGTATGCGTCATTGTCGGACTCCGTTTGCAGGGAATTACCAGTTCGTAACAGAACCATCGCGGCGCTTGAGGTGAGGCGCTTCCCAGAAGCGCAGGCTCTGCGCCTGGACCGCCGCTTCGTTGACTTCGATGCCGAGCCCCGGCAGATCGCCGACCGGGTAATCCGGGCCGTCGAGCCGTGGTTGCACGGGGAAGAAATCGGAATTGTCGAAGCCCAGCTTTCTTTCGGGCGCCCTGGTCTCGAGCCATGCGAAGTTCGGTACCGCGGCGGCGAGATGCACGGTCGCGGCAGTGCACACCGGACCAAGCGGATTGTGCGGCATCAGGTCCACATAATGCGCCTCGCTCCAGCCGGCGACTTTCATCGCCTCGGTGAGCCCGCCGACATTGCAGACATCGATCCGGTTGAACTGGTGGATGCCGCGCTCGATGTAGGGCAGGAAATCCCATTTGCTGGCAAATTCCTCGCCGATGGCAAAGGGGATGTCGGTCATGGTGCGCAGGGATTCGTAGGCCTCCGGCGTCTCGGCCCGTATCGGCTCCTCAAGGAAATCAAGCACGCCGCGGCCGAGCTTGTTGCAGAAGCTCGCCGCCTCGGCCACCGACAGCCGATGGTGATAATCGATGCCGAGGACGACATCGCCGCCCAGCGCCTCGCGCGCTCTGTTCAGCATATGCGCGGTTGCCCCGATCGACTCGCGCGGCTCGAAGATATCCTTGCTGCTTTGCCCTACGGGGAAGAAGCGGATCGCCTGCCAACCCTGTGCGCACAGTTCGTCGGCTCGCTCGATGGCAGCATCGCCCTCGGCTTCGTCTCCAGTCGAGGCGAAGGTGGGGACGCGGTCGCGCTGCTTGCCGCCCAACAGCTCGTAGACCGGCACCCCCAGCGCCTTGCCCTTGATGTCGTGAAGGGCGATGTCGATAGCGGAAATCGCTGCCTGCAGAACGCGGCCGCCTTCGAAGTACTGGCTGCGATAAACCTCCTGCCAGATCCGCCCGATCTGCATGGTGTCGCGGCCGATGAGAAACTCACGATAGTGCTCGATCGCGCCGGCCACTGCCTTCTCGCGACCGCTCAAGCCGCTCTCACCCCAGCCGAAGATGCCTTGATCGGTCTCGACCTTGACCAGCATCTGGTTGCGGGTCCCCACCCAGACTGGATAGGGCTTGATCGCGGTGATCTTAAACTTCTCGGTCATCCAGCCCACCCCCAATGCAGCCCACCCAATGAACCCGCCCTCTCAGTTGCCCTCGAGGGCCATCTCCGTTTCGCCATCGAACAGGTGGATGCGCTCCTGATCGAACTCGAGCCAAATCTGCTCGTCGGGTGTGACGGCGATGTTGGGCGACACGCTGATGTTGACGATGGCACCGGAGAGAAACGCCTGCACGAATGTGATGTCTCCGGTTGGTTCCACCGTATAGGCCTTGGCCGGAATGGCTCCGTGCACCGCGCTCTTGTGCAGCTTGATGGTCGAGTGTCGCGCACCGAGAACGACCTTCCTGCTAGTCGCTCCCTGGACCTTGCGCGCGTTGGGTTGCGACAGCTCAAGGCTCCAGCCTTCAGCGCTCGAAAGGACGGTGTCGCCGTTGTCCGTCGACGCCTGCAGTGGAATAAGGCTCATCGCAGGGCTGCCAACGAAGCTCGCGACGAACATGTTGGCTGGATGTGCGAAAACTTGCGCCGGTGAATCGTATTGTTGCAGGTATCCGCCGTTCATCACCGCCATCCTGTCTGCCATGGTCACGGCCTCGAGCTGGTCGTGCGTCACATAGACGATCGTCGCCTTGAGATCCTGGTGGAAGCGCTTGATCTCCGACCGCATCTGCACGCGCAGCTTGGCGTCGAGGTTGGAGAGCGGTTCGTCCATCAGGAACACCGCCGGATCTCGAACGAGGGCGCGGCCCAGGGCCACGCGTTGCTGTTGTCCGCCTGAAAGTTCGCGCGGCTTGCGCTCGAGCAACTGCGTCATGTCGAGCACGCGCGCGGCTTCCCTGACCTTCCTGTCGATCTCGTCCTTGGGCAATCTGCGCATCTGCAGCGGGAACGCCAGGTTCTTGTAGACCGATTTCTGCGGGTAGAGCGCGTAGTTCTGGAACACCATCGCGATGTCCCGGTCCTTGGGGTCGAGGTCGTTGACCACCCGGTCCCCGATGACGATGTCGCCGGATGTGACCGGGATCAGCCCGGCGACGAGATTGAGCGTGGTCGTCTTGCCGCAGCCTGAGGGGCCGACGAGTGCAACGAACTCGCCGTCATTGACCGTCAGCGAAACATCGTTGACGGCTTTGAAGCTGCCATACGTCTTGACGAGATCTTTGAGGACCACGTGGGCCATCGGCAACTCCTAGTGCTTGACGGCGCCTTCTGTAAGGGCGCGTACGAAGTATCGTTGCAGGACGAGGAACAGCACCACGACGGGCACGCTCATCATGAAGCTGGCCGCCATCAGACCCGGAAAGTCGGTCGTGTTCTCCGAGAAGAAGCGCTGGATGCCGACCGGCAGGGTCAACTGCTCGTTCTTGGAGAGGAAGGTGTAGGCGTAGATGTACTCGTTCCACGCGCCGATGAAGGAATAGATCGCGGTGGCGATGATCCCTGGTGCCGAGAGTGGCATCACGATCAGGATGAAGGCCTGGAACCGCGTCGCTCCGTCGATGCGCGCTGCCTGCTCGAGCTGCACCGGAATGTTGTCGTAGAAGCCCTTGAGCAGCCAGATCGCCAACGGCAGTCCGAATGTGAGGTAGGTGAGAATGAGCGAGTCATGCGTGTTCACCAGCCCGATCGCGCGCATCAGGATGAAGAGCGGCACCAGAAAGATCACCGCCGGGAACATGTTGCGAAGCAAGACGGCGAAGAACAGGAAGTTCCGGCCCGGGAAGGTGAAGCGCGAAAAGGCGTAGGCCGCGGGAACCGCCACGATCACCGAAAGGACGGTCGTGGCAGTGGAGACGTAAAGGCTGTTCCAGAAGAAGCGGAGGAAGTCCTGGCCGACACTGTTCTGCGGATCGAGCAGCTTCTGGTAGCTGGCGAGGGTAGGCTCGTCCGGCCACCATTGCGGCGGGAATTGCATCGCCGCGAAGCCGGACTTGATCGAGGTGATCAGCATCCAGATCATCGGCAATGCGGTGTAGAGCAGCATGAACACGAGGAAGATGCGCCCGCTCCAACGCCATCCGTCGACGCGTATGCGGCGACGGGTCTGGCCTCGAGCGGCTGTCTCGGCAATCGTGCTCATGCGCTCTCATCCTTCCGGTCGTTTCCGCTTAGCGCGCGGACGTAAAAGTAGCCGAGCGTCATCAGAATGAAGAACAGGAGCACCGAGTAGGCCGATGCGACGCCCCAGCGCTGCCGGCCGAAGGCGAGCTCATAAATGTGCGTGATCCAGATATGCGACGCGTTCGACGGCCCGCCGCCGGTCATGATCCAGGGGATGATGAAGGAATTGAAGTTGGCGACTGCCAGAAGAAGGATCGTCACCGTCGAGACGTTTCTAAGGTGCGGGAAGGTGACGTGCCAGAAGCGCTGCCATGCGCTGGCTCCGTCGACCTTTGCAGCGCGCAGCAACTGGTCCGGGACGGTCTGCAGACCGGCCATCATCATGATCATGGCGAACGGGAACTCCCGCCAGATATTGACGACGATCAGGGAGGGCAGCACCGTGCTGACGCTGTCGATGAAATTCGGCGGCCGGTCGGCCCATCCGAGGCCGACCAGCACGGCGCCGATGATCCCAAAGTCCGAATGATAGATCCACTTCCAGATGTAGGACGCGGCGACGGCGCTGATGACCCAGGGAATGATCAGGATAGCGCGCAGCACCCCCCGACCGATGAAGTCGCGATGCAGGGCCAGCGCGCAGCCAAATCCCAGGACAAAGGAGAGGAAGGTGGATGCCAGTGTCCAGATAAGGGTGTTCGAGGTGACCTTCCAGAACACCGGGCTGGTGAGGATGGCGGTGTAGTTGTCGACGCCGATGAAGATCTTGTCGCGGAGCTGCAGGCCAGGCGGCGTGTTGAAGAACGACAGTTCGATCGTGTAGTAGATCGGATAGGCGATGACGATCAGCATGACGGCAATCGCGGGAAGCACGTACGCGTAGTCGGCGCGATGCTCCCAAATCTTGCGCAGCAGGGGTCGCAATCTCCCGCGAGCCCCGCTCTTGCCGGTCACGATCGTCACTTTGGCGGGCCCTTGTTTTCGGAAAGAACCGGTTGCGCTCCGGGCGCAACCGGCAAGATCGCAGGTCAGGCTTCGGCTAGAGTCCGCCGCCCATCAGGTCTTTCACCTTCTTGGCCGCGTCGTCGGCTGCCTGGTCGACGGTCATTGCTCCGGTGAGGGCATTCTGGAGCATGTCCGGGACGATGATGTTCATGATCTCGGGAGATTGCGGCAGCGCCGGGAACGGGATGCCGTATGGCAGCATGGAGGTCGTGACGTCGAGGAACTTGATGCTGTCCAGACGCTCCTTCATCCATTTGGTCTTGAAGCCGTTAAGGTTGCCCGGGTTCGAACCCGCATAGGCCATTTTCAGTGACCATTCGGGACTGGTCCACATGCAGATGATGGCCTTCGCAGCCGGTTCGTCAACCTTGCCGCCCTCGACATATTCGGGCTTCAGGATGTGGATGTTCGAGCCGCCGAACACGACGGCGCGCTTGCCGTCGGGACCGGTCGGAATCAGCCCGTAGCGCATATTGTCGATGACGGTCTGCGCCTTGTCCTTGTCGGCGCCCGTCGCCTTCGCCTGCAGATCGAGCATGACATTGTAATCGGACGGGTGCGAGATCATCATGCCGAGCTGGCCGGCGAGGAACAGCGGCTGGTTGTCGGCCTGTTGGTTGGTGAGCGCCGAAACCGGAACCGACTTGTCGCGGACATACATGTCGTAAGAGGCTTGCAGCGCGGCCTTGCTCTGCGGGCTGTCGAGCTCGATCTGCTTATAGGTCGGGTTCGCTCTGGCTTCGTCGAAGACGCCGCCGCCATAGGCCCACAACTGAGGCATGAAGCGGTACGGGGTATTGCCGGCATTCTTGCGCGCCACGAGCCCGTAACCGGCGATGCCGAGCTTGTCGTGGATCTGCTTGGAGTACTTCACGACGTCGTCCCAAGTTGCCGGAGCCTTGTCCGGATCGAGACCCGCGCGCTTGAAAATGTCGGCATTCCAGATGAACGCCATGGTTTCATTGTTGGTTGGGATGCCGTAGGTCACACCGTCCCAGGTCACGGCTTTCATGGCGCCGGGCCAGAAATCCTCGGTCGAATATCCGACATCCTCGGGCTTGAGCGGCTCCAGATAGCCCTTCGAGGCGAACTCGGTGCCACCCAGGATCTGCAAGCGGACCGCCATTGGCGCTGCATTGCCAAGGAGCGCCGTGCGGAACTTGTCCAGGAGATCGTTATAGGTGAGCGCCTGATCCTCAAGCTGGATGTTCGGATAGGTCTTGCGGAAGGTCGCGAAGAAATCCTTGTAGTACTGGCGCAGGAGATCGGGGTCGCCCTCGAAGACGCCCTGATACCAGAACGTCAGTCGTCCCTTGTAATCGAGCGGGGTGACCTTGCCGCAATCGGCGGCGGTGTCGAACTCCTGTGTGCCTGCAATCGAGCGCACATACTCCGGCGACCACTTGCTCAGGTCGACCGGCGGCGCACCAAGCGCCGATGTGGACATCAGCGATGCCGTCAAAACACCGACGACAGTGCCGCGCAGGACCGCACTGCCGAGCGTAATTCTCGTCATAGGTATCCTCCCTGGTTCTCCGCCCTGCGATCGCGAGGATGCCCTTTTTCGGCACGGGTGTACCCTCTCGACCATTTAGTACGTTTTCAGATCGTTGTTTGTCTGTCAACGCACAGGATCGTACATTGTTTGTGAAAGCCGTGTGTGATATCCGGCAAAGAATGTATTGACCTGAGGAGCCGGCCTTGGCCGAAATAGCTGATTTCAAAGCCATGCCACCCGATGGGATCGATCCCATCGGGGCTTCGAGCGAGGGCGCCTCGCTTTATGAGCGGATCAGGGAAGACATCATCGAGGGACGGCTCGCCGCCAACGAGCGGCTTGTGGTCACCGATCTCGCCCGGCGCCACGGGACTTCGACCAATCCCGTGCGCGAGGCGCTGCAGCTGTTGCGTGGGGAGGGCTTTGTCACCTTCGTCGCCAACCGCGGGGCGCGCGTGCGACCCATAGATCAGGATTTCGTCCGCGATATCTACGAGATCGGTGTCTTGATCGAGCCGGCGCTGACGCGATGGTTTGTGAATATGGCCACCGGTGAGGACATCGCCGAACTCGAACGTCTCCAGGGCTTGATCGAAGAGAACAACTTCGCCGACACGTTCAGGCACAGCGAGCTGGATACCGCCTTCCACACCGTGATGTACCAGCGGCACTACAACCGCCATGCCGCCGAGCTTTGGTGGAAGCATCGCGAAGTGCTGCGAGCCGTGAGCAGGCGTTTCAATTTCACGCTCGCCCGGCGGGCCGCAATCATGCGCGAGCACCGCGAACTCATTGCGCTGGTGAAGGCGGGAGAAGCCGACAAGGCGGCCGAACTCGTCTCCCGCCATGTCGAGGGTTCCGGCCGGCATGTTCTCGAACAGATGCGTGCGCGCAACGCCGCTCGGGCCGGATAGGACGAGAGCTCAAGTCCAGAACATCGTGCCCTGACATTTCAGACAAAGGGAGTTGAGATGAAAATCACCAGCGTTCGGCCGTGGCTGATCAAGTCCGATGCTTCCTATTGGGGAGAGTACCTGTTCGTCGAGGTGACGACCGACGAAGGGGTAAGCGGCTGGGGAGAAATCACCACCACGACCAGACTCGCCAACCGCGCTCTTTGCACGATCCTGCGGCAGATCGGTGTCGCCATGACAGGTGAGGATCCTGCGCGTATCGAGCATCTCTGGCACAAGATTTTCCGCAGCTTCACCTATATGGGCAGCCGCGGCGCCGCCGTCGAATGCGTGAGCGCCATCGACATAGCGCTATGGGACATCCGGGGCAAAGTCTTGGGCAAACCGATCTACGAGTTGCTGGGCGGGCCGGTGCGTGATGAAATCGCTCTCTACACTCATCCCAACCAGGCCAAGTTCACCAGCAAGGACGCGGTGGTCCGCGAAATCCTGGACATCGTCGAATCCGGACATACCGGGCTAAAGTTCGATCCCTTCCCCCACCAGGGTCGGACCGCCGATGGCTTGGCGCGTGAACAGCGGGACGGCTATCTCGACGGCAGCATGACCCGCAAGGACGAGCGCGAAGCGGCCGAACTTACGGCGCTGATCCGCGAAACGGCAGGCCCTGACGTCGACATCCTCATCGATGCGCATGGCCGCTTCGACGTCCCCACCGCCATTCGCCTCTGCCGGAGCCTCGAGGAAGCCGGCCAGATCGACTGGTTTGAGGAGCCTTGTCCGCCCGAGAGCCTGAATGCCCTCAAGCAGGTGCGTGAGAAGGTCAGTGCCGCCATCTCATGGGGTGAGCGCGGCCACACGAAATGGGATTTCGTGCCGGTACTCGAGAACAGGCTCGCCGACTACATCATGCCGGATGTCACCTGGACTGGCGGCATTACCGAGCTCAAAAAGATTTCAGCCCTCTGCGAGGCCTACTACATCCCGGTCTCGCCACATGACGCCGCGGGCCCGATCAACGTGGTTGCGGGAGCGCAGGTGATGATGACCGTTCCCAACTTCTACAAGCTCGAAACGTCGGAGTGGAACCTGGGCAAATACGATCACCTCATCGACAGACCGCTCGACGTTTCGAACGGCAGCCTCAAGCTGACGGCGAAGCCTGGCCTCGGTGTCGAGATGAACCGCGACTACTTGCAGGCCCATGAGATTGAGCTGAGCTAGCAAGGCTTCATGCCGGCCAGCGTTTGGGGCGACAAGCCCCGACCAGAACGAGGACAAGTCATGCCAAAGACGGACGGAGCCGGCGAGGCTCTCAATCGGGTCAACACGAACTCCAAACCCTCCGACCTGCGCATCACCGATCTGCGCGTCGCCGAGATCGTCGGCGCGCCGTTCACTTCGGCGCTCATCAAGATCTACACCAATCAGGGCATTGTCGGCCTTGGCGAAGTGCGCGACGGCGCCAGCGCGACCTATGCGCTGATGCTCAAGAGCCGGTTGCTGGGCGAGAACCCCTGCGACGTCGACCGGCTGTTCCGCCGCATCAAGCAATTTGGCGGCCACGGGCGGCAGGGTGGCGGTGTCTCGGCGGTCGAGATCGCGCTTTGGGACCTTGCCGGCAAGGCCTATGGCGTGCCGATCTACCAGATGCTCGGGGGACGGTTCCGCGACAAGGTGCGTGTCTATTGCGATACCGACGCGGAGAAGCCTAGCGGCACCGAGACCGGCAAGCGGCTCAAGGCGCGGATGGATCTCGGTTTTACCTTCCTCAAGATGGACCTCGGGCTGACGCAGATCTCCCACATCCCAGGCGCGGTGGTCGCGCCGGCTGGCGTGCTCGATGGTTTCCGCGGGCACGCCGCTCGCGGCCGGGCACGTACGCTGGACGAGCGCCGGGCGCGCAACGCCGCCTATGACGCGCAGAACGTGCAGCATCCCTTCACCGGCCTCCACTTCACCGAAAAGGGCATCGACCTACTCGACCGATATATCCACGAGGTCCGCGAGGTGATCGGCTACGAAATCCCGCTCGCCATCGACCATGTCGGCCACATCTCGCTGCAGGACGGCATCCGCCTCGCCCGGCGGATCGAGAAATATGCCCCGGCCTGGCTCGAGGACGTGATCCCCTGGCAGTACACCGAGCAGTATCGGCAGCTGCAGCAGGCGACTTCGGTGCCGATCTGCACGGGCGAGGACATCTACCTCAAGGAAGGCTTCGAGCCGCTGCTCAAGGCGGGCATCTCGGTCATCCATCCGGACCTGCTTACCTCGGGCGGCATCCTCGAGACCAAGAAGATCGGCGACGCGGCGCAGGACCATGGCGTCGCCATGGCCATCCACATGGCGGAAAGCCCGATCGCCGCAATGGCCGCCGCGCATGTCGCGGTGGCCACGGAAAACTTCATGGCGCTCGAATATCACAGCGTCGAAGTGGACTGGTGGGACGATATCGTCACGGGCTTGCCCAAACCGCTGGTCAAGGACGGGTTCATCACCGTGCCGGACAAGCCGGGGCTGGGCATCGACGACGTGGTCGATGAAGTCATCAGCCAGCACCTGCAGGAAGGCGTCAAAGGTATTTGGCAGCCGACCGATCACTGGGATGACGAATACTCCTGGGATCGGACCTGGAGCTGACTCTACACCTCTTCCAGGAGGGAGAGATGAACACAAGGATCGACCATGATCTACGAACTTCGCATTTACGACTGCCTGCCGGGCCAGTTGCCGGCGCTGCTCAAGCGCTTTAACGACCATACCTTGGCGCTGTGGGATAGGCACGGCATTCGCCAGGCCGGGTTCTTCACCACTGTGGTCGGCGAAAGCAGCAATCGACTGACCTATTTCGTCGCCTGGGAATCCCTTGCCGAGCGCGAGATGAAATGGAAGGCCTTCACCACCGATCCGGCATGGCTCAAGGTCCGCGACGAGTCCGAGCGCGACGGCCCGATCCTGGCAAATATTTCCAGCCAGTTTCTCGCGCCAACCGCCTTCTCGTCGGTGAAATAGAGGACATCATGAAGATCACCGATCTCCGGTGCGCCGTCATCGGCAAGCACCCCATCGTCCGCGTCGTCACTGACGAGGGCCTCCATGGCCTGGGCGAGGTCGAGTACACCAAGCCCTATCTCAAGCCCTGGGTTCTGCATTTTCGCGACGCACTGATCGGTGAAGACCCGACCGATGTCGAACGCTGCATGCTGAAGATCCGCCAACGCGGTTCGTTCAAGCCCTACGGCGCCGCCGTCAGTGCCATCGAGCACGCACTCTGGGACGTCGCCGGCAAGGCGGCAGGCGTTCCGGTCTACAAGCTGCTCGGTGGCAAGGTGCGTGACAAGGTCCGGGTCTATAACGGCTCCATCCGCAAGAAGCGCACCGGGGACAGACCCGAGGACTACGCGGCCGACGTCAAATGGATGATGGAGCGGCCGGAAAACTTCTTCATGGTCAAGCAAGGCATCTCCTTCCACTCCAACATGAAGACCAGCGTGCCCGACTTCCACTACGGTGTCCGCCAGCCGCCGACCTATCACGGCGCTATGGACCAAGGGCAGATCAGCGAGCGCGGCATGGCGCACATGGTCGAATGCGTCATCGCCATGAAGGAGGTGCTCGGCGAAAAGGTCTCCCTTGCCCTGGATTGCGGCCCGGGCTGGTTCCTGCCGGACGCAATCCGCTTCGCGCAGGCGGTGGAAAAATACAATCTCATGTGGCTCGAGGACATGCTGACGGGCGACTACGTGCCATGGGTCAATCCGCAGGCCTACCGCGAACTCACGACATCCACTTCCACCCCCATCCACACGGGAGAGCAGATCTACCTGCGCCATAATTTCAAGGAACTGATCGAAACACAGGCGGTCCGCGTCATCGGCCCGGACCCCGCCGATATCGGCGGCATCGCCGAGCTCAAATGGGTGGCCGAGCATGCCTACATGCATTCGATCATGATGGCGCCGCATGGCACGGCAAACGGTCTGCTGGGCCTCGGCGCGCTGATCAACGTCTGCGCCACACTGCCCGCCAACTATATCGCCTTCGAATATCCCAGCGCCTCCGACCCCTGGTGGGAGGATATCGTTGTTGGCCTGCCGACGCAGATCGTGAAGGACTCGATGATCGACCTGCTCGAGGCCCCCGGATTGGGCCTCGACATCGATGCCGTGGGCGCGAAGAAATACCTCAAGGAAGAGGACGCCGGCTTCTTCGATTGAATGCCCGCAGCGCGAACCTTTGCAGATGCGACCCTCGTCGGCTGCATCCTGGATCCGCCACACCCGGCTATGCAGCCAAATCACGCAAGTCGCCGCGGAAGATGGAGCAGGCGGCCCGGCTGAGCGCGATCCGCCTTCGGCCGGAGTGCTCGCCTATCGGCATGCGGCTCGGTGCAAGCCTTCCCTTGCGGGTCGAATTCCTCACTGCGGATAGCGACTATTGCGACTGCGCAACCCCTTCCATCGTCGACGAACCACGGCTCGCATTGGATGCAGCGCGATTTACATTCTAGTATAATCTGATCATTTCTGGTGAACGAAGCCACGGATTTGCCATGGACCTGGATCCTTCGACCCTCAATCGGGCTCTGCCGCTCCGCGATCAGATTTATCAGAAGATCCGCAACCTGATCGTCGTCGGGCAGATGAAGCCGGGGGAAGTGATCAACGAGGTGGCGATCGCCGAAGCCCTCGGCGTCTCACGCACTCCGGTGCGGGAAGCCGTCAAGCGCATCAGCGACGAGGGTCTCGTCAAGATCCTGGCGCAGACCGGCACCTATGTCGCGCCGATCAGCCGCGCCGACCTGGAAGAAGCCTATGTCATCCGTCGGGCGCTGGAGATGGAGAGCGCGCGGCGCGCGGCCGTCAAGCTGACACCGGCATCGGCCGAACTGCTTGAAGACAATATGGCGGCGCATCGGCTTGCCATATCGCGCGGCCGATATGCCACCGCGATACAACTCGACGATGTCTTCCACCGCACCATCGCCGAGATCTGCGGCCTGCCGATGATCTGGCGCGCCGTCGACATCTCCAAGGCGCAGATGGATCGCGGCCGTTACCTCGCCATTCCCAAGCCCGGCTATGGCGAACAGACGATCGAGCAGCACGAGGCCATCCTCGACGCGCTCAAGCGCCATGACGCCGAGGGGGCAGCGCAAGCGATGGAACACCATATCGAGACGTCGTTCCGCAACACGCTCGAAGTCGCGGCCGACCTGCTCGGTTGAGGCGGCCCACCCGGCGGGCGCACCAAGTCGGAAGCGCTCGGTTATGGCCGCCGTCATCGGCATGACCAAGTCGCTCGGCAACGAACTGGCCCAGTACGACATCGCGGTCAACTGCATCTCGCCGGCCACCGCGCAGACGCGCATCCTCGAACAACTGACGGCCGAGCGCATTGAATACATGCACTCGCGTATCCCGCGCGGCCGCCTGCTGGAAGGTCGACGAGGCCGCGACCATGGTCGCCTGGCTCATCTCCAAGGAGAACAGCTTCACCACGGCCTCGACCTTCGATCTGTCGGGCGGGCGGACAACCTATTAGAGCGCGTCGCGCTGAAAACCGGGTCACTTTTGGGCGACATGCATTGGTCGCACACCGGCATGCCGCATTCTGCGGTGCGGCATGCCGGAAGCACGGCCTGTCCGGCGGACGCCGGCACTCCGTCAATGGCCGGCCGGCAGATTGATGGCGCATAACTGCCTCGGCACGATCTCGAGCTCGCCGTCGGGCACGGCGACCGCGATGCCGGCAATGTGCCGCATCACATGGGTGCGACGGTTTCCGGGAGCGATTGAGTTCGCCCGAAGAAGATCAAGGCCTTGTGAAAAAGCCGATGGTACCGTTGGCTGGGATCGAACCAGCGACCTCCGGATCCACAATCCGGCGCTCTAACCATCTGAGCTACAACGGCACGTTTGCCTGAGCAGATCGAGGTGGGAAGTCCCGGCGATCTGCTCTGTCGTTCGGCGATGCGTCCTTACGGGCTTATGGATTCTAATTCAAGGCTTTTGGAAAGCAAAGGGCAGTTCCCCACATCTCGCCGCAACGACGCTGGTTTCGCCGGGCAAAGAAAAAGGCCGGCGGGAGGAGGTGCCGGCCTTTTCCTGTTACGAGCCAGCGGGAGGAGGTGCTGGCTGGTCACCCCGGGAAGCAGAGGGAGGAGGTTCCACTCGCCGGGTATTCGTTGATGGCTGTCATCATACGCTTTATGGGCTTGAAGAAAACGCGACCTTTTGTTGCATCTTTCAACCAAGCGCAAATATTAGGCAGCCTTAATGTCCTTCACGGCCTTCTCGAAGGCGGTCTTGATCGGCTTGGAGACGTCTTCGGCCGCCTTGGAGGCAACAGCCTGGAAGTCCTTGGCCTGCTCGACGGTCATTTCGACGCGCTTGCGCAGGAAAGCGGTCTGCAGCTCGACGACTTCCGACAGCGACTTGGCGCCGATCAGGGCTTCGAGATGCGAGAAGCCGGCTTCGGCATTGGCGCGCAGCGCCGCGATGGTCTTGAGCGAGAGGTCGCCGGAAACAGTCTTGGCGGTCTCGTAGGTGGACTCCAGAGCCTTCTGTGTTTCCTCGGCGCCGGTCTTCAGCTTGGCATAGGCCTCTTTCGACTGCTCAACGCCCTTTTCGGCGAAAGCGCGGATCTGGTCGGTGGCCTTGGAAGCGTCGAAGCTCGGGAATTCAACGTTTTCGATCGTCTCGGCGGTCTTGGTCCTGGACATTTTCCATCCTTTTCAGCGGCAGCGGCTTTGACAGAAAGCCGTCTCGTTCATGTATGATGGCAATATAAAGGCAATTTTTGTGCATTGCAATATCTTTGTTGCAGTGCACAAAAAAATTGTTTTCCGCCGTTAACCAAAAGCCCAAATTCCAACCTTTGCACGTTCTGGCTTGTGGACCTTCGCGCCTGCGGCTTTTATTAACAAAGCGTTAACTGCAAATTTCGCCGCTCCGTGAGGGTTCGCCAAGCGCATGCCGTCCGAATACTCCTTCCTCGATGTCGCCGTGCTCGACGCGGTCCGCCAGCGGTTCGCCGCCGGCGACGCAATCGCGATCCTGTCGGTGGATCTGGAACAGGTGATCTGGGCCAATGGGCCGGGTGCCGCGGCGTTCGGCTATCCCGACATCGAAGCCATCATCGGTGCGTCGGCGCGGCTGCCGCTGATCGCCCGCCGCCAGATCATGGCGACCAGCGGCTTTCCCGAGATCGGCAGCGACCGTGCCATCACGGTCCGGCTGGCAACCGGAATGACCAGCCGCGCCGCCGGCTTCCTCGCCAGCGCCGTGACGCTGCCCGATGACGAGAAGGCGATCATGCTGGCGGTGCCGGCGGCCCAGACGGGTTCGCGCAGCACTGCCGAAATCGCCAATCGAGCGATCAGTGGGTTTACCGAAGACGGTCATTTCATTGCCTTCATCGATGCCGAAGGCAAGGTCGAGGCAGCGTCCGAGGGCTTTGCGGCGCTCGGCATCCAGCCCGAGACGCTGGCGGCACTGGTGGCCGACGTGGCCGCCGAGAGCGAGCGCATCGTCAAGCGCCTCGTTCCGGGCAGCAAGACATCCTACCCGGCCGGTCTCGCCCGGCTGACGCCGGAGCGTCATCTCCTGGTGGTGATCGACGAAGATCAAATGGAGGAGAGCGGCGCCATCGAGCGAGCGCCGGCGAACGACCGCTCCGACGGAGTGGCCGCTGGCGCCGCCGTGCAATCCCAACCCGAACTCGACAACGAGCCGGCGGCAGAGCCACGGGCGGATGCGGTGGGCCAAGAACCCGTCCCTGCCGGAGCCGCCGCTGAGGACATCGTGGGACCGGCAGCGCGGGAGAGCGCGGAAACGGCCGGCCAGACACCGGTCGCGGCAAACAGCGACCAGCCGCCGACAGGCGGAGCGCCGTCGCAGCACGACCACTGGTACTTCAATGCCGACGAGAACGATGGGCGGCCAGCGCCCGCGACGCCCGACCCGGAAACCGTGCCTGGACAGACCGCCGCTGACGCTGCCGTCGAAAAAAGCGGAGCGGATGGCATCCAGGCAACCTCCCCGACTGTCCCGACCGCAACCCCGGCTGCCAGGACGATAGACCGCTCGGCGGCGCCGATGCGTTTCGTCTGGCGCACCGACGCCGAAGGCAAATTCAGCGCGCTGTCGCCGGAGTTCGCCGATATCGTCGGCCAGCCGGCCGCCGATGTGATCGGCCGGCGCTTCAGGGATGTCGCGGCGGCCTTCGGCCTCGATGCGTCCGGCGAGATCGCCGGCCTTCTGGAGCGGCGCGACACCTGGTCCGGCCGCACCGCGCTGTGGCCGGTCGTCGGCACCGATCTGAAGATCCCCGTCGACCTCGCGGCTTTGCCCGTCTATGGCCGCAGCCGCGCTTTCGAAGGCTTCCGCGGCTTCGGCGTTGCCCGCCCCAGCGACGCCGTCGTCGATCCCGAAGCGATCGGCATGGCACTTATGCCCAACGGCAAGGCTCCGGCGGCACCAGAAGCTGTCGAACCTGCCGCCGAAGAGCCGAAAGCCGGCGAACCGAAGGCGGATCCGTTCAAGGGCGAGGTACCGGCGCTGACCATCGTGCCGAAACCGGAGCGGCGCTTTGCCGACAAGGTGATCCGGCTGGCTGAACACCGGCAGCCGGTCAATGACAAGGGGCTGTCGACCTTGGAACGCAGTGCGTTTCGCGAGATCGGCGAACGGCTGAAGAAGGACAGTTCGACGGCCGAGCCGCCAGAGGCTGAAAAGCCCGGCGTCGAAAGCCCCGCGGAGCCGGCGGCAGAAGCACCCGCTGAACCCGTGGAGGAAGCACAGGCGCCGGCCGTGAAGACGGACGCTCCAGCCGATGCGACCGGCGAGGTTTCGGAGGCAGATGCCGCAACGCCACCCGAAGAGCCGAAGGATGCCGGCGAACACCCGGCGACAGAGCCCCAAGGCGACGCGGTCCTGGCCGAGCCCTCCGAGACCGAAGTCGATGCCGAGGACGAAGCGGATCTTGCGCGGCTCGACGGCGTGGACGAAGCAGTTCGTGCGGAAGACGACACCTCGCCCGGTGCAACCGGCTCTCTGCTCGACTATGCCGACCAGAGCGAACCCGGCCCCGTCGCGGACAATGACGAGCCTGCCGTCTCCGAACCGGCAGCGGCGGAACCGGAGAGCACCGAGCCCGCTGCGACCGACGCCGAACCGGTTGGCGCAGACATGACGCATGAGCCTGTCGACGACGACAGCATGACGTCGGCCGATTTTCGCGATGCCGAGGACAATGAGGATTGGGCCGGCAGCGAGGAAGGCGCCGCGCCCGACGTGCAGGCGGCCAGTGACGGGGCAGAGGCCCACGCCGAGCGGCCGCGCCTGCAGGTGCCACCGCTCAAGACCGAAGGGTTCACGCCGTCTGCATTTTCCGTCGGCGACGAAAGCAAGGCTCCGGACACCTTGCTGCTCGGCAAGCTGCCGGTGCCACTGCTCATTCATTCGGGCGACCAGTTGCACTACGCGAATGAGGAATTCCTGAACCTGACCGGCTACGCCGCGCTGGACGATCTCGAGGATGCCGGCGGCCTGGGCGCGCTGTTTGCCGACCCCTACGCCGAGGACGGCGTCTCCGACGGCAGCGATCGGGCGCTGCGGCTGAGGACGCGCGATGGGCAGGAATTTCCGATCGACGCCATCCTGCGCTCCGTTCCCTGGCGCGACGGCAAGGCACTGATGCTGGTCGTGCGCCGTTCCGGCGAGGATGAGACGCCTGTAGCTCTGCATGTGGTCAGTGATGAGCCTACACAGCCCGACATTTCCGAACTCAAGGCGCGCATCGCCGAGATGCGCACCATCATCGATACCGCCACCGACGGCGTCGTGCTGATCGGCACTGACGGCACCATCCGCTCGATCAGCCGCCCGGCCGAAGCGCTGTTCGGTTTCGACAGCGACGAGGTGACCGGCAAACCGTTCGCCTCGCTGTTTGCCATCGAAAGCCAGCGGGCGGCGCGCGACTATCTCACCGGACTGTCCGAACCGGGCGTGGCGAGCGTCCTGAATGACGGCCGCGAGGTCATTGGGCGCGAGGCGCAGGGTCGCTTCATCCCGCTGTTCATGACCATCGGCCGGCTGCCCAACGACAGCGGCTTCTGCGCCGTGGTGCGCGACATCACGCAGTGGAAACGGGCGGAGGAGGATCTCACCCAGGCGCGTGCGGTGGCCGAACGCGCCTCCTCGCAGAAGACCGATTTCCTCGCCCGCATCAGCCACGAGATCCGCACGCCGCTCAACGCCATCATAGGCTTTTCCGAGCTGATGGTCGACGAGAAGTTCGGGCCTGTCGCCAATGACCGCTACCGCGACTATTTGCGCGACATCAACCGCTCGGGCAACCATGTGCTGGATCTGGTCAACGACCTGCTCGACATCTCCAAGATCGAGGCCGGCCAGCAGGAGATGGCTTATGAGGCGGTGTCGCTCAACGACACGCTGGCCGAGACTGTGGCGATGATGCAGCCGCAGGCCAACCGCGAGCGCGTCATCATCCGCTCCAGCTTCGCCTCGCGGCTGCCGGAAGTGGTGGCCGATTTGCGCAGCGTGCGCCAGATCGCGCTCAACATCCTGTCCAATGCCATCCGCTATACCCAGGCGGGCGGCCAGGTGATCGTCTCGACCGCCTATGAGACCTCGGGCGACGTCGTCATGCGGGTGCGCGACACAGGCATCGGCATGAGCCAGGCCGAGATCGAGCAGGCATTGAAGCCGTTCAAGCAGATCAACGCCCTGAAGCGCGGGCGTGGCGACGGCACCGGACTTGGCCTGCCGCTGACCAAGGCCATGGTGGAGGCGAACCGCGCCCGGTTCACCATCAATTCGACGCCGGGAGAAGGAACGCTTGTCGAGGTCGCGTTCCCCTCGACCAGGGTGCTCGCGGAATAACAGGTTGGGCAGCCAGAAGGTCGGGCAGCCAGCAGCCAATTCCGGCAAAAAGAAAAGGCGCCCAAAGGACGCCTTAGAGATGGAATTGCTGTCACAACGGGGGCTTGAGCGAATTCAGATCCTCCGGGGGCTGAGGAACGGGATTTCTCCCTCAAGTTACATGCGACTATCGACGCCGGGCCTTAACAAGTCCTTACCGGCGCCGCGGAAAATTTACGAATGTGTACCACTCGTGAAATCTAGGTAAATTCGCACGACATATTTGGTTAACCATGCCGCTTGTGGTCACTCGGCCAGCTGCGGCAGGTCGCGGAACAGCTCCAGCGCCTCGGGGTTGGCGAGCGCTTCCTTGTTCTTGATGACGCGGCCATGGACCACGTCGCGTACCGCGAGCTCGGTGATCTTGCCAGACTTCGTGCGGGGAATGTCCGACACCGCGACGATCCTGGCCGGCACGTGGCGCGGGCTTGCGCCGCTGCGGATCTTGGCGCGGATGCGTTTTTCGAGTTCCTCGTCGAGCTGCACGCCGGCTGCAAGGCGCACGAACAGCACGACCCGCACGTCATTGTCGAAATCCTGGCCGATGCACAGTGCCTCCAGTATCTCCGGCATCTGCTCGACCTGGTTGTAGATCTCCGCCGTTCCGATCCGCACACCGCCCGGGTTGAGCGTGGCGTCGGAGCGGCCGTGGATGATCATGCCGCCATGGCCGGTCCATTCGGCGAAGTCGCCATGGCACCAGACATTGTCGAAACGCTCGAAATAGGCGGACCGGTATTTCTTGCCCTCGGGATCGTTCCAGAAGCCGATCGGCATCGCCGGAAAAGCCTTGGTGCAGACCAGTTCACCCTTCTCCTGACGGACCGGCCTGCCGTCGTCGTCCCAGACATCGACGGCCAGACCAAGGCCAGGCCCCTGGATCTCGCCGCTCCAGACCGGCTCGATCGGCACGCCTAGCACGAAACAGGAGACGATGTCGGTACCGCCGGAAACCGAGGCGAGATGGACGTCTTTCTTGATGCCGTCATAGACGAAGCGGAAATCCTCGGGCGAGAGCGGCGAACCGGTGGAGGAGATCGCCCGCACCGTCGACAGATCATGGCTGCGGATTGGCTTGAGACCAGCCTTGCGCACCGAATCGATGAACTTGGCCGAGGTGCCGAAGAAGGTCATCTTCTCGGCATCGGCGAAATCGAACAGCGTGTTGCCGTCGGGGTAGAAGGGCGAGCCGTCATAGAGCAGCAGCGTCGCGCCCGAAGCGAGGCCCGACACCAGCCAATTCCACATCATCCAGCCGCAGGTGGTGAAATAGAAGAAGCGATCGCCGTCGATGAGGCCGGCATGCAGCCGGTGTTCCTTGACATGCTGGATCAGCGTGCCGCCGGCCGAATGGACGATGCATTTGGGAACGCCGGTGGTTCCCGACGAAAACAGGATGTAGAGCGGATGCGAAAACGGCAGCCGCTCGAAGGTGACGGGCTTGACGGCGAAGGGCGAGAGCGCCTCTTCCATCGCCACGGCCTTGTCGATGGTCGCGGCCACATCGGCAGAGGTGCCGAGGTAGTCGACGACCAGGACCTTGCGGACGGTGCCGAGCCTGGCCGCGACCGCCGCGATCTTGTCGGCGACCTCGATCGCCTTGCCATTGTACCAATAGCCGTCGGGCGCGATGAAGACGACAGGCTCGATCTGGCCAAAGCGGTCGAGCACGCCCTGTTCGCCGAAATCGGGGGAGCAGGAACACCAGACGGCACCGATCGAGGCCGTGGCCAGCATGGCGGCAATGGTCTCCGGCATGTTGGGCATCATCGCGGCAATGCGGTCGCCCTTCTTCACCTTGAGCGACAGGAAAAGCTGCTGCAGGCGCGAGACCAGGCCATGCAGTTCGCTCCAGGACAGCCGCCGTTCGACCTTGTCCTCGCCACGAAACACGATTGCCTCGCCAGCGCCGGTCTTCTTCAACAGGTTCTCGGCGAAGTTCAGTGTGGCATCGGGAAAGAACGATGCGCCGGGCATCTTGTCGCCATCGACCAAGGCGCGCTCGCCCTTTTCGCCGACAATGCCGGAAAAATCCCACACCAGGCTCCAGAATGCCTCGCGGTCCTCGACCGACCAGCGGTGAAGCTCGGAATAGGAAGGAAACGCTGCGCCGGCTTTCGCCTCCGCGGCCTTCATGAAACCGGTCAAGGGCGCGGCATCAATCTGGTCTTGCGTCGGGGTCCAGAGCGGTACTTCGGCGGCCATGATCGATCCTCCCAAGGTCGTCACCGCTTATGCATATCGCAGCGCAGCAGAGCAAGATTTTGTTCGGCCGATGCGGGCAAGTGTGCGCAAATGCCATCGCCGGGCCATAAAGACTTGAAATGCCTCAGCCCTAAGTCGTAGTGACGACTGGACGATTTTTGTCGGAACGGAAGCATACAGGGCGATATGCCGTCATCCTTCATCCGCCGCGGAGTATGGGCGATCGGCGCTGCCGTAATCGTCATCGCTCTCGTGGTCGCCGCCCTGCCGCTGATCGCCTCGACGCGCATCGTGCGCGACCGCATCGCTTGGGAAATGAGCGCGTGGAGTGGCTTTCGCGTCGCCATCGATGGCTCGCCGCGCATCGAGGTCTGGCCGAATTTCCGCGCGATCCTGACCGATGTGACGCTGTCGAAGTGGACGGACACCGATGCGCCGCCGGTCGTCGAGGCCGAACGGGTCGAGGTCGACCTCTCGGCCATGGCGGCATTGCGCGGCGATGTAGAGTTTTCCACGGCACGGCTGGTGCGGCCGACGATCCGGGTGCAGCGGTCGGCGGACGGCCTGTTCCTGCCGACGGCGCCGACCGGCGGCCGCATCGCGCGCTCCATCGACGCGGCGCGCGGCGTGGTCAGTGCCGATCCCGCCAAGCCCGATCTCGACAAGCTGCCGACCGACACGTTCGGCACGGTGGAGTTCAGGGACGGCCGCATGGTGGCATCCGTCAACGGCAAGGACGTGGAGATCCTGAGCAGCCTTAGCGGCCAGGCGACCTGGGCGGCGATGAACAGCAATGCGACGCTGTCGGCAACCGGAATCTGGCGCGGCGAAAGCGTGACCGTGGACGCCGCCTCGGCAAAGCCGCTGGTGCTGTTTGCCGGCGGCATGGCACCGCTTGCCCTGTCATTGAAGGCCGCGCCCGCCACTTTCTCCTTCGACGGCACGGCCAGCATGTCCGAGAATGCCTATTTCGACGGCCAGGTGAAGTTCGCGGCTCCCTCGCTGCGCCGCGTGCTGGAATGGACGCAGGCTGGCATCGCGCCGAGCGCGGCGATCGGCTCGGTCAGCATTTCGAGCAAGGTCACCGCGTCGGCCGGGCGCATCAAGTTCGAGAACACCGCACTGGCGCTGGACAACAATCCGGGTATGGGCGCGCTGGACCTGTCGCTTGGCGACGCGCAGCCGGTGATTTCGGGCACGCTTGCCTTCGACACACTCGACCTCAGGTCGTTTCTGTCCGCCTTCACGCCGCTGGGACCGGCAAGCGGAGCCGGACCGGGTGACGTCGAGACAAGTTTTGCCGATCGGATCAACCTCGATCTCAGGCTGTCGGCGGCGCATGCCACGGCGGGTGCCATCCAGCTTGCCGATGTCGCCGCCACCGCCCAGGTCAAGGATGGCCTTTCCGTCTTCGACATCTCCGACGCCTCGGCCTTTGGCGGCAACATCCAGACCAGCCTTCGTTTCGACCGCAAGCCCGAGGGCACCCAGGTCGAAATCCGGCTGCTCGCATCCGATGTCGACGGCGGCGCGTTCGCTACGGCTGCCGGGATGACCCGGCTGGTGCCGGTAGGCACGGGTACGGTTTCGGTCATCCTCAAGGGACCGGGCAGGACCTGGGATTCGATCTTTGAAAATGCCGATGGCTCGGTCTCGGCGACCTTCGGCCCCGGCGCGCTCAGCAAGTTCAACCTGCCGGCCTTCCTCAAGCATACCGAACAAGGCGGCTTCTTTGCACTCGATGACGTTTCGGACGGGACATTGCCGATCGACGGCGCCGAAGTGAAGGCAACCATTTCGAGAGGCGTGGCAAGGCTGGACAAGGCCGAGGCCAATTCGGCGAAATACAAAATCTGGCTTTCCGGGATCGCCTCCTACGCCGGGCGCGGGCTGGCACTGTCCGGCGGCGTCATCCAGCCGGACCAGGCCGCCACGCAGGCGAATGGCCAGCAAGGCCCCAACCAGTCGTCCTTCTTCGTCGGCGGGACATGGAGCACGCCGTTCATTTCGCCGATAAGCCGCGGCGTTTCGGGCGAGTAGCCCCGCCCGAAACATCCACCGCGCAGCTAACCGCGCTGGGCGGCCTGTTCATCCAGCTGGCGCTGCACCTCACGCCGTTTGTTGGCGATCGAGGCGATGATGACGCCGACCGCGACCACAGCGATCAGGATGGTGCAGGCGGCGTTGATTTCCGGCGTCACGCCGAGACGGACCTGGCTGTAGATCTTCATCGGCAGCGTGGTGGCGCCCGGCCCGGAGGTGAAGCTGGCGATGACCAGATCGTCGAGCGACAGCGTAAAGGCCAGCATCCAGCCGGACACGATCGCCGGCATGATGACCGGCAGCGTGATCTGGAAAAAGGTCTTCGTCGGCGTTGCACCAAGGTCCATCGCCGCTTCCTCCAGCGAACGGTCGAAGGAAACCAGGCGCGACTGAACGACGACCGCCACGAAGCACATGGTCAGCGTGATATGGGCGAGCGTCACGGTCAGGAAGCCGCGATCGAGACCGACGGCAACGAAGAGCAGCAGCAGCGACAGGCCGGTGATGACTTCCGGCATGACGAGCGGCGCGAAGACCATGCCGGAAAACAGCACCCTGCCCCTGAACCGGGTGTAACGCGTCAGGGTGAGCGCCGCCAACGTGCCGAGCACGGTCGCCACCGTGGCCGAAATGACGCCGACGCGCGCCGTGACCCAGGTGGCGTCCATCAGGCCCTGATTGTGGAACAGCGACACATACCATCTGGTCGAGAAGCCGCCCCAGACGGTGACGAGCTTGGACTCGTTGAAGGAGAAGACGATGAGCAGCACGATCGGCAGGTACAGGAAGGCAAAGCCCAGCACGATCGAGGTGACGTTGAAGCGGCTCCAGGTGGTGTTCATTTGTCCTGCTCCTGCGCCTTCGCCTGTGCCTGCTGGAAGAGCATGATCGGAACGGTCAGCAGAAGCAGGAGGATGACGGCCACGGCCGAAGACACCGGCCAGTCACGATTGGCGAAGAACTCGTTCCACAAGGTCTTGCCGATCATCAGCGTCTGCGAACCGCCGAGCAGGTCGGGGATGACGAACTCGCCGACGGCCGGGATGAATACCAAAAGGCAACCGGCAATGACGCCCGGCAGGGATAGCGGGAAGGTGATCTTCCAGAAAGCTGATGTCGGCGGGCAGCCGAGATCCTTGGCCGCCTCGATCAGCGAATAATCCATCTTTTCCAAAGACGAATAGAGCGGCAGCACCATGAACGGCAGGTAGGAGTAGACGATGCCGATGAAGATCGCCGTGTAGGTGTTGAGGATGACCAGCGGCTGGTTGATGATGTGCAGCGACAAAAGCAGCTGGTTGAGCAGTCCCTCGGGTTTCAGGATGCCGATCCAGGCATAGACTCGGATCAGGAACGACGTCCAGAACGGCAGGATCACCAGCATCAGCAAGGTCGGGCGGATGGTGGCCGGCGCGCGCGCCATGCCGTAGGCGATGGGGTAGCCGACCAGCAGCGTGAGCACGGTCGAAATGGCGGCGATGATCAGGCTGGTGACGTAGGCTTTGAAATAGAGCGCATCCTGCGTCAGCCAGACATAGTTGTCGAAGTTGAGATCGCGAAACCCGGCGAAGAAGCCTGACACGCCGTCCTTGAAGCCCAGCACCGGCGTGTAGGGCGGCATGGCGATCGCCGTCTGCGACAGTGAAATCTTGAAGACGATGACGAAGGGGACGAGGAAGAAGAACAGCAGCCAGAGATAGGGGACGATGATGACGAGGCGGTTGACGAAGCCGGCGCCCAGCCGCGCCAGGAACGGCTTGTCGGCGACCGATGGCACGGCGGCGTCGGTGACAGCGATGTTGGACATATCAGCCCCCTACCGCGCCAGCACGACGCCGGCGTCGGGCCGGAAAGACACCCAGGCGCGGTCGTTCCAGGTCAGCGGATCCTCGGTCACGCGCACCGCGTTCAAGGCGCTTGCCCTGATGATCTGCCCGTCGTCCAGCCTGACGTGATAGACGGTCATGTCGCCGAGATAGGCGATGTCGTAGACCTCGCCTTCCAGAGCGTTGACGGCATCTGCCGGCTTCTTCGACGAGACCCTGATCTTCTCCGGCCTGATGGCGAAGACGATGTCGGCATTGGCCTTTGCAGCCGCGCCACCATTCTCGACGACGATCTGGGCTCCGCTTGGGCCGGTGATGCGCGTCGTGTTGGCCGACTGTTCGGCAACCTTGCCCTCGAACATGTTCACGTTGCCGACGAAATGGGCGACGAAGCGCGATGCCGGAGCCTCATAGACTTCCGCCGGTGTCGCAACCTGCATGACTTCGCCCTTGTCCATGATGGCGATGCGATCGGCCATGGTCATCGCCTCTTCCTGGTCGTGGGTGACGACGACGAAGGTGAGGCCGAGTTCCTGCTGCAGGTCCATCAGTTCGAACTGGGTTTCCTCGCGCAGCTTCTTGTCGAGCGCGCCGAGCGGCTCGTCCAGCAGCAGCACCTTCGGGCGCTTGGCGACAGAGCGGGCAAGGGCGACGCGCTGGCGCTGGCCACCGGAGAGCTGGTGCGGCTTGCGCTTGGCGAACTGCTCGAGCTTGACCAGCTTCAGCATGTCGGTGACGCGCTTTTCGATATCGGGCTTGGCCATGCCTTCCTGCTTGAGGCCGAAGGCGATGTTGTTTTCCACCGTCATATGCGGGAACAGGGCATAGGATTGGAACATCATGTTGACCGGCCGGCGATAGGGCGGAATGCCGCGCAAATCCTGGCCATCGAGCAGGATGCGGCCAGCCGTCGGTTCCTCGAAGCCGGCAAGCATCCTGAGCAGCGTCGACTTTCCACAGCCGGAGGCGCCCAGCAGCGCGAAGAATTCGCGCTCGAATATGGTCAGCGACAGATTGTTGACGGCGGTGAAGTCACCGAACTTCTTGGTGACGTTCTCGAACTGAATGTATGGCTTGGCGTTCGGGTCCTTCCATGGCGCGAAATCCCTGCGGATGCTGCCAAGCGATTTCATATCCCCACTCCGTCTGTCCTGAGTCCCCAAAGAAAATCGACCCCGGCAGTTGGCTGCCGGGGTCGTGTCGGATTGCTTACTGGCCGGTGACGATCTTGGTCCAGCTGCGCGTGATGATGCGCTGGGTCTTGGGATCGTACGGCTGGACAGTGTAGAGCTTTTGCAACGTCGCTGCGTCAGGATAGACCGACGGGTCGTCCAGAAGAGCCTTGTCGACGAATTGCTGCGACGCCTTGTTGCCGTTTGCGTAGAGCACATAGTTCGACGATTTGGCGATCACTTCCGGCGTCATCATGTAGTTGATGAATTCGAGTGCCTCGGCGGTATGCGGCGCATCGGCCGGAATAGCCATCTGATCGAACCACATCTGGGCGCCTTCCTTCGGCACCGAATAGCCGATCTCAACGCCTTGCTTGGCTTCGACGGCACGGTTGCGTGCCTGGAACACGTCACCAGACCAGCCGATCGCCAGGCAAATGTCGCCATTGGCGAGTGCGTTGATGTATTCGGAAGAATGGAACTTCCTGATGAAGGGCCGCACTTTCATCAGCGCGTCCTCGGCCTTGGCAATGTCGTCGGGCGAGGTGCTGTTCGGGTCCAGACCGAGATATTTCAGCGCCGCCGGAATGATGTCGGCTGGTGAATCCAGCACATAGACGCCGCAGTCCTTCAACTTGGCGAGGCTGTCCGGATTGAAGAACGTATCCCAGCTGTCGATCTTGTCGGTGCCGAGTGCCGCCTGCACTTTCTTGATGTTGTAGCCGATGCCGACGGTGCCCCACATGTAATTGACCGAGTATTCGTTGCCGGGGTCATATTTGGCGGTGCGCTCCGAAACCGTGTCCCACATGTTGGAGATGTTCGGCAGCTTCGACTTGTCGAGCTTCTGGAACACACCGGCCTGGATCTGGCGGGCCAGGAAATTGCCGCTCGGCACGACGACGTCGTAGCCGCTGCCGCCAGCGAGCAGTTTGGTTTCCAGGATCTCGTTGGAATCGAAGGTATCGTAAACGACCTTGATGCCGGTCTTCTTGGTGAAGTCGTCGATGATCGAACTGTCGATGTAGTCCGACCAGTTGAAGACGTTGACGACGCGGTCCGCGGCGTGACCGCCGGCGGTGAAGAGGGTCAGAAATACCGAGGTCGCCGAAAGCCAGAGCGCTTTGCGGATCATGCTATTCTCCTTTGGTGAGTGTTCCGTCGCCGGCTCGTCGCGGCATGCGCGCGACCGGGCATTTTCGTCAGGGTATTGAGCTTTCCAGGGGACAACAAGAACCGATCCGCGCGCCGCCTGCGGCCGTCCGGCTGTCCTGGACTGGAAGGAATTACGGCGCCGTCAGAAGCTTTCGCCGCCGCGCGGACAGAAATACAGGAATGTGGTCCGGTCTCGATCGGGCCGCCGGGGAGACTTGGCAAGATACGCCTGTCTTGTTGTTGCCGTATTCCCAGCCTGCCCGGGCGGCAGCGACGTTGTCAATGGCAAAGCTTCGGGCCGGCATCAATTAGGCGACGGCACCCCGGTGACGCCTGCTCGCTGCGGCCGTGCTTGGCGCTTGAACTCCAGCCCGATATGGACAAGCAGCGCCGTGACCACCACCGCGCCGCCGATGATGGTGCGCCCGGACGGCACCTCGGAATGGATGAGCCAGACCCATATCGGCCCGAGAATCGGCTCGAACGTGCCGAGCAGCGCCGCGATGGCCGCCGGGACCAGGCGCGCGCCGGTGGCGAAGAAAGCCAGGCCAATGCCGAGATTGACGACGCCGAAGGCGAAGAGGAAACCCATGTCGCTGGCCGACACCGCAAAGGTCGACGCCTGCGACGCCGCCAAGCCGGCGGCCAGGATCGTGCCGAGACAGGTCGCAGGCGTCATGCGCACGCTGGAGAACCGCCTTGTGATGACGGTTGCGATCGAGAACATGAATGCGATCAGCAGCGCCAGCCCGTCCCCCACGGGCGAGACGGCGCCATCGAGCGATTCCGACACCATGATGGCAACGCCGGTGATGACGGCGGCGATCGCCACCCAGGTCACGACAGTCACCCGTTCGCGAAACAGCACCCAGGCAAACAGCGCCGCCAGAAGCGGCACGCCGGCCTGCATCAAGAGGATGTTGGCAACAGTCGTGTAAGCGAGTGCCACGACGAAGGATGTCGACGCGATGGCGAAGCAGAACCCCACGGCGAGACCGGGCAGGCCCATGTCGCGAAACGATCTCAGCATGCCGCGCCAGCCGTCACGCCAGGCCATGAAGGAGAGCAGGAAGGCGGCGGCCCAGACGGAGCGCCAGAAGATAACCGTCCAGCTGTCGCCGACGGTGATGAAGCGGGCGATGGTGCCGCCGAAACTCCACATCAGCGCCGACAGGAAGACCAAAAGCATGCCGACGCGTTCCTCGCGCGGCGAGGCTGTCGGGGTAACAAGGCCGGGCGATGATGCTGCGTCTGTCATGGGCGCGACTGTCGGGCTTTTGTGGACGGGACGATGCGCAAGGGACGACAAAAAACTGCTCTGTTCGCGTAGCGCAAAGACTTGAGCCGCGGGTGATCCAGACACCGGCGACGATTGTGGCACCTTTGCTGCCGCGTTACTGGAAGTCGAAGGCGCTCAGGCCGGTCACCATCTCGTCGAGGCCGAGCGGACGCGTCACCGGCGGCTCGGCACGCGCCAGGCAGCCGACGCGTTCGCAAAGCCGGCAGGCAGGCCCGACAGGCGTCGCCGCAATGACACCTGGTCCGGACTTTCCGGCGGTCGTCGCGCCCGGCAGTGCCGCGCCATAGACGATGTCGTCGCGAAAGCCGATGTCGCAGCCAAGCAGCAGCGCGGTGCGGCGCGGTCGTTCGGAGAACGCGCCCTGCGGCCCTTCCAGCGTGCGGGCGATGCACAGGAACTCGGCGCCGTCGGGCATTTCCACCGCTTCGACGAAGACCTGGCCGGGCTGGGAGAAGGCGACATGCACGGGCAGCTTGGGGCAGCCGCCGCCGAAGCGGCTGTGCGGAAAACCCTGGCTGCCGGCCTTGCGGAAGCGATTTCCCGCATTGTCGACCTCCAGCATGAAGAAGGGCACCCCCGGGGCGCCCGACCGCTGCAGCATGGTCAGCCGGTTCGCCGCCTGCTCGAAGGAGACGCCGAAGCGCGAACGCAGGACATCGATGTCGTAGCGGGCGCGAACTGCGGCGGCGTAGAAGGCCTGATAGGGCATCATCAGCGCATGCGCCGCATAGCGGCCGAGTTCGAAGCGGGCGAGACGACGGGCTTCGTCCGTGCTCAGCTTGAGCGCCTGGATCTCGCCGGCGACCGCGACCGTCATGCGGATCAGGCAGGCTTCCATCGCCACTTCGCGCAGCTGGTCGAACGGCGACAGCCGCTCCGAAAGGAACAGCCGCTGCGAGTGGCGATCGTAACGGCGGCGCCAGTTCGGCATCGTGGCAACCGGCAGCACCTTGACGACGATGCCGTATTCGCGCTTCAGCCAGGCTTTCAGCGCGCCGAACAGGTCGTCGCCGGGATCGAGCACAGACGTAAAAGCCTCGGCTTCTTCCTCGAGTGCCGAAAAATGGTTCGGCCGCCGCTCGAAGGTCTCGTGCACCTCGTCGATCGGCAGGCGGGCGCCGGAAAGCGCCGTCGCCCGCCCCTCGCGGGCGAGAAGCTCGTTGAGATCGGACAGCCGCTCGGCCTGCTCGCGATAGGCGCGAAACAGCTTTATCACCGCGGCGGACGCATTGGGTGCCGCCTCTGCAAGCTCGATCAGCTCCTGATCTCCAGGCAACTCGCCGACCAGCAGCGGATCGGTGAACACTTCCTTCAGGGCAGCGACAGACCCCCTTGCCTCGCCCTGCAACTCATGCGGATCGACCTTGTAGACGGACGCCAGTTTCAGGATCAGCTGCACCGTCAGCGGCCGCTGGTTGCGCTCGATCAGGTTGAGATAGGACGGCGAGATGCCGAGCCCCTCGGCCATCGCCGTCTGGGTCAGGCCCTTGGCGTTGCGGATGCGGCGGATGCGCGGCCCGGCGAATATCTTCTGGTCAGCCATCGGCTATCCTTGACAGGAATTTACACAATTTCCACGGCAATCACGCTGCCGATTTCTTTACAATTATGACAGATTTACAGCGACCCTCTGTCAAACACAACACAAGTTTTCCCTTATATCCCGGCATATTTGTTGATTTACCTGGCTCATTCCGCGCCGCAATGTAAATTCAGTCACATTCCAGCAGGCCAATGACTGGCCGCCGGCCAGAGCGCAGCAATCCTTCGGAGTATCCCATGACTGATTTTTACAACCTCGTTCCATCGGCGCCGGAAGGCCGTTTCGACGGGATCGAACGTCCCTATTCGCCGGAGGATGTGAAGCGGCTGCGCGGTTCGGTGCAGATCCGCCAGAGCCTGGCCGAAATGGGAGCCAACCGGCTGTGGAAGCTCATCCATGAGGAGGATTTCGTCAACGCGCTCGGCGCCATGTCCGGCAACCAGGCGATGCAGCAGGTGCGCGCCGGGCTGAAGGCCATCTACCTGTCGGGCTGGCAGGTTGCCGCCGACGCCAACACGGCGTCCGCCATGTATCCGGACCAGTCGCTCTATCCGGCCAATGCGGCGCCCGAGCTGGTCAAGCGCATCAACCGCACGCTGCAGCGCGCCGACCAGATCGAGACCTCAGAGGGCAACGGGCTTTCGGTCGAAACCTGGTTCGCGCCTATTGTCGCCGATGCGGAAGCCGGCTTCGGCGGACCGCTCAACGCCTTCGAGATCATGAAGGCATTCATCGAGGCGGGCGCCGCCGGCGTGCACTACGAGGACCAGCTGGCGTCGGAAAAGAAGTGCGGCCATCTCGGCGGCAAGGTGCTGATCCCGACCGCGGCGCACATCCGCAACCTCAACGCCGCGCGCCTGGCGGCGGACGTGATGGGCACGCCGACGCTGGTTGTCGCCCGCACCGATGCGGAAGCGGCCAAGCTGCTCACCTCCGACATCGACGAACGCGACCAGCCTTTCGTCGACTATGGCGCCGGGCGCACGGTTGAAGGTTTCTATCATGTGCGCAACGGCATCGAGCCCTGCATCGCCCGCGCCGTCGCCTATGCGCCTCACGCCGACCTGATCTGGTGCGAGACGTCCAAGCCGGATCTGGCGCAGGCCAGGAAATTCGCCGAGGGCGTGCGCAAGCACCACCCGGACAAGCTGCTCGCCTACAATTGCTCGCCGTCGTTCAACTGGAAGAAGAACCTCGACGACGCGACGATCGCCAGGTTCCAGAAGGAACTCGGCGCCATGGGCTACAAGTTCCAGTTCATCACGCTCGCCGGCTTCCACCAGCTCAACTACGGCATGTTCGAATTGGCACGCGGCTACAAGGCGCGGCAGATGGCTGCCTATTCCGAGTTGCAGGAAGCCGAGTTCGCCGCGGAAGCCAACGGCTACACCGCGACCAAGCACCAGCGCGAGGTCGGCACCGGATATTTCGACGCCGTGTCGATGGCGATCACCGGCGGCCAGTCGTCGACCACCGCCATGCATGAATCGACGGAGCACGCGCAGTTCAAGCCGGCTGCGGAATAAGTCCACGAAAAGACGACCAACAGAGGAAACGCCCGACAGGGCTTCGGACACAGGAGAAAACCAATGGCATCGATAAGCCGCGTCAAGGAACGGGCGGAAGAGCAGTCCACCACGATGAGCGTCGACCAGCAGGCGACGATCCGCATGCTGGCCAATGACCTGCACAGGCTGAACCAGTCGGTCATGAAGGCGGTCGAGGCAGGTGTCTCGGTGGAGCTCGTGCGTTCGGCCAGGCACCATGGCGGCGATGGCAATTGGGGCGATCTGCTGATCCCGGTGATCGTCACGCAGCAGAGCCATAGCTGACCGGGCTGACCGGAAATCGTTGCAACCGGCCCTTCACCTGCGCAGCGTATGCGCAGGTGAATTTTATTTTCATGCGACCAAGCAGTGGACAGGGCAGTACAGTACTGTTGCTTGACTCCACTGTCGTACGAGGTGCTCTCGGGAGCCTTTTATTTCAACTTGACACGGGGGCGATCTCACGCCAATTGTCGCTCGGATTTCAACTCTGCATTGAAACGGGAGCGAGCTTCTTGGCCGACTTGGGTGCCCTGTGAATCGTGAGGGCGAGACCGGAAGACATCTGAATCCGGGGACCCGAGGTTCAAGCAGCGAGACGATCCACGATCCCTCGAAGGTGCTGGTCGTCGGAAAATCGCCGATCAATCGCGTGGTGGTGTCGAAGATTGTCGAGCGTTCCGGGCTCCGACCAATCTCGGAATCACCCGACATGGCGGCGCGGACCTTGCGCTTGCTGGTCCCCGGCGCGATCGTGCTGGACGGCGGCCCCGACAACAAGGACTGCGACAATCTGATGTCCGGCATCGAAACGTTGCGGCGCGCTTCGGGGAAATCGTTCCCTCCCGTGATCCTGCTTTCGACCAAGAATGGCACGACGGAAAGCCTGGGCTTGTCAAGTATCATCGATGCGGTTGTGACCAAGCCGATCACACCTGAACGGCTGCAACCGGTGATCGACCGCCTCGTCAGCCGCTAAAGCAAGTCGAGGAAGCGGTTTTCTGTCCGGAACCGCGCGGGACCTAGCTGGTGGAAGCAGCGATCAACCTCGTTTCGTGATGCCCTGAACCAGTTCGGGCAATTGCCCGAGATCGGATATCTGCAGGAACCGCGGCTCCGCGACCGGCGCCTCGACATGGTCGAGCACCCAGGTCAGTTCGTGCGGCACATGTACGCCCCAACCGCCGGCTTCGATGGCCGGCATCACATCCGACTTCAATGAATTGCCGACCATCATGCTCTTTGCAGGACCGTCGCCATGGCGGCTGAAGAGGCGCGCATAGGTCGCGGCATTCTTGTCGCTGACGATCTCGACCGCGTCGAACAGGTCGCCGAGGCCCGATCCGGCCAGCTTGCGCTCCTGGTCGAAGAGGTCACCCTTGGTGATCAGCACCAGGCGGTAGGCGCCGGCGAGTTTCTCCACCGTCTCGCGCGCGTGCGGCAAGGGCTCGATCGGGTGGCTCAGCATCTCGCGACCGGCATCGAGAATCTCCGCTATGACCGAAGCCGGCACCCGCCCATCGGTGACCTCGATCGCCGTTTCGATCATCGACAGCGTAAATCCCTTGATGCCGAAACCATAAAGGGCGAGGTTGCGCCGTTCGGCCTCCAGCAGTCGCGCCGAGATCTGTTTTTCCTCGGCATGATCGGCAAGCATGGCGGCGAACCGCTTTTCGGTCATGCGGAAGAACTGCTCGTTCTGCCAAAGCGTATCGTCGGCGTCGAAGCCTATCGTCGTCACTTCGCTACTGGTTCGCATCGCAGATTTCTTGTGTGCAGAACAAGCCGAACCTAAGCCGACCCGTGGGCAGTTTTCAACCGCGAAGGCAAATGCCGGCAGCGGCTCCCCTTCCCTTCGGTAGCCGGGCACGGCTATACTCCGAAATCCGCAACTCATCTGGTGAATGATGCCGCCTGCAAAAAAGGAAGTCCGTCCGTCGAGCCGCGGAGGACGGGCGCGTACGCCTGCTTTCGTGAAAAACCTGCGCGGCGTGAAGAACTGGAAGGAAGTCAGCGAATGGCTGGAATGGCGCGGCATCGAGGATATCGAATGCATCACACCTGACCAGGCCGGCGTCGCGCGCGGCAAGATGATGCCGTCGAAGAAATTCACCTCAAACACCTCGCTGGCGCTGCCTTCGGCCGTCTTTATGACGACGATTTCCGGTGGCTATCCCGAGGACGGCAACGGCTTCCATTATCCCGAGGACGACGGCGACCTCAAGCTGATGCCGGACCTCTCGACGCTGACTGTGGTGCCCTGGGAGGAAGACCCGACCGCCGCCGTCATCTGCGACCTCGTCCACCAGGATGGCCGTTCGGTCGAATTCACGCCGCGCAATGTCCTGAAGCGCGTGCTTGCCGCCTATGACAGACTGGGGCTCAAGCCGGTGGTGGCGCCCGAGATCGAATTCTACCTGGTGCGCAAGAATCCGGATCCGGACTATCCGCTGACCCCGCCGGTCGGCCGCTCGGGCCGCGCGATCGGCGGCGGCGCCGGCTATTCGATCGCCGGCGTCAACGAGTTCGATGAACTGATCGACGACATCTACCATTTCTCCGAAAGCCAGGGCCTGGAGATCGACACGCTCATCCATGAAGAGGGCGCCGGCCAGCTCGAGATCAATCTGCGCCACGGCGACCCGATCGAACTTGCCGACCAGGTGTTCATGTTCAAGCGCACGATCCGCGAGGCGGCGCTGAAACACGAGATCTATGCCACCTTCATGGCCAAGCCGATCCAGGGCCAGCCGGGTTCGGCCATGCATATCCACCAGTCGATCATCGACAAGAAGACGGGCAAGAACATCTTTTCGTCCGAGGACGGCTCGGAAACCGAGGACTTCTTCCACTTTATCGGCGGCATGCAGAAGCATGTGCCGAACGCGCTGGTGATGTTCGCGCCCTATGTCAATTCCTACCGCCGGCTGACACAGGCGGCCTCGGCCCCCGTCAATAACAAATGGGGCTATGACAACCGAACCACGGCGTTCCGCGTGCCGCGCTCCGATCCGGCGGCCCGGCGTGTCGAAAACCGCATCCCGTCCTCCGACGCCAACCCCTATCTGGCGCTGGCGGCCTCACTTGCCTGCGGGCTGATCGGCATCACCAGGAAGATCAAGGCCGAGCCTCCGGTGCTGACGACCGCCAATGCGCACGAGATCGACCTGCCGCGCAGCCTGCTTGAAGCCGTCGACCTGTTCGAGGGCGACGAGGAACTCTGCGCGCTGCTGGGCAAATCCTTCGCCGCGACCTATGCGGCGATCAAGCGGGCCGAATTCGAGACCTTCATGGAAGTGATCAGCCCGTGGGAGCGGGAGTATCTGTTGCTGAATGTTTAGGGGAGTAAGGGAGTAGGGCAGTAGGGCAGTAGGGGCGACTGACGATGGCGAAGATCGAATCGTACAGAGATTTGATCGTTTGGCAGCAGGCCATGGATCTAGCTGTATCAATCTACAAAGCGACACGAACCTGGCCGAAAGAAGAGATCTATGGATTAACGGCTCAGTTACGCAGGGCGGCCACCTCCGTGCCCGCCAACATCGCCGAGGGCTATGGGCGAGAAAGCCGAGCCTCCTATCAACAATTTCTCAGGATCGCGCAGGGATCGCTCAAAGAGCTGGAAACCCATCTGCTGATAGCGCAGCGCGTTGGAATCAGCTCCCACGAGGCCACCGAACCATTGATGACCCGGAGTGAGAGCGTGGGAACGCTCTTGCGGCTTCTGATCCGCAAATTGTCACCTGAATAGTTCTCCCTACTGCCCTACTGCCCTACTGCCCTACTGCCCTACTGCCCTACTGCCCTACTGCCCTACTGCCCTACTGCCCTACTGCCCTACTGCCCTACTCCCTACTCCCTAGAACGAGCATCATGCCTTACCAATCCCCCATTTCCCCTGGCCGCTCCTGGTATGAAGACACGGCCAGACCTCGGCCTGAATACCCGACGCTCGATGGCGACCGGAGCTGCGATGTTGTCATCGTCGGCGGCGGGTTCACCGGCCTGTCGGCGGCAACGCATCTGGCCAAGGCGGGAACCAATGTCGTCTTGATCGATGCCTACCGTTTCGGCGATGGCGCGTCCGGGCGCAATGGCGGCCAGCTCGGCACCGGCCAGCGTGCCTGGGCCGAGGATATGGAGGCGGAATACGGATTGTCGCGAGCCAAGGCGCTGTTCGATCTCGCCGAGGAGGCGAAGGCGCATCTCATCGAATTCGCCGCCACCAACCAGATCGATATCGACTACATGCCAGGCCAGCTCTCGGTGGCGCACAAACAGCGTTATGTCGACGACTACAAGGCGCATGCCGAGATCATGGCCAGCCGTTTCTCCTACCCGCATATTTCCTTCATGAATAAGACGGAAACGGCGGAGCGGCTGGGCTCGACCGCCTATTTCGGCGGCACCCGCGACACCGGTACCGGCCACATCCATCCCATGAAGCTGGTGATCGGCACGGCGCGGGTGGCGGCACAGGCCGGCGCGCAGCTGTTCGAGGGGACGCCATCGACCGGCATCATTTCCGCCGGCGGCAAGGTCAAGGTTTCCACGCCAAGTGGCACCGTGACGGCCCAAAAGTGCCTGATCGCGGTCAACGCCTATGGCGGAACGCTCGAACCGGTGAGTGCGGCGCACATCATGCCGATCGGTTCGTTCATCGGCGCCACCGTGCCGCTCGGCGCGGGATCTACGGTGCTGCCGGGCGGCGAATCGGTCGATGATTCCCGCTTCGTCGTGCGCTATTTCCGCAAGTCGGGGGATGGCCGGCTGCTGTTTGGCGGACGTGAGGTCTATGGCGTCAACGATCCCAAGGACATCCACATTCATATCCGCCGCCAGATCGTGGAACTCTATCCGGCGCTAGGCGATGTCGAGATCACGCACGGCTGGGGCGGTTATGTCGGCATCACAGTGCCGAGAAAGCCATTCGTGCGCGAAGTGATGCCGAATGTGATCTCGGTCGGCGGCTATTCCGGCCACGGCGTCATGCTGTCGAACTTCTTCGGCAAGCTCTATGCTGAAACCGTCGCCGGCAATCGCGACCGCTTGAAGCTGATCGAGGACCTTAAAATTCCGCCATTTCCCGGCGGTCGCCGCTTCCGTACACCGCTGCTATTCCTGGCGCTCAACTGGTTCGCGCTGCGCGACAGGATTTGAAGCGCGTCGCGCGTCAGGTCGTTTTATGCATGTCGTTATCCAAAACCGAGTTCACTTTGGGCGACATGCATTGGACTGGATCAAGTGAGCCACGATGCCGTGCCATCACGACCTCATGTAATATTGTAATATTCCCTGTAACATTTGTTGCCCAGGGGACACGTTGCGCAATTGCCGGCAAAGGCGCAGAATCTTCTATAATGGCGCAGTGATGCCACAATCGCGGGCGAAAGGTGCCTCTTCTGGGTGATTGTTCGGGGGTTGCTGTGGGCGCCTGCCCGTGTTGATTTTGGGACCGATGCCGATCAAATGCCGAACTTGCGGCACGATCGAAAGAACCTCGGCCCGCTTATGGAGGTGGCGAGATTGAGAGAGCCCTTCAGTTTCGGTGCTCCGGAACGTCGGCGCTTTGCCATGCAGTTCGGCTATGACATGCGCCCGTCCTTCTGGCAGGAAGTCCGTTCGAATTCACATTTGGTGATTGCCGCGGTCGGCACTGCCGCGTTGCTTGGCGTGGCCGCGGTGGCGCTCTGGCTGGCATTGCCGGCCAGCGAGAGGCAAGCCGCTGCCAGCCAGGAGCAGAGCATTCCAAGCATTCCGGTGAAGACGACCAAGATCGTCCCGGCCGGGACCACGGTAGCCGCGGCGGCAGCGGTGCCGCAAGCCGAGGGCAAGGCCAATGCGGCCTCTACGGCCATGGCTGTCGCCCAGGCCGCTATTCCCGCACTCGCTGCCAACGATCCTCGCTGGACCGGCTCGCAGACAAAAGCCGCACCGGCTCCCGCTTCAGCCGGCCAGGGGACAAGCAAGGCCGAGAAGGCGCCGGACAAGCCGGCCACCACGGCGGCGTTCGCGCAACCGGCGGCCGATAGCGATGCCACCGCCGAACTTGCCAAGGTTGCCGCGCCGCCAGCGGCGGCAAGCGGCAGCAATCCCGATGGCGCGCAAACCGCGGCTATCCCGACGGTAAAACCGCAGGCACCGGACCAACAGGACGACATTGGTCAAGCCGAAGCAAAGCCACGGAAAGTCGCAGCCGCCAGCACGGGACGCATTCTGAGAGCCGTGACCATGCGCAGCAGTCCGAAGAAGCATGCCGCCGCCATCGTCACGGTGCCAGCCAAGACCTCGGTGCAGGTGATGAACTGCAAGCAATGGTGCCAGATCGTCTACAACGGCAAGACCGGCTGGGTCTACAAGAGCTATATCAAGACCGGCGCGTAACTTGCCTGCGCGTCTGGCACCGGCCTCGCTTTCGAGACCCTATGACGACCTGCCACCGAACAGGCCGCGGAATTGCCGCCACACCTTGGCGCGCCTGCGTCGCATGACATGGGCACGATGCTGCTCGTAAGGCAATTCATATAGACCGCAGGTGTGGCAGCCCTCCGGCTTGCCGCAGATATGGATCCAGCATTTGACGTCATGCGTCCAGGCAAGCGCGATGCGTTCGAGGTGAAGGTTGGATGAGCTTTTAACGAGGATCAGTTCGCCGGCCACCGCTGTCCGCTTGATATGGTCCGAGACTTCCTTCGCCGTGCGAAGCTCGACAAACCGGCCGTTGTCGCGATCGATCTGGCTGGCACGCGAGCGATGTGCATTGTCTCCAGTATAGATCACCTGGTCGACGATTTCCCGCGCGGTTTGATAGGCGTGGGCGTATTTCCTAGTCGAACCGGCGTAGTCCGAAATCTGGCCCAGCACGATGCGTTTGCGGCTAGCAGTGGCCTTGGCCACCATGTTCAGGGCAAGATTGATCGAGTGCCAGGGCGCCTTGGCCGCATCGATGATGAATTGCGGGCCGCCTTGGGTGATCAGCACGGTACAGCGATTAACGACCGGCTGGAACGTCGCCACCTGGACGGCAACCTTGTCCGGAGGGACGCCGAGTTCAAGCGCCGTCGCAACGGCGGCAACGGTCGGCAGCCAGAAATATTCGGCGGGAAAAGACGTCTTGAGTTGCAGCAGCCCTCCCCGCCAATGGATCGAAAGAGTCAGCAGATCCGGATATGCGGCGTGGATCTCGGTCACACGGTAGTCGGCCGTCTGTGCCGTGCCGAAGGTGACGACACGGCATCCAGTGCGGGCACCCATGTCGGCTACATGGGGATCGTCGGCATTGAGGACAGCAAGGCCGTCCGGTCGCAACGCCGCGACCAACGCGCTTTTTTCCAAGGCGACGTTTTCCAGCGTCCTGAAACTGGTAACGTGCTCCAGACGAACCATGGTGACGACAGCCACATGCGGCCGCAGCATTTCCGCCATGGGCCGGATCGTGTCGATGCCGTACGCCCCGGTTTCCATGACGACGTAGTCTGGCCTCTCCACTTGCTTCATACGCTTGTAAAGCGTGCTGACGACTGAATGGATGGTGTTGGCCAGAACCTGCGTGTAGACGGGTCGATGAGCGGCCAATATGTGCCCAAGCAGCGCCGTGACAGTCGATTTTCCCGAACTGCCGGTGACACCGATGAAGGTTGCCTTGCTTTTCGCCCGGGCACGCCTCGCCCTGTAGACGCTGATGCGCCACCGCAGGTCTTTGAAACCTCTCCGCAGTTTCGATTTCATCGCGCCAACAACCCCTTCGCCCCTGGCAAGACTCCAGGCCCCGTAACGCAGTCAAGTCGAAGCCCGAGGCACGGTCAAGCCGGCGATTGCGCCTGACATGGTGCTTCAGATGCAGCGCCCGCCATCGACCTCCAGCGCCACTCCGGTGATGAAGGCGGCTTCGTCCGAAGCCAGCCATAGCGCCGCATTGGCAATATCGAGCGGCGTCGACAGCCGGCCGAGCGGGATCGAGGCGCGGAATTTCTCGCGGATATCGGGCGTGTCGGCGCCCATGAATTTCTCCAGCATGCCGGTCTCGCCGGCGACCGGGCACAGGCAATTGACGCGAATGTTCTTGGGCGCCAGTTCCACCGCCATCGACTTGGTGGCGGTGATCGCCCAACCTTTCGATGCATTGTACCAGGTGAGACCTGGCCGTGGCCGCAGGCCGGCGGTGGAGGCCGTGGTCAGGATCACTCCGCCGCCTTGCCGCTCCATGATCGGCACGACGGCAAGGGCCGCGTGGTAGATGGCCTTCATGTTGACTGCCGTGATCAGGTCGAAGGTCTCCTCGTCGACCTTGAGCAAGTCGCCATTGCGATGGGTGAAGCCGGCATTGTTGACCATGATGTCGATGCGGCCGAAAGCACTTTTTGCGGCATAGATCATCTCGTCGAATTCGGAGCGCAGGGAAACGTCGGTCTGCGTCCAGATCGCCATCTCGCCGATTTCGCCGGCGACACATTCCGCGCCCTTGGCATCGAGATCGGCAACGACCACCCTGGCGCCCTCTTCGGCGAAGCGCTTGGCAATGCCTTCACCAAAGCCCGATGCCGCACCCGTGATGACGGCAACCTTGTTCTCCAGACGCATGCTTTTCCCGCTCCTTGAATTCATCCCGCCGCTTGCACGAAAGGACTGCCGGCCGCCGAGGCCGACACAGCGACGGATACGGCGCAGATTTCTCCCTTAGCTTTCGTCACATTCACGCTCTATGCTGCAACTGCGAAGCGTCCGGAGTCTTCGATCACCGACAAGCCTCCGGGTGGCGCCAAGTGTCAAGCGCACACGTGGACCCAATCAATATCCAGCGATTGGTCCTCGATGTGACACCATGGCACTGGAAAATTTAAATCGATTAGATTATATCAGCCGCGTAATCGCTACCGGCGTCAGAGCGGACAGACCATGACCAGCCAGATCATCCCCGTCGACCCTTTCGACTTCATCATTTTCGGCGGCACCGGCGACCTGTCGGAACGCAAGCTTCTGCCGTCGCTCTACTACCGCCAGCGCGACCATCAGTTCTCCGAGCCGACACGCATCATCGGCACGTCGCGCTCGAAAATGAGCGACGACGAATTCCAGGCCTTCGCCAAGCAGGCTATCTCCGACCACGTCAAGCCGGCCGACATCGACGCCAAGGAATTGAAGACCTTCCTGGCGCGGCTTTCCTACGTTTCGGCAGATGCGACGAGCGGAGCCGGCTTCGACAAGCTGAAGAAGGCGATCGGCGAAAGCGACCGCATCCGTGCCTTCTACCTGGCCGTGGCGCCGGCACTGTTCGGCGATATCTCGCACAAGCTCAAAGAGCATAATCTGATCACGCCGAACTCGCGCATCGTGCTGGAGAAGCCGATCGGCCGCGACCTGGCTTCGGCGCAGGCGCTCAACGATCTAGTCGGCGACGATTTCCACGAAAGCCAGATCTTCCGCATCGATCATTATCTCGGCAAGGAAACGGTGCAGAACCTGATGGCGCTGCGCTTTGCCAATGCGCTCTACGAGCCGCTGTGGAACTCCGCCCATATCGACCACGTCCAGATCACCGTGGCCGAGACCGTCGGCCTGGAAGACCGCGTCACCTACTACGACAAGGCCGGCGCGCTGCGCGACATGGTGCAGAACCACATGCTGCAGCTCTTGTGCCTTGTCGCCATGGAGGCGCCGTCGTCGATGGACGCCGACGCCGTGCGCGACGAGAAGCTGAAGGTGCTCAGGGCGCTGAAACGCATCAACGGCAACGAGGCACCGAAGCACACCGTGCGCGGCCAGTACCGCGCCGGCGCCTCGGCCAGCGGAGCTGTCAAGGGCTATGTCGAGGAGCTTGCCCATGACAGCAACACCGAGACCTTCGTCGCCATCAAGGCCGAGATCGGCACCTGGCGCTGGGCGGGCGTTCCGTTCTACCTGCGGACCGGCAAGCGGCTGGCGACCCGGGTTTCGGAAATCGTCATCGAATTCAAGCCGATCCCGCATTCGATCTTCGGCGACACCGCCGGGCCGATCTTCGCCAACCAGTTGGTCATCCGGCTGCAGCCCGACGAAGGCGTCAAGCAGTTCATCATGATCAAGGATCCCGGTCCCGGTGGCATGCGGCTGCGCCAGATCTCGCTCGACATGAGCTTCGCGCAATCCTTCGACGGCCGCGCGCCGGATGCCTACGAGCGGCTGATCATGGACGTCATCCGTGGCAACCAGACGCTGTTCATGCGCCGCGACGAGGTCGAGGCGGCATGGAAATGGATCGATCCGATCCAGAATGCCTGGGAAGGCGCCAGGCAGGAAGCGCAGGGCTATACGGCAGGCACATGGGGGCCGTCGGCCTCGATAGCGCTGATCGAACGTGACGGACGGACATGGCACGAGAGCAATTGAACGGCGCCAGCTACAACTGGAACGGCTTTGCCGGGCGCCAGGACTTGGCGGCGGCCCTTGCCGGCCATGTCACGACGCGCCTGACCAAGGCCATCGACGAGCGCGGCACCGCCCTGCTTGCCGTTTCCGGCGGCACCACCCCGGCGAGGTTCCTCGCAGCGCTGTCGGCAATTCCCATTGCCTGGAACAAGGTGACGGTGACGCTGGTCGACGAAAGGTTCGTGCCGGCATCCTCGCCGCGCTCGAATGCCGGGCTGGTCGCCGCCAACCTGCTCCAGAATGCAGCGGCCGCGGCGCGCTTCGTGCCGATGTATCACGAGGCGACAAGCATCGAGACCGCGGCAGCGTCCGACGATACAGCGCTCAAGGCACTGGCCTGGCCGCTCGACGTCGTGGTGCTCGGCATGGGCAGCGACGGCCACACCGCTTCGTTCTTTCCCGATGCCGACAATCTCCCTGCCTTGCTCGATCCCGCCTCGCAGAGGATCGTGCTGCCGGTGCACGCGCCAAGCGGCGGCGAGCCGCGGCTGACGCTATCGATGGCGCGCATAGTCGCAGCCGGCTTCATTGCGCTGCATATCGAGGGCGAGGACAAGCGTACCGCCTTCGAGGATGCGATGAGACCAGGTGCGAAAAAGCCCATTCGCAAAGTACTCGAAGCAGCACCCATACCAGTAGAGGTGTTCTGGGCACCCTGATTTCACGAAAGCAGCCCCGGCAAACAGTGGGAGGACGTTCTCCGGGGCTCGAAAGGACCGACCATGACCGCAAGACGCGACATCGAAGCCATCACCGAGCGCATCCGCCAACGCTCGAAGCCAGGACGCGAGCGTTATCTCGGCCGCATCGCCGAAGCGTCGAACCAGACCGCCAACCGGTCGGTGCTGTCCTGCGGCAACCTTGCCCATGGCTTCGCCGTCTGCAGCCCTTCCGAGAAGCTCGCGCTCGGCGCCGACAAGGTGCCGAACCTCGGCATCATCACCTCCTACAACGACATGCTGTCGGCGCATCAGCCTTTCGAAACCTTCCCTGCCCTGATCAAGGAGGCCGCGCGTGAAGCCGGCGGCATCGCCCAGGTGGCCGGCGGCGTGCCCGCGATGTGCGATGGCGTCACGCAGGGCCAGCCGGGCATGGAGCTGTCGTTGTTCTCGCGTGACGTCATAGCCATGGCCGCCGCGATCGGCCTGTCGCACAACATGTTCGACGCCGCCGTCTATCTCGGCGTCTGCGACAAGATCGTGCCGGGACTGGTGATCGCGGCGTTGACCTTCGGCCACCTGCCGGCGGTGTTCATTCCCGCCGGTCCGATGACGACAGGCCTGCCCAACGATGAGAAGGCCAAGGTCCGCCAGCTCTATGCCGAGGGCAAGGCGGGTCGCGCTGAACTTTTGGAAGCCGAGTCCAAATCATACCACGGGCCAGGCACCTGCACCTTCTACGGCACGGCCAACTCCAACCAGATGCTGATGGAGATCATGGGCCTGCACACGCCGGGTGCTTCCTTCGTCAATCCCGGCACGCCGCTGCGCGAGGCCTTGACCCGCGAGGCGACGAAGCGGGCGCTGGCCATCACCGCGCTCGGCAATGCCTATACGCCCGTCGGGCGCATGATCGACGAGCGCTCTATCGTCAACGGCGTTGTCGGCCTGCATGCCACCGGCGGCTCGACCAACCACACTATCCACCTGATCGCCATGGCGGCGGCGGCCGGCATCGCCATTACCTGGCAGGACATTTCCGACCTCTCGGAAGCCGTACCGCTCCTGGCTCGCGTCTATCCGAACGGGCTTGCCGACGTGAATCATTTCCACGCCGCCGGAGGGCTCGGCTTCCTGATCCGCGAACTGCTCGACGAAGGCGTCCTGCACGAGGATGTGCAGACGGTCTGGGGCGAAGGCCTGCGGCCCTATGCGGTCGAGGCAAAGCTCGGCGCTGATGGCTCCGTGGTGCGCGAGGCAGTCCCGCTCCAGAGTGGCGACGAGAAGGTGCTGGCGCCGTTCAGCAAAGCCTTCCAGCCGACCGGCGGCCTGAAGGTGCTGGCGGGCAATCTCGGCCATGCCGTCATCAAGACGTCCGCCGTCAAACCGGAGCGGCGCCTCATCGAGGCACCGGCCAAGGTGTTCGACAGCCAGCAGGGGCTGAACGACGCGTTCAAGGCCGGCACGCTGACAGGCGACTTCATCGCCGTCATCCGCTTCCAGGGACCGAAGGCCAACGGCATGCCGGAACTGCACAAGCTGACCACCGTGCTCGGCATCCTGCAGGATCGCGGCCAGCGTGTCGCGCTGGTCACCGACGGGCGCATGTCGGGCGCATCCGGCAAGGTGCCGGCGGCGATCCATGTGACGCCGGAAGCCGTCGAGGACGGTCCTATCGCCAGGATCCACGACGGCGACATCATCCGCCTCGACGCCGATGCCGGCACTCTGGAGGTGCTGGTGCCGGGGACGGAGTTCGCGCTGCGCCGCACCGCCGAAGCCGATCTCATCGGCAACGAGTTCGGCTTCGGCCGCGAACTTTTCGCCGGCTTCCGGCAACTGGTAGGACGCGCCGACCACGGCGCCAGCGCATTTGGAACGGCCTGACGTGATCCCGTCTCATCCATGAAAAGGGCGGCTTGTGGCCGCCCTTTTAGGTTATCCATGCGACCCTATTGCACCGTCAACTCAGCGCGCTCGCCGGCCTTGACCGTCACAGTGCCTTCCTTCGAGCTGTTGTCCGATTTCTCCGAGACGACGGCATAGTCCCCCGCCGGTATCGCCGCCTGATACTTCTGGTCGTATGCGTAGCCAAGCGACTTGCGGTTGCCGTTGATGTCCTTCTTGGTTTCGAAAATCTCAATCTTCGAGGCCCCGGGCGCGGTGATCGCCAGCACGCCGGCATTCATGGTGACCTTCACATCCTGAAATTCGCCGACCTTGACGTTGAACGGCTGCTCGACGACTGCAAGATCGACCGTCGCAATCAACACATAGTCATCAGGCGGCAGATCGAACTTGCTGTCGGGACCATAGGCATAGGTCACCTCGTCCCGGGTTCCGTCGATCTTCTTTTTCGCCTTCACGATCTTGAAGCCGATGCCCGAACCGTCGGCCTTGTCGCCGCCGGCTGTATAATAGGCGTTGGCAACGACATGTCCGACGCCGACGATGATGTCCTTTTCAACTGTCTTGCCGGCAGCGAGCGGTATCGTCTCGGAAACCACGCCCTGGCCGATAGTGACCGTCACTTTCTCGTCGCCGGCCGGCAACACGGTCTTGGTGGTCCCATAGTAGGTCGCGGGATTATCGGCACTTGGGTAGTCGATCACGACAGCTGCGCCATCGACAACATCCGCCCCCGCGCTTGGTCGCGGATGAATGACGAGCGTGCCGGCATTCAAGGTGAAGAGCGGCTTGGCGACCTGGCCTGCCTCGATCTTGACCTTCTGCTCCACCTTGGCCTCGCCGTCGCGCGCGACGATGACGTACTCGCCCGGTTCCAGATTGGCTTTGTAGGCGCCATATTCGGTGGTGACGCTGTCGCCACGCGTGCCGTCGGACTTTGCCTTGTAGACTTCCCAGGCATTGCCGTCGGTGACCGGATCACCGCCCTCGGCAAGCACCGCCGTCGGCATGAAATTGAATTCCGGCTTGGCAGGCTCGGGTGCCGGAGTGGGCGCAGGTTCGGGTGCAGGCGCCGGCGCTGGGGCGGCGACGGTTTCGGCCAAAGCTTCCTGCAGCGCCCTCTCGTCGGAGGCCTGGATGTATTTGCCGCCGGTGTTGTCGGCGAGGCAGGCGATCTGCTTGCCTTCGTCGGCGGTCAGGCCGAAGCCGACGACGTCGGCCGTGAAGTCGACACCGGACGCTTCGAGTTCCTTGCCAAGCGCACAGGGGTCGCCGCCGCAGGTCTCGAGTCCATCGGTGATGAGGACGACCGTCGCCTTGTCCTCGGTGTATTTCAGCGCTTCGGCCGCGTGCTTGACGGCTGCCGTCAGCGGCGTCTTGCCGAGGAATTTCAGACTGTCCGCGGCATCCGTGATGGCGCTTGCCGAGCCGGCCTGAGGCGGCACGATCAGCTGGATGTCGTCGCAGCTGCCTTTCTCGCGATGACCATAGGCCATGAAGCCGATCTCATCGTCGGCGGGAACCGATTGCAGCACGGTCCTGAGCGACTCGCGGGCGATTTCGAGCTTCGGCTTGCCGTCGATCTGGGCCCACATCGACCCGGAAGCGTCGAGAATGATGATGACCTTGTTGGCGGCAAAGCCGAACGTCGTCATCGACAAAAGGAGGATCGCCGCAGCGACGCTCCGTGCAAGTCCCGCCATCGAAATCTCCTGATTGATCCACCCCGTTCGCCGGCCGAAGCTATTTGAGCCCACCTTGGGACACAAGCCCGGACGCGGCCCTGTCCTCCGGCACCTGGCATCTTGGCCGGGCTGTGCCGTGGAGCAGCTCAGTAAGTCGTCCGGCGCTCTTCAGAAGGCGGGCGGCCGAACTGCAGCCGGTAGCTCTGGGCAAAATAGGAATGCGAGGTGAAGCCGGTCGCGATCGCCACGTCGAGGATCGGCATGTTGGTCTGGCGCAGCAATTCGCGCGCCCGTTCCAGACGCAGCCGCATGTAGTAGCGCCCGGGCGTGACATTGAGATGGCGGAGGAACAGGCGCTCCACCTGGCGCACCGACAGGCCGGCCGACTTGGCGAGCTGTACCGCCGAGAGCGGCTCGTCGAGATGGTCGGCCATCAGCTCGACGATGCGCCTTAGCTTCTCCGACTTGCCGGTGAGGTCGCGTTCCGGCCCGACGCGCTGGCGGTCGCCGGCCGAGCGGATGCGCTCGTGCTGGAACTGGTTGGCGACGCCATTGGCGAGGTTCGAGCCGAAATCGCCGCGCACGATCTCCAGCATCAGGTCGATCGAGGTGGTGCCGCCGGCGCAGGTGTAGCGCTTGCGGTCGATCTCGAAGACATTGCCGGTGCAGTTGATATCGGGAAAACGCTCGACGAAGCCGGCGCGGTTTTCCCAATGGATGGTGCAACGATAGCCGTCGAGCTGGCCGGCCTCGGCCAGCAAATAGGATCCGACCGAGAGCGCGCCAAGCGCGTTGCCGCGCCGGCCCCAGCTGCGCAGGGCCGCCAGAACCTTGCTCTTGCCGGGGAATTCCGTGGTCAGGCCGACCGAGACGAAGAGGATGTCGACCGGCGGCAGGTCGGCGACGCTGTAGTCGATCTTGAGCGGCAGACCGTTGGAAGCCATCACCGGATCGCCATCGGCCGATACCGTGGTCCAGCCGTAGAAATCGCGGCCAAGCAGACGGTTCGCCGACCGGAACGTGTCGATCGCGGCGGCCAGCGAGAACATGGAAAACTTGTCGACCAGCAGGAAGGCGAACTGCCGGCCGCCTTGAACGGGATCATTCGTGACCGGCCGTTCCTGGGAAACAGAGGGGTTCGGCAAAGCTGTGGCTTTCAGGGACAACCCGGGCTCAGAAGGAGGGCCGTTTCAGTCCGGCCGCAAGGTAGGCCGAAGCTAACGTATTGGCCATCAGCATGGCAATGGTCATCGGCCCGACACCGCCGGGTACCGGGGTGATGGCGCCTGCTTCCTTGGCCGCCTCGGCATAGGCGACATCGCCGACGAGGCGGGACTTGCCCTCGCCCTTCTCGGGCGCTGGAATGCGGTTGATGCCGACATCGATGACGGTGGCGCCGGGTTTCACCCAATCACCCCTGATCATTTCGGGCCGGCCGACGGCGGCGACGAGAATGTCCGCCGTGCGGGCAAGCGCCGGCAAGTCCTTGGTGCGGCTATGGGCGATGGTGACGGTGCAGTTGGCGGCAAGCAAGAGATTGGCCATCGGCTTGCCGACGATATTGGAACGGCCGACGACAACCGCGTTGAGGCCCGACAGGTCCTTGCCGCGCACGCGCTCGATCAGGAGCATCGAACCGGCGGGCGTGCAGGGAACGAAGGCGGTGTCGAGCTCACCAGTGCCGAGCTTGCCGACGTTGATGAAATGGAAACCATCGACGTCCTTCTCCGGCGCGATGGCCTGGATGACCTTGCCGGCGTCGATATGGCCGGGCAGCGGAAGCTGCACCAGGATGCCGTTGATCGCCGGATCGGCGTTGAGCTCGCCGATGATCTTCAGCAGCGAGTCCTGGGACGTATCCGCCGGCAGCGTGTGCTGGAGCGAATGAAAGCCGCATTCCTTGGCGGTGCGGGATTTGGAGGCGACATAGACCTGGCTCGCCGGATCCTCGCCGACGATGACCACGGCAAGGCCAGGCTTGGCCTTGCCCGTGGCGACCAGCTCGGCGGTCAACGCCTTGACTGTCCGCACCACGTCTTCGGCAACGCTCTTTCCGTCAATCACTTCGGCCATGGACGACTACCCTCAACACCGTTTCGCTCAAATCCTGGATCAAGTTCCAAGGGCATGCCTTTGGCGACTTGCACAAGCGCGGCATTGTCACGAAAATTCAAGCACACAATCCCGTCAAAGCGCCGTCTCATGCCGTTTACTCGAAACCGGCACGGTTTTGTTCGGCACCAGCGACTTTCGTATGGCTCAGAAGTAGCGGCGGCGGGCGCGACTCTCGGTGAGTTCGCGGACCGCTTCGCGGAACTCGCGCAGGCTGGCGCGAATTTCCTCGATCGGCGCTTGTTCGGCGCTTTCCTCGACCTGCGAACGAGGCTCCGCCGGCGGCTGAGCCGGATAGGTCTGCGGCTGCGGTTGCGGATACGGCCCGGCATAAGGCGCCATGGCCTGGGCGTAGGGAGAGCCCGCCGGCGGCTGCCATGGCTGCATCTGGGGATGGCCCACCGGTGCCGGGGGATAGGACGGCAAGGGGGGCGCCGGATAGTTCGCCTGCGGCGGCATCACGGGCGACCGCGACGGGGGGCCCATCGGCCCTGCATAGGCGGCGTTGAAGCCTGGCTGGAAAGGCGGCCGCGGATAGGCCGTCGCGCCCGGCGGCGGCATGAAGGCGGGATTCGGTTTCGGATAGCGCGAAGGCATGGCGGCATCCGCCGGACACGCATCTTCGCCAAAGGCAGCGAACTCGCTGGAGTTGTCGTCGTCCGCCTCGGCGGACGGCTTGCTGGACATGGCGTTGCGCAGCTTCGCCATCAGCGCGCCGATCCGCCCCGGACGTTCTTCGGCAACGGCTTCGGCCTGCGCGATAGGCGCGGGAGGCGCCGAGGCAGGCGGAGGAGGAGGAGGAGGCGGTGCCGGGGGCATGGGCACTGCCGGCATTGGCGGCGCAGGCGGAGGGGGTGCGCGGAACGCCTGGTCTTCAAGAGGCGCCTTGCGGTCACGGCGCGAGCGCGATGTCGCGGTCTCGCGCAAGCTTTCATAGGCGCCACGCATGGCGCCGAGACCAATGCCTGAGGCAAAGCCCAGCAGCAAGCCGGCGAGCGCCGTCACGGCCCGCGACGGGCCTTTCGCCTCGAGCGGCGCAAAGGCCTTGGAGATGACGTTCATGTTGGCGGTGTTGATGTCCTTCTGCTCGCCGGTCTCCTTGGCGCGCAGCAGGAACTGTTCGTAGACGGAGCGCTTGGCGGTGGCTTCACGCTCCAGTTCGCGCATCGACACCAGATCGTTGTTGACGTCGCCGCTACGGACCTTGAGCTGGGCAAGGCGAGAAGAGAGATCCTGTTCGAGCTGGACGGCGCGTTTCAGGTCGACCTGCAGCGACGACGCGATGCGGCGCAATTCGCCGGCGATGCGGTCGCGGGCGCCGGCGATCTGTGCGTCGAGGGCCTGGAGTTCGGGATGGCGCGGCCCAAGCCGGATGGCGGCGCGGTCGGCTTCCTGCTTGAGCGTTGCATATTGCGAGCGCAGGTCGCTCATCGTGTTGGAGTTGATCTCTTCCGGTAGGGTGCCGGAGAGCACGGAATTGACGTCGACCGAGCGCGCCGAAGCCGCCCTTGCATTGAGCTCCAGCGTGCGGGCGCGGGCGACCGAGAGCTGTTCGTTGAGCTTCAGCATTTCGTCGTCGCTGATCAGGTGGCCCTGCGCGTCGACAAGATCGTGCGAGGCCCTGAAATCCTCGACCTTGCGCTCGGCCGCCTCGACGCCCTTGCGCAGTTCATCGAGCCTTGCCGTCAGTTCGTCCGTCGCGCGGCCGGCGGTATCGGACTGGATCTGACCGAAGGTCTGGAGAAAGACGTCCGTCATCGTGTTGGCGATGAGGGCGGATTTCTCGCCATTCTGCGTGGTCGCGCTGACGGTGATGACGAAGGTCTTGCCGCCGCGCTCGACCGAAAGGCTTTCGGCCAGATTGCCGACGGCGAGCGCACGGCGACGGACCTCGTCGACACTGCCCGGGCCATCCTCGCGCGACAGGATCGAATGGATGAGCGACCTGATGCCGAGGCCGCCGGCCCCCTCGCCATTGAACTCCGGATCGTTCACCAGGTTGAGCTTGTCGACGACCTTGTTCAGCACCGTGCCCGAAGTCAGCACCCGGACCTGGTTTTCGACGATGGCGAGCGTGGCGTCGGAGGCGACCACATTCTGGGTGAGATCCCGGTCGGTGAGCTTGAGGTCGCGCGGATCGACGATGAGTTCGGCCGTGGCTTCATATTTCTTCGGCGTCGATAGCGCGATGGCGATGCCGAGCCCGGCACCCAGTATCGTCGTGGTGATGATCAGCAGCTTCGACCTGGCGACGCCGCGCACCACCTGCATCGGATCGATCAGCGGCTTCCATTGCTGATCGTCGCCGCGATCGCCAAAGGATGCATCGGCTTCGCCATCCCGGCGGGATCCGGACCTGTCATGAGAGCGGGCGCTGGCGGAAACCTCCTCGGCAGCCATCCTTGCGCGCGGCATGCGTGGCGGCGGATCGCCGGCGCCATAGTCCTGCTCGCGCCAAGCGTCTTCCCGTGCTGCCGCTTTCGGCTGCTCGTCCGGCCGGAGCCGCCCGGTTCCGACGTCAGCAGACGAGGCTGGATCCGTACGGGCCTGACGCCGTGAACGGGCAAGACGATGGCGCGTGGCGGCATCCTCGCGCCATGCCGGATCGGCCCGGTCCCCGATCGAGACCAGGGATGGGTCGGGATCGTCCTCACCGCGCACGGCCTGGCCGAGCGCCAGCAGCGAACGCTCACGCTTCCAGTCCTCGCGGTTTTCCCTGTCAGCCATTGTCCGGAGCTTTACCCTTGGCGGCGTGCGGAACGGCGCTTGGCCATTCGTTAAGCCACGCTAAACAGGCATGGAAAACAAAACGTTAATTTTTGCCTGCCCGGCATGCCGTTTGTCCCCCCGGCGGCACAATTTTCCCAACGCACCCAAGCCGCAGAACGGCACGTTAAGCTTTCCCACCTATGCATTTCCTTGACGCATGACTGAGGCCAGCGACATACCGCAAAGGCGGCCCCTCGCCCGGATCGGCACTTTCGTGGCCGAACGACGGGGGCTGCTCCGCGACTATTTTTCGGCGATCAGCGGCGCCGGCGGTCGGCTGGTGTTTTCGTTGGCCTATTTCATCGCGCTTGCCAACACGCTGTCCATCTCCGAATTCGGCATGTTCGCGACAGCGTCCGCCGCCGGGGTGATGCTGTCGCGGCTCCTGGCCTTCGGTTTCATTTCGGCGCTCTACCGCACCGCCACCATCCGGCCCAACCTGATCGGCACCTTCACCGCCGGCTTCCTGCTGCTCGGCATCGTCTCGCTGCCGCTGCTGGCGGCAGCCTCGTTCGGCGTCTATCTGATCTTCTTCGCCAACACCGTGCCGCTGCCGGTGTTTTCGGCGATCGTGTTCGCCGAAACGCTGCTGTGGCGGCCGGTCGAAGTGGCGCTGATCGTCAACAACGGGCTGGGCAAGTTCGGCCGCGCCGCCCTGCTGGCGATCCTGACCACGGCGCTGCGGGCGCTTGGCGCGGTGCTTTTCATGATCTCAGCGCAGCACAGCGTCTGGGTATGGTCGTGGTTCTATATCGGTGCCAATGCCGCCTCGCTGCTTCTGGCTTTCGGCTGGTTCTATCCGCGCCAGCGGATGCGGCTGCGCATCGAGCTTTATCTCAGGCGGCTCGCCGATTCCGTCTACGTGGCCGGCGCCGAGGTGCTGTTCTACCTGCAGATGGAGTTCGACAAGCTTCTGGTGCTGGCGATCGGCGGGCCGCATCTGGCCGGTATCTATGCCATCATCATGCGGCTGGTCGACCTGACCGCGATCCCGATCCGCACCTTCTCGATGATGCTGGTGCAGCGCATGATGCGCGCGCCCGAACTGTTGTCACGGCTGGCGGTCAAGAGCGGCATCGAGGGTGGCGTGTTCGCGGTCTCGACACTTGCGCTGCTGACGCTCGGCATCGTGCTGCACTTCTTCCCCAACGCGCTCGGCAGGAACGTCTCCGAAGCGGCCCCGCTGGTGGCGCTGGCGATCTGCGTTCCGGGACTGCGCAATCTGGTCGAATACCAGGCCGAGCTTCTGTTCGCGCGCGGCCAGACGCTGGTGCGGGCGCTCAATCTCGGCCTGCTCGCCGCTCTGAAGGCGCTGCTGCTGACCTATGTGCTGACCACCATCGCCGACACGCCGAAGCTGGTGCTGTCGCTCAACATCGTCTTCCTGCTGCTCTATCTGGCGTCGATGCTGCTGACCTATTCGGCGCTGCGTAGGCCGGCAAAGCCGGTATAGGGCATCCGGTTCCTATTCTCCGGATCATGCCTCAGCCAGCCCGATCAGGCGGCGGATGCGGCCGATGTCGGTGCCGATGAAGGACTGCATGCCGATCGCCACCTGCTCCGGCGCCATGCCGGCAACGAAGCGGCGGAACTCGTCGTCCGACAGCGCCTCGCCCGTCCAGTGGACGCGGCAGAACTCTTGCGAACCGTGAAAGTGGCCGGCGCCGTCGAGCAGATCGTCGACGTAGCGGCCATAGATCATGCATTCGGAGAATTGCCGAGCCGAGCCGATGACCTCGACCCAGTCGCGGCCATGGACCTTCTCGATCCGGTCGCACATGGCCAGCACGGTGTCGCGGCGCCAGGCGATTAGCGTCGAGATATAGTCGTGGGCCGATGTTCGGGACGGGTCGATGCCGAGCGCCGAGCCGGCATTGCGAGACCAGATGCGGTGCTCGTCATGCCCGTCATCGGCAAGCACATCATCGGCAAGCACGCCATCGCGGCGGAACAGCCGCGCCTTGCCATCGCGCCAGAAAGCGGCGCAGTCGAAAGGCCTGAGGAACGCAATGTCGGAATCGCAGAAGACCAGCACGTCTTCCCTGGCGTGCGCCGATATCGCGATGCGGCGCAGCTGCTGCACGTGCCAGCCGCGCAGCGGCTGCGTTTTCAGGCTGAGCCAGACGCGCCGGCGAAACAGGCTGAGCGGATCGTCGAAGGCGCGCAACCAGCGCGGCAGCAGGTCCCGCTCATCGACGACCGTGCGCCGGTTGGTCTGCAACTGGCGGAAAAGCGCAACGTCGCGATGTTCGACCAGGATGTAGTGGTGCGCGGCACCCGAGACATGCCGGTCAAGCGTTTCGCACAACAGGCGGCAACGCTCGAAATCCGGCGCGTAGCTTGCCGTAACCACCGCCGCCGTCGGCGTCTTCGGCAGCAAGCCCGAGCCGGCAAGGGGGTCTGGGACGAACCGCTTGTTCAACGGAGCTCTCCGGGCGCGTCCGCGACAGCCCGGCCGCCCGACCATCTCTGCTTAACGACCCGCCACAGGAACAAGGGATTGCCGACCACGTAGCGGCGCCAGAGCCGGCCCGGTTCGACCGCCAGCCGGAACAGCCATTCCAGCCTCAGGCGGCGCATCCACATTGGTGCTCGCGGCACCGAGCCGCTCAGGAAATCGAGCAGCGCGCCGACCGCGATCGGCAGCGTGCAATGGCGTTCGTCGATGTGGCGTTCGATCCACAATTCCTGGCGCGGCACCCCCATGGCAACCAGCAGCATATCAGGCCGCAGCCTTGCGATCCGGCCGATGATCTCCGGTTCCTGCGCGGCGGAGAAATAGCCGTCGTGAATGACCACGAAGCGGTGCTGCGTGGCAAGGGCCGCCAGCTTGACCGACGCCGCCTCGGCGTTGACACGCGTGGCACCAAGCAGCCCGACGGTCAGCGGCCTCGTCGATGCCTGCAGGAAGGCCGGTATGAAATCGGTGCCGTTGAGATTGTCCGGAAACGGCGCGCCGTAGAGCAGTTTTGCGGCGAGATCGACGCCGATGCCATCCGGCAGGATGAGGAAATCGTCGAGCGCCTCGGCAAAGACAGGGTCGGTATAGGCGATGTTGGCATTGTGGGCGTTGAGAAAACTGACCTTGGTGAAGCGCTGCTCGGAGATCAGCCGGTTCAGCAGGGCGATCGCATCATCCCAGCGGATGGCGAGCACCGAGATTCCGAGGATCGTCTTCAATTTGTCGAGCCCGGACGCGGCGCGGGCGGTGTGCATGTTCATGCAAACGCCTCCTGCCTGACCACTCCGATTTTGTCGAGGCCGAGCCGGATGGCGGCGTCGAGCGCCCTGATTTGCTCGCGATGGAACGCGCTGCCGTCGACGTCGCGGATGTCGGCTGCCGCAGCTTCCAGCGCCCTGGCGAAGCCGGCCGGATCGTCGATGACGACACAATTGGCGGGACGATGATCGATACCGCGCAGCGAGCGGCTGGTGGCGACCGAAGGCAGGCCGAGCTCGAAGGTCTCGATGGTCTTCAGCTGCACGCCGCTGCCGGCGGTGCTGATCAGCGGGATGACGGCGGCGGCGCGCACGAAGGCCTGGGCATCGGGCACGCGGCCGACAAATTCGACACCCGGATGCGCCGAGGTCACGCCCGACGGCATGCTGCCGGCGATCCTTATGCGGAAATCGGGCCGCAGATGCGGCACTACCTTGTCCAGGAACCAGTCGAGGCCGATGCGGTTCGGCTGCCAGGTCCAGGTGCCGATCAACGCCGCGTCACAGTCGATGTGGCGCGGGCCTTTCCGGGCCTTGGCGCCGGTTACCAGCGGCAGCACCGCAGAGCGGTCGTCGGAGCCAACACCAAGGGCCGCACGATCTTCCTCGGCCAGCGTGAAGACGAAGCGCGCTTGGCGGCAGAGACGCTCTTCCACGACCTCGAGCAGCCTTGCCTCGCGACGGAACAACAGGCGCTGGAAGATGCCGGTGGCGGCAGCGGCATTTTCCCGTGCCGAAAGATGCTCGACATTGTGGGCGACGAAGATCGAAGGCCGGCCTTCGAAGAGCTTTTCGAAAGCGCCGACGAACTGCACGGAGTTCAATACATAGCCGTCGAAGGGGCCGGCGCGTTCGATGGCGGCTAGAACATCACTGTCGGACACCGCGCGCAACTTGATCGACGCGAAGGTGAGGCCCGAAAGCATCGCCTTGCCGACCCAGACCAGCTTTTGCGGCGCGGAGGCATTTTCGGTGCGCACGTCGACGGAACCCAGCACGACTGTGTTTTCCGGATCGGCCGCGGCCCTCCCCGGCCAGGTGAAGCCGATGACCGTTACGCGCGCGCCAGCGCGCCGCAAGGCGGCGATGATCGCAGCATTGGCGATCTCGTAGCCGGAGGCGAGAGCGCCATCGGGCACGATCGATGTGGCGAACAGCAGATGCATCTCACCTATCCTGTGGTGTAGCCGGTAGCAAAGCGCGGTGAACCCTTGATTAAGCCAGCACGATCAGCGGCCGAAAGCCCGTGTCTGGCAGACCTCTCCGTGCAAGGTGATTAACGAAACCTTATCATCGTGGTGCTACCAGAACCCAACTCACGAGGCGGCTGGACACGGATGATCCCTTTGCCATCGGACGGTTCTGTATCGATCGCAGGACGGTCTCCCCGGCTTGATGTCGAGGCCGTTGAAGCGGTCGTCACCTTGCCGACCTTCAAACGGCCCGAACAGGTGCTGGAAACGCTGGCATCGCTGCAGGCGCAGCGGACCGGCAGGCGCTTTGCCGTCATCGTCATGGAGAACGAGGCCGAGGCGCGTGAAGGCGCCAAGGCAGTGCTGCCGCTGTTCGAGCGCGGCGAGATACCGGGCATGGTCATCATTGCGCATGAACGCGGCAATTGCAGCGCCTACAATGCGGGATGGCAGACGGCGATCCTGCATTTCCCCAACTTCAGGCATCTGCTGGTCATCGACGATGATGAGATCGCCGAGCCGCAATGGCTGGAGCGGATGTGTCGAGCTGCCGAAACGCTCGGCGCCGATATCGTCGGCGGGCCGCAAGTGCCTGTCTTTGCCGATCCTTCCCATGTGCGATGGGCCGAACATCCGGTCTTTGCGCCTCCCTACCGGGAGACAGGCCGGGTGCCGGCGCTCTATTCGTCGGGCAATCTCCTGGTCGGGCGCGACGTGCTTACCGCCATGGGGCCGCCCTTCCTCGATCTCAAATTCAATTTCATGGGTGGCGGCGATTCCGATTTCCTCAGCCGGTCGGCGCAGAGAGGCTTCGTGCTGGGGTGGTGCGCCGAAGCGGAAGTTCGGGAGATCGTTCCGGCGCGGCGTGTCGAAGCCGACTGGATCCGTGCGCGCAGCCTGCGCAACGGCGTCATCTCGACGCTGGTCGAGAAGAAGAAACGTGCCGGCACGCCGATGGCCGGCGCCAAGGTGTTCGCGAAGAGCCTGGCGCTGCTTGCCGCCTCACCCCTTCGCGGCATGGTTCGGCTGGCGCGGACAGGATCGCCGGCGATCGCCATCTACCCCATCCATGTGGCGCTAGGCCGCGTGATGGCCGAATTCGGATATGCCAATGAGCAATATCGCCAGCCTGAAAAAAACTGAGCGCGCTCCGCTCAGCGACGCGTTCACGCGCGCAGGCGTGGCGACCGCGATCGCGGCGCTTCTGTTCACCGTCATCATGGTGTCGTTTCGCCCGTTCCAGCCCGCCGGCGCCGAACTCACCGGTGACGGTGGCGACATCGTCAACCAGCTCGGTTTCGGAGCGCTCGGCGGAATTTCGATCTTCTCGCTGATGGCTTTCGCTGATCCGCGCATCGTGCGCTCGCTGATCAGCCCGTGCTGGGTGCTGATGCTGGGCTTCTTTTTCCTCTCGGTGGTGCTGGCGACGGACCCGCCTTCGGCCATGCGCGCCGCATCGTTCACCATGATCGGCATCCTGACCATGGCAACGATCCTGGTGCTGCCCCGCGATGCCGAGGCCATCTCCAAGGTCATCATCTTCACCGCCGTCGTGGTCATGGGTCTTTCCTATGTCGGGCTGATCGTCTTCCCGCACGAAGCCATGCACACCGCCGATTCACAGGAGCCCGAGCATGCGGGCCTGTGGCGCGGCGTGTTCACCCACAAGAACATCGCTGGCCCGATCATGGCCTGCTTCAGTTTCGCAGGCCTCTATCTCTACCGGCGCGGGCAACGCTGGTGGGGTGCGGCAATCTTTTGCGCGGCGATGATCTTCATGCTGCACACCGGGTCCAAGACCACCGCCGGCCTGGTGCCGTTCTCGATCCTGATCGTGATGTTCCCGAGCCTGATAGGCATGCGGCTCGGGACGCCGATCCTGTTCGCGCTGGCGATCGTCGCCACGGCGGTCGGCACGCTAGGCATCGTCTTCCTGCCGCCGGTCAAACATCTGGCGGCGATCTATTTTCCCGATCTCACCTACACTGGGCGCACAACGCTGTGGGAGTTCGCCGGCTCGATGCTGGCGAAGAAGCCGTGGACCGGCTACGGCTATGAAAGCTTCTGGGGCACACCGCTGCTGCTCAACCAGGACCAGCCCTTCGACCGTCCCTGGGACATACGAACCATAGTACACGGCCATGACGGCTATCTCGACATCGCCGTGCTGATGGGCATTCCGGCCCTTTGCGTGGCGGTCTACACCTTCCTCATCGCCCCATTGCGCGATTACATGCGCATTCCGCTGCGCAAGGAAAACATGTATCTCGGCGACTTCTTCATGATGGTGGTGTTGTTCACGGCGCTCAACGCTTTCCTCGAAAGCTTCTTCTTCCATCGCGGCGACCCGGTCTGGCTGTTCTTCGTGCTCGGCGTGCTTGGCCTGAGGCAAGTGTCCTTGCGGCCGATCGCGGTGCGCAACGCCTCCCGCCCGGCCTGACAGGGCTTCCCCAGAGAACCGCGAGCGTCTATGTCAGGGCCTTCCTTCGGAGGGCTTTCGATGACGATCAGGCTTGTTCTCGCCGGCTGCGGCAATATGGGTTACGCCATGCTCTCGGGCTGGCTGAAATCCGGCAAGCTTGCCCCGTCGACGGTTTTCGTGGTCGAGCCCAATGCCGACCTGTGCAACCGCGCCGCCGCACTGGGCTGCCGCACCGCGGCGGATGCCGGTGCCGTTCCCGCCGATGCCGTGCCTGATCTCGTCGTCATCGCGGTGAAGCCGCAGGTGATCCGCGACGTCACCGCCGCCTACAAGCGTTTCGGCGATGGCCGCACGACCTTCGTCAGCATAGCCGCCGGGACGCCCTCCGCCACTTTCGAGGAAATCCTGGGCAACCGCGCGCCGATCGTGCGCTGCATGCCCAACACGCCCGCGGCGATCGGCAAGGGCATGATGGTGGTGTTTTCCAACCCCCTGGTTTCCGACGACACCAAGCGTTTCGTCGCCGACCTGTTGTCGGCCAGCGGCGAAGTGGCCACCATCGAAGACGAGGGGCTGATGGATGCGGTGACCGCCGTCTCGGGATCGGGACCGGCCTACATCTTCCACTTCATCGAAGCGCTGACCGTCGCCGCCGAGAAGGCCGGCCTGCCGACGGCGACCGCCAAGCTGCTCGCCATGCAGACCGTCTACGGTGCTGCCTCGCTGGCGGCCGAGAGCGGCGAGGAACCCGGCCTGCTGCGCCAGCAGGTTACCAGCCCCAACGGCACCACGGCGGCAGCACTTGGCGTGCTGATGGGCGAGGACCGGTTGACCAATCTGCTGACGCAGGCGGTTGAAGCAGCGCGGCTGCGGTCGATCGAGCTGGGGAAGTAGGCCTACATCATCCCGTACAGCATCTCATCCTGCAGCCGGCGCAAGGCGAACAGCCTCGTCGTCTGGTCCGGCGCGGCGTTGTCGGCGGTCAGCAATTCGCCTTTCCTGACCGGCTTCAGCACCTTGCCGCCCTCGAGCAGGCCGACCGGAACGGCGCGCTGGGCGCGGGCATCGCCGACGGTCATCGTCCAGGAGCGGTAGCAGGTCTCGCCGATCGCATCGAAGGCTTCGCCCGCCGCGAGATCGCGCTTGGCGACCGCGCACACTTCGGCAACGGGCCGTGGCAGCGGCACCATGTCGGGCTTGCCGAAGAGCACGATGCGGGCGGCGGTCAACGGCACCTCCAGCGAGGTCAGATGATATGGCCGGAACAGGCTGTAATAAGGGCCGTGGCCGATATGAAGATCGTCCATGCGCTCGATGATGCGCGGATGCGTCGCCTCGACGATGACGAAGACACCGGGCGCGACGCCCTTGCCGATCGTGTAGTCGACGACGCCTTTCTTCAACAACAGCCCGCCATCCTCGCGCGGAATCAGCACCTTGACGAGGTCGTCGCGGTCGGCTTTCGGGCCATGCATGCCGGGCACGTCCGGCACCAGCCCGGTGGCGTTGGCGATGGCGCACATCTCGACCATGGTCTTGGAACCGTCGACGAACTCGACCAGCATGCGCGGGTTCATGTTGCGGCGGATCGCTTCCTCGCGATAGTCGTCGGGCACCGCATCATGGTTCAGCGGGTTGTTCTTGCCCTTGCCGGCCGAGACGATGGTCAGGCCCAGCGCGGAGGCGAACTCGATCAGCTCCATGCAGCTCGACGGCTCGTCGCCGGCGCCGACCGAATAGACGACGCCAAGCCGGTCGGCCTGCTGCTTGAGGTAGCAGCCGATGGTGACGTCGGCCTCGACATTCATCATCACCAGGTGCTTGCCGTGCTCCATGGCCCGCAGCCCANCAAGCCGGTCGGCCTGCTGCTTGAGGTAGCAGCCGATGGTGACGTCGGCCTCGACATTCATCATCACCAGATGCTTGCCATGCTCCATCGCTGACAGGCAGAAATCGGCGGCGACGCCGGGCTTGCCGGTGGCATCGATGACGACGTCGATCAGCGGATTGGTCACCAGCATCTCGTTGGAGGTGACGGCGATTTTTCCCGCCTCGATTGCGGCGGTGACTTTCGAGGCGGTGTCGGCTTCGGCCGCCATCGCCTCGTCACCATAGGCGATGCGGATGGCCTCGCGCGCCGTGTGCGGGCGCCGTGTCGAAACGGCGCAAACCGAAATGCCGGGCATCAGCATGCCTTGGGTGACCAGGTCAGTGCCCATCTCGCCCGAGCCGATGACACCGATGCGCACAGGGCGTCCCTCGGCGGCACGGCTGGCGAGATCGCGGGCAAGCCCGGTCAGGGCGACATTGGTCATGCTGGCGCATCCATGGTTCGTGATCCGGAGGCGGCAATAGCAGGGAACCGCCCTCCCTTGCCAACGAAACCGCCTGATGTGGCTTCACACCACCCTGACATAGCTCGTCATGCCCGATTTCTGATGCTCGATGATGTGACAGTGCAGCAGCCAGTCGCCGGGATTGTCGGCGACGAAACCGAGCTGAACCTTCTCGTTCGGCTGGATGAGATAGGTGTCCGAAATCAGCGGCTGAACAGGGCGCGTCGAGGACGACAGCACCTTGAAGCTCATGCCGTGCAGATGCATCGGATGCGATTGCGGCGTCAGGTTCTCCATGTCGATGACATAGCTCTTGCCCAGCTTCAATTCAGCGAGCGGTGCCGTCGGATCCGGCGTATCACCCGGCCACGGCACCTTGTTGATGGCCCAGAAACTGTAGCCGAGCGAACCGCAGATGACGTCGCTCGGGACGTTTTCGGCGGTGGCGCTGAGCGCCAGGGAAATATGCTGGGCAGCGGCGAGATCCACTTCTTTCACCGGATTGGCCTCGAGCGGAGCAATGTCACGAACGTCCCGTTTGAGCGAGCCGCCGGTGGCGCGCAGGTTGGCGAGGATCTTGGGCTTGGTGCCCCTGACGTCTCGCAGGCTGACGATCGCGCCCTCCTCGTCGGGCATGCGGATGGCGAGTTCCATGCGCTGTCCCGGTCCAAGCAGCAAGGCATCGGGCGAAAAACGCTCAGGCACTGGATTGCCGTCGAGCGCGATGACGGTCGCCTCGGCCCCGTCGACGCGGAAGGCGTAGATGCGGGTGACGTCGGTGATGGCGACGCGCAGCCGCACCAGCCCGCCGGCCGGTGCATCATATTGCGGCTGGTCGAGCCAGTTCGCGGTCCGCACCGTGCCGTAGGTGCCGGTTCTCGCGGCATCGCGCGGCCGAAACTGGTCGATGAACTGGGCGTCGTCGCCAAGGCGCCAGTCGCGCAGATTGAGGACGAACTCGGCGTCGAATTTCGGATCGCCGGGGCTTTCGACCACGATCACGCCGGTCAGGCCGTGACCCATCTGCTCCAGCGTGTTGCAATGCGGGTGGTACCAGAAGGTGCCGGCGTCGGGCGGCGTGAAGGCGTAGTCGAAATGATCGCCGGTGTAGACATAGGGTTGGACCAGGAACGGAACGCCATCCATCTTGTTCGGCACGCGAATGCCGTGCCAGTGGATGGTCGTCGGATCGTCGATGGCGTTGACAAGGCGCGCGGCGAAAGGCTCGCCCTTTTTCATCCGGAGCACCGGCGGCGTTCCGGCATTGCCATAGGTCAGTACATCCCTGGTCAGGCCGCCGTCCATCAGCTTCGTCTGGATTTTGGCCGTCTGCAGCACCACCGGTTCGGGCGCGGCGGCTGCCCAGCCGCCGAGCCGGCCGATGGCCGGGATCCCAACTCCGCCAATGCCTGCGATCGCGGCCGTTTTCAAAAGCCCGCGGCGTGTGAATAGGGTCATTCAGCGCTCCAACTGCCAGGACGATTATCTGGCATTTATCGCGGCCTTGGATCACAGACGAGCCATCGGCGCAAATGCCGAGAACGGCATATCGCGTCTACATGGCGCCTGGATGGCATTTATCATGCATGTGCTATGCGCGCGCCTGGCGAGAAGCCAAGCATGTGCAGCGCTCTCACTTTATCACGCCCATGGTCGGCGAGGCTGCAGGCTGTTCGGTGGCCTACTTTTCGTCGACGCTTGCCAGGAAGCGGGCGAAGATCGGGGCAAAACGATCCGGCGAATCCCAGAACGGCGCATGGCCTGATTTGTCGAGCAGATGGGCCTTGCCTTCCCATAGGTTGGAAAACTTCACTGCGGCGACGAAATCGGTGTTGACGAAAGGCTCGTCCATGCCGTTGAGGACGGCGATCGGCGGCGTCTTGCCGGCGACTATCTCGCGCTGGTTGCGGCCGGTGCCTGCCGCGAATTTCTCGAACATCAGCCGCCGCGCCCGCCCGTCGGTGCGGGCGACCGTGTCGATGAGGAACGGCTCGAACGGCTCGCCGCAGGTGCTGCGCGCATAGGCCTCGACGTCGGCGGCAGTGAAGGCTTCCTGTCCGGCGAGGTGCATATGCGGGCTCGACTTGAAGCCGTTGCCGACCTCCTCGGGCGAAACCGGCGGAGTGCCTGATATCATCAGGCCGAGCAGGCCCGGAAATCGGTCGATCATTTCCAACCCGATATGGCCGCCGAGCGACCAGCCGAAGACGATCGCCTTGTCGACGCCGAGCAGTCCGAGCACTTCGGTCATCGCATCGGCATAGCCTTCCATGCTGTAGGAGCGCTCCGGATCGATCGCGTCGCCTGATGCGCCGTGCCCCGGCAGGTCGGGTGCGATCAAATGGTAGCGCTCGCCCAACGGGCCGGCAACGTCACCAGCGCGGTCGAGCGCCTGCTCGGCGATCCCGGCGTGCAATTCATGCTGACCGGCTACGGTTGATCGCCGCATTGGCTTCGAATTTGGGATTGACCGAGGGAATGCGGACCATGTCGCGGGTCAATCCGATCAGCCAATCACGGTCGGTCTCGATCTCAGCCTGCACGGCATCGATGATTGTTTGGTTGTCAGGCATTTTCTCGGTCCCTTGGTTACGCGACGATAGCGGGCAGTGCGAAGCGCATCGGCATCACTTTTTCCCGGCCCTGGATTTGTGGGCCGGCTTCGACGGCCCCGCGTCATCAGACGAGGCCGGTTCGGCGGCGTCGAGCGTGACCGCGTTGGCACTGCGGATCTTCTCGATGTCCTCGATCCGCTTGCGAACCCCCGCGCCATGACCTTCGAGCGCATGGGCGAAAACGGTTTCCATCTGCGCGACGGCGGTCGCCAGCGTGTCGAACGGCGAATTGGCGTCGATCGCCGCGACCATGGTCAGGTCGGCGATATCGGCGATCGGCGACAGCCAGACATCGGTGAACAGCAGGACGGAGACGCCGCGCTCGTGGGCCTGTTGCGCAAAGCTCACCACGTCCGACTGGTAGCGGCGGTAGTCGAAGACAACGAGAAGGTCGCGCTTGCCAAGGTCGATCAACAGGTCGAAATCAGCAGGGCTGAGCGAACCGATGTCGCGCACGCCGGAGCGGAATTGCAGGAGGTAGCCGGCAAGCATGGAGGCGATATGCCGGCTGAAACGGCCGCCCAGCAGCACCACCTGCCCCTTGGTTTCGAGCAGCAGGTTGACAGCGCGCGTATAGGCCTGCAGGGGCACCGCCGTGCGCGTGCGCTCCAGACTGTCGGAAACCGAATGGAAATAGGCGAGTGCCGTGCCTTCGCTGGAGCCGCCCGGGCGCTTGGCCTCCATCATCAGAAGCGGCGAATGCAGCCTGGATTCGACCTCGGTGAGCAGGCGCGCCTGGAAATCGGCAAACCCGACATAGCCGAGCTTGGTCATCAGCCGCGTCACGCTCGGGTCGCTGACCCCGGCGCGGCGTGCCAGCCGGGTCGCCGTGCCCAGCCCGGACATGGGATAATCGGCTAGCAGGACCTGAACGATCTTTTCTTCCGCCGACGTGAACGCCAAGGTGGTGTTGGCCAGTTCTTCGCGGATCGACATGTCATCGCCTCTCGCCGACGGAAAGACGATTATCTTACAATTTCATGCATGATTGTCAAATTTGGAAAATATCTTACAGAGCTCAACGGGCGTCGCTGTGGAGGCCGCTGATTTCGCCCGACGGGTCTGGGCCGTCGCGGCCGTCGCCAGCCTATTTGAAGCTGGCGATGGGCAGGAACTTCACCGCGGAGCCGGTGAAGCGGCGGTGATCCGACGTCTGTCTTCGCGGCCGGAATCCGTCGAGATAGATCTGCTCCGGTGCCCTGCGAATGAAGTTGGCGGCAATGACGGGCGCCGGTGTCGACACTGTCCCCCTGGCGATGCCGCGACCTGTCGCAAGCGACCGGCCGGACAATGCGGCCGGCACGAAGTCGGCGGTGGCTTCGGGGTCGAGACGTGGCTGGACACGGTCGGCCTTCAGGCTGGTTCTGACGCGCTCTTCGGGTTCTGATGGAGGGACCGCGATCCGCTGCCCGGCCAGATTGTCGGGGCCGTCATCAGGATGATGCATGGCCAGCAGGGCACCGACAGCATCGCCGGATTTGGCTGCTTCCGGCTGATGCGCCGGGCTCGTCCGGCTTTCTGGTCGCCATGTCGGCAACGGGATGTTGAGCGCGACCATGTCCGGCGCGACGCTCGCCGGAGCGGGATCCGTCTTGCCCAAGGAAATTTCGGCATTGGCTGATGCCGGCTTGTCGTCCGGCAATTTGGCGCGCGGCGCGAAGGCCGGCAGCGGCACTGAGCCCGGCGCCATGGCCATGACAGTCGCTTCAGGCCCGGCGAGCGGTTCCTCTGCCGGATCAGCGGTGGCCGTCTGGATGTCCGCGCGCTTGGCTTCTTGCGGCGGCATAATAGGGATGCCGGGTTCAACGGATTTGGCCGGCTTGCGCGGCGCCGGTGCCGCTTCCGCGACATCTTCCGCCTCGTCCTCGCCGCGACCCAAAAGCGTCGCCAACAAGCCACGCGACTTGCGTTGGCCGCCATCGACGCTTGCCAGTTCGATGTTGGGCGTGCCGGCGGCCTTGCGCGATTTGTAGGCGGCGAACGCCTGCTCGTAGCCGGGCAACGGTTTGCCGTCGCTCGGCACATGCAATGTGTTGCCGTTTGGGAAGACCCTGGCGAGTTCCTGGCGGCTGATGCCCGGCCAGTGCCGCACATTGCCGACATCCATGTGTATAAAAGGCGACCCGGACGTCGGGTAATAGCCGACACCGCCGCCCTGCATCTTGAGCCCGATGTCGCGCAGCTTCTTCAGCGGCACGTCCGGCAGGAAGAAGTCCATCGCGCGGCCAACCATATGCTGGCTCTCGCGAGCCACGCCCTTCGAGCGGCCGCGCAGCATGCCGTTGGTCGCTGGCGAACGATAGGCGCTGACGATGTGGATGTAGGCTGTCGAGCCGCTGGCCCGGTAGGCCTGCCAGACAAGGTCGAGCAGGCGCGGATCCATCCTGGTCGGCTCGTTGCGGCGCCAGTCGCGCAGCATCACATTGATCTTCTTCAATCCCGCCTGATCGTAGCGCCCGTTGCGCTTGAAGACGATCTCGGCCTTTTCGCCGGTATGAAGATGCTGGATCTTCAGGGTGCGCGTCTCGGCGAACGCGCTGGTGACGCACATGCAGAGGAACGCTGCCACGACGGCCGGCAACCGTGTCCAGCAACGGGAAGCGCCGGGCGTGTTTTGTTCGCTTTCGATCACGGTCATGCCTTGCACATCGTTTTTGTTTCGGGCGATTTGACGTCCCCGCCGGGATGAGGAACTTTCTCTTCGAGCCCTCGACCTGGCGAGCAGGCTCGATCACGCAGACGGGCACCCGTCATGTCGATGAACAGCATCTTGGTTAACGAATCGTGTCGGCGCCGGGAATGGGACGCTCCCACAGCGACGGTTCTCCGGAATTTCAGCCAATCACTTCAGCGGAACAGATATTTCGACACTTCGGGGTTGCCGCGCCGCCACATCACATTGTCGAGGAAGTAGTGGTGCACGTTGATGAATATCCACGCGATGAAGAGGAAAAGCGACGAGCCGAACACCGCCTTGTCGTAGGGAACAAGGTCCGCCAGTGCCATCGGCACCAGCCAGAAACCGAGCGCGCCGAGAATTGCGCCGACGACGATGAAGGCCAGCACCCGCAGCCTGTACACCGGCCCAAGGATGGACAGGATTTGCCATCGCGGCCTCTCGACGGCATCCGCGCGGTCGCGTTCGACATTGGTCTGGTAGCGCCAGACCACCGCCAGGTACTGCAGGGAATGGAGCGCCGGCACCACCAGCAGCCAGAGCGGGTTCATCGTCACGAACAGGATCCAGGCATAAAGGGACACGACGTAAGCGACGACACCATTATAGGGCAGCACCCCGCCATGCCTGCGCCAGCGGTTGATGAACATCACGGCGGTGGCCGCCGAGGAGGCGGCGGCGATCGACATGGCGATGGNATGCCTGCGCCAGCGGTTGATGAACATCACGGCGGTGGCCGCCGAGGAGGCGGCGGCGATCGACATGGCGATGGTGATAAGCCACGGCGGGACGGCGAAGGTGTAGTATTCCAGACCCCAGAACTGCCTCTCGGTGATCACCACGTTCGTCTGAAGCCAGGCGAACAGCCACACGGCGTAGCCGTTGAACAGCAACACCTTCTTGTCCTGGTCGCTGAAGAACCTGCGCTTCAGCACGGCATCCACCATCAGCATGCCGTAGCCTTGCTTGACGTAGTGCCAGCCGACGAAAAAGCCCATCGCGTTGGTCGCATTGCCGAGCAGCCGGGCGTTCCCGGTCAGCGAGCCATAGGCAAAGAAGGCGGCCATGGCCAACGGGACGACGATCCCCGCGAGGATATAGCGGATCTGCAGACTGCGGCCGTAGCCCTCGCCGCGCACCTTACGCGCGAAGTTGCGATAGAAGATCTGGTAGGAATGACCGAAGTGCGGCTGGTTTATAAGATGGGAGAGCAAGAACATCGTCAGCGTCAGGGCCGCTTCGTATCTGAGCGGCACAAAATACAGAACCGGCAGGATAACAAGCGCGCTGCCGCCAAGCATGAAAAAGTCGATGAACGGGCCAAAGAGATATTTTTGCGGCGTGGCCGCGACCGACGCCGGGGCATCCGCCGAAAGGTGAAGTGCCATGGTGCCTTCTCCTTGTGATCGTTTATTCTAGCCATCGACCCTGGCGTCGGGCAAGCCGCCGGTGCGCGAAAACGACCTGATCGGACGCACGCCTAGGTTCCAAAGCAGGCCAATTCAGGAAACAGGGGGGAATCTGGTGCTGCGAGAGAGGATTGAACTCTTCGTGATGTAAACAAAATCAATGGCTTACGCGGTATTTTGTAACATTGTGACGGACGTAGAAATGGTCGATGATGCGGACGTCAGCCGCCAGCGGCAAATCCATGTCGGTTTGATATCTCGGAATGTCGAGTGCCAGTTATCGCATCATCTCGGCAATATTCGTCCCAGGCGATATGCGACTCGTAGTCAAATGCACATTTGAAGCAATAGCCTTCCAGATCCGCACCCAACATAAGTTTGAACGCCGTGCAGTAGGAGCGAGTCCCACTTTGAGTTGGAAGGGCAGCAGCCACCACTACCGATCGGTCAGCACCAGCAGGCAGCTCGAGTAAACGGAATACTGCGTCACTGGAAGCGAGCTCAACACTCGTTTGGGAATTTGAATGTCCCAAACAACCTGGTCGCCCAGCCTTCCGGTCCTCAGCGTGTTCCTCCAATCACTAGGGGGGTTGTTTGCTCAAGACGTTGTGGGATGTAATATGCGCTTGTCGTCAGCAGCGCCGTTCCTGCCGCATTAGAGTCAGCTTGCGCGGAGGCACATAGTGACTGAGCTTACAAGCGATCTCCGCGTTCCGGCTGCGCAGTATATTCGCATGTCAACCGAGCACCAACGGTATTCCTTAGAGAACCAGATCGCCGCCATCGGGGAGTATGCCCAAAAACGAGGGTTCGCAATCGTTGATACCTACGCAGATGCCGGCAAAAGTGGCTTAACCTTGAAGGGAAGAGATGGTCTGAAGCAGTTGTTGGCCGACGTTGTGACTGGCCAACACTCCTATTCTGCCGTTCTCGTTTTAGACGTCAGCCGATGGGGCCGCTTTCAGGACACGGATCAATCCGCCCATTACGAGTTCCTGTGTCGTAACTCGGGTGTCGCGGTGGTGTATTGCGCCGAGCCCTTTGAAAATGACGGCAGCATGGTCTCGACCATCCTAAAGAACATGAAACGCGCGATGGCTAGCGAGTTCAGCCGCGAACTATCTTTCAAGGTCTCAAGGGCACATCGACAGCAGGCCCTGCTTGGTTTCAGTCAAGGAGGCGTCCTGCAATATGGCGTAAGACGACTCTTGGTGAACAAAGACCGAGAGCCGCTGTTTCTACTTAAGTCCGGAGAACGAAAGGGATTAAGTTCTGACCGTGTGTTGCTTGTCCCTGGACCACCGGATGAAATCAGTGTTGTGCAGCGAATATTCGACATGTTTGCAAATCAAAAGCGAAGTATGAGTCGTATTTCAACCAGTCTGAATCAAGACGGGCTTCCCTCTACAAACGGTCGGGTCTGGAATCACCGACGGGTCAAAGCCGTGCTCAGCAACGAATTGATGATAGGTTATTACGTATATAATCGCAGATCCTATTTGCTGAAGGGCAGACCTAAACGTAACCCTCCTGAACAATGGACAAGAGCACGGGTGATGGACCCGATCGTAGACGTAAGGCTGTTCGAGAAGGCTCAACGGGAGCTCCGTTTTAAGCGGGGCTACGGTTATGAAAGACCCCGGATGGTCAAATGCCTCCGGCGCCTGTTCAAGGAAAAGAAAAAGCTTACCGTTTCGATTATCAACGCTTGCCCATATACGCCTGCTGCGGCAGCGTATGTTGCGCACTTTGGGAGCCTGGCCGTCGCCTATGCAGCTGTCGGTTATGAGCAGTGCTCCGCAGGTCCTAAGGCAGATCGACACTACTCCGACGAAGAGCTTTTGGAGTGCCTTCGACGACTGAAAAGGGCATACGGATATGTTACGGTCGCGCATATAAATGCTGACCCTGAGCTACCTAGGTATCAGGCTTTCCTTGACCGATTTGGCACGATGAGGACAGCCTATTCGCTGGCAGGCTTGCCCGCGACCAACTCGGAGTTGATCTCGGCAGGGCTTCTACGGGCGACCCTTCGACGCGAGAAAGAACAACAGGGCAGCTCGGGGCATCGACGCCGTTCAACTAGGACCGGGAGTCGGGGTTAACGTCCATTTGTCCTCCGGATCGATTCGTCGCTGAGCCTATCAAGACAGCGGACCAGGCGTTTGATAGAGAGCTCTCCCGTGCGACCGGTAACAATGGCGGAGACTTCGGGGTGTTTCATACCAAGCATTTCAGCCGAGTTCGCGTCAGACAGACGGAGGTGTTTTATAATGGCCCGGATCTCGCGGGCCAGCTCGGCTTTGCGCAGTTCGCCGACGGGATCATCAAAACCCAAGTCTGCAAACACGTTCCCACTGCTAATGTCGGCGGTGACTTCTTCTTTCATGACATTAGGACTTTCCCATAGTTTCGCGGTGGTGCTCCTCGTGACGGGACCCTATCGTCCCAGCGGCTGTCTTGAAAGGACGACGAGTTCGGCCTCATCTTTGATGCCGGCCTTGTAGTTGGGGAAAGCCAGTATGACGCCGCAGATCATGCTGTTCGATGAACCGACGTCCGCACTCGATCCCGAAATGGTCAACGAGGTCCTGGAGACGATGGTCGGTCTTGCAGAAGATGGGATGACGATGGTTTGTGTCACGCACGAGATGGCTTTGCCCGCAAAGGTAGCCGATCGCGTTGTATCCATGGACGGGCGGCGAATTCCTGGAGACGGCTTCCTCGGATGATTTCTTTTCGTGCCCCCATCACGGACGTGTGAGGAATCTCATCAGCCAGCTCTCGCATTAGCCGCCGACGAGGGTTTCTTTAAGCTTGCGCCCGACGCATCACGGTCTGTCAGCCTAGTGCTGCAAGAAAGGATTGAACTCTGGGTTATATTAATAAAATCAAGAAATTATCAGACGTTTTGTAACATTGTGACGGCCGTCGAAATGACCGCGCAGGGCCATGAAGTCAAGTGACGGCCGGGTGGCGCTAGCCGAACAAAGCGCGCGAATCAGCAGGCGCTTCGGAACGCCCCTTCAAGCTGTAATCCCAGAGGACATTGGCGGCCCGTATACGATAATCGCGCAGTATGCCGTCACGCCCCTTAGCCATAATCACGCGATGCTCTTCGAGATTGCGCCAGTTTGTCAGCGCAGCTTCGTCGCGCCAGAGCGAAAAAGAGAGGAACTTTCCGGGTTCGTTGCAGCTCTCGAACCGCTCCGCCGAGATGAAACCGTCGATAGATTCCAGCAGCGGGCGTAACTCTGTTGCCAAGGTGTCGTAGTCATTTTGCCGATCCGGGTGGGGCCACAATTCCGAAATAACAGCGATCACAGGAAATCTCCGCCAGTGAGTCACACGAAATGCGTTGTGGAAGCGTATTGTTTTATCGGCCAGTCGTGGATGATTGTGTCAGGCGAGCCCACGCTCCCACCTCGTAGCGACCGACCACGACGCTTCCGTTGGTGGTGGCCTCGTCGCGTATCCGCTCCTGCAGGCTTTCGGGTTGGAGGTCCAAGGCGTTGATAACACCGGTCTGTTCCATAACCGGTGCCATGGTCACGGCGAGATCGGAAATGAGGTCGATGCCGCTCAGTCTGTCGGAGCCGCCACCAGCTAGGGCGCTGACCGCCATGGTCGGTGCAGGCAGACCGGCCTTGATGAAGGCCGCATGAAGACCGAGGCCCATGTAGGGATTGGTGCCCACCTTGTGGAACGTGTCCACGATGCATCGGAAACAGTGGTCGTATGTCGGCGCGGGTGGAAAAGAGCTCGCCCCTGTCCAGTCCACCTCGTGGAAGACGACGACGCCGCCAGGTTTCAAATGTTTGGAAATCCCCTTCAACATCGCAACCGGATCTGCGGAAAACATCAGCACATACCGGCCGACGATTGCATCGAATGGCATATCAAACGTCAAATTCGCCGGATCCCCTTCGACAAAGCCGACATTGCCCAGCGACTGCTCTTTCGCTCGTGCGGTCGCAGCGGCAACCGCCATTGGCGATCGGTCGGTTCCGACGACCTCCCCAGCCGGTCCAACCAAACCCGCGGCAAGAAACGCGACGTCGCCGGCGCCGCTGCCTACATCCAGCACCCGCATGCCCAGACCTATTCCGGCGCGTTGCAAATAACTTCGTGTGAACGGTTCGACCAGCGCAGCTTGCGTCGCCAGCCGTCTCAACTCACGATCGGTGTGGCCGAGCTCATATTCGTAACGGCGCTTTGTGTCGGTAGGCTGAGATCCCATAGCGCACCCCTCGGTCGGCTCTAGGATCATAGATCATTTCGTAAAACACTCCATCAATCGCTAGTTGTCCCAGGCGCCCCTTTGAACAATCGGAGGCTCGCACTAATGCTTAGCCACGGGATTCTTTGATTAACTGCATCGTGGAGATGGGGTGTTTCGTCCCTTGCGGCCAATAGGAGTGAAAACCGGCTTCAAAACATATGCGTTTGTGCTAATTTAACTGATAGCGCAGTGACCTAATCCCTGCGCTGGTGAACGCCGATCGATCTCAAAATTGCCGTTTAGGAAACGCGGTGAGTGATCCAAGGATATTGGTTCTTGGTGCCGGAGGCATCGGGGGCTATTTCGGGGGGCGGCTGGCGGAAGCTGGCGCCGACGTCACTTTTCTTGTGCGACAGGGGCGTCAGAAACTCCTCGAGGAGCGTGGCCTGCGGATTGAAAGCCAATTTGGAAATGTCGAGTTGGACGTCAAGACGATCCTGGCCTCGGATGCAGAGGCTGACTACGACGCTGTGATCCTGACGTGCAAAGCCTACGATCTCGACGATGCCATCAAGACAATCGCCCCGGCTCTTGCTCCATCCGGCTTCGTCTTGCCACTACTCAACGGCGTGGCTCATATCGACATTTTGAATGAGGCATTCGGTCGAAACCGTGTGCTCGGCGGATCGGCCAGGATACAGGTTACCGTGACTGAAGACGGTGTCGTCCGGCAGCTCAACGACTGGCGTGCGATCACGATCGGCGAACAATCAGGAGAAATCTCCAATCGCGTCGAGACTTTGAAAGCCATGTTAGACAAGGCGCGAGGCGTCGAAGTTCATACCGTCACCGATATCATGCAGCGCATGTGGGAAAAGCTGGTCCACCTTGCCACCGCGGCCGCCATGACCTGCCTGATGCGAGCGAACGTCGGCGAAATCGTGCGAACCCCTGACGGCGAGAAGATATTTATCGGGCTGCTGGACACCGTCAGCGATATTGCTGCGGCCTATGGCTACCGTCCAAGCAGCGAGTTCCTGGAGACGTATCGAAGGACGTTCTCCCACCGCGACTCGCTCTACACGACTTCCATGCTGCGCGATATCGAGCGGCGCGGTCGAACCGAGGTCGATCATATCATCGGCTTTATGCTACAGAAGGCTAGCGGAACCGGTCTCGACGTGCAGACGCTCCTGCTCGCCTACACCCACATCAAGGCCTACGAACAGAGGCTGGCCGCTGGGCGCCTTACCTAACTTTACCGGTGCAATCTGATCCAACATTCACCGACGTGACTTTACATTAGAAATTCAACATTTTCGACACGGTTGCGCAAAAGGGCCCATGCGGCGTAGCCCGCGCAACCGGCGCAATACCAACGGCGAACAGATCGAGCGCATTGCCGGTCGAACTGGTGGTCCGCGGCACCACAGCTCCACCGCGTCTCTAGGTCACCTTTTCGCTGAAAACGCGCGTGGAACTTGCGCCGACTTCGGGCCCGCGGTCAGGCTGCTGGCCCATCCGACGGAAAAAAGCTGCAAGCTACCGGGCAGCCCGCTCGCTTCAATCTCGCCATGCTCTTCGAATACCAGGTCGGAGCCGACCACAAGATCACGCACGGTTCGCGATGCGACGATCTCGCCCGGCAGCGCCTGATCGAGCAGCCGCGATGACAGGTCGATCGCGATGCCGGAAAAATCTTCGCCACGCTTATCGCATTCGCCGGTATGGACCGCAGCCCGCACGTCGAGACCGGATTGCCTAAGGCGATGACGGATCGCTATCGCGCACCGGATTGAACGCGTCGGCCGCTGGAACACGGCGAGAAAGCCGCTTGCGGAGCGTCTGATCTGCTTGCCTTCGGCAGCCAGCAGTTCGACTCGAATATCCTCGGCATGCCGCTCGATCAAATCCGCGCCGGCACCAGAGCCCTCGATCTGCACGGACAGAACCGACACCAGGATCCGCTCGCTCGACGCCGCCGGCATGGCGCTAGTGACGAAAGCCTGGATCTCGTCAACGATGCGGTCGGAATTCTCGCCCCAGATCACATGATCCCGGCCGGCAAGTTCGACGTATTTGGCGCCTTCGATATGCGTCGCCAAATAGCGTCCTTCCTCCCGCTTTACCCAGCGGTCGCCGATCGTCTGCACGATCAGCGTCGGAACATGGATAGCCGGGAGAATGTCGCGAACGTCCATTTCGGTTCCCCAGCGCCAGAGCGCGATCGCGTCGGCAGGCGAGGCTGAATTCCTCAGGTAGGCGGCGAACCATTCTCTCTCGACAATGTCGCTCATCAGGCTGGGTGCCGCGTTGCTCATGTCCGCCGGCTCTCCCCACTCTCTCTCGACGACGGTCAAATCTTCTTCGACCTGCTTGCTTGTTCTCGCCCAGGGGTAATCCTTCGACCATCTGCCGCTGGCATAGGCTCCGTTGAGCACGAGTGCCGCCGTGCGCTCGGGATAGGTCGCCGCGAATAGCATGCACATAGGGCCGCCCTCGGAACTGCCGAACAGGACCGTGCGTTTCGAGCCGACCGCATCCAGCACAGCCCGCACGTCTTCCATCCGCTCTTCCAGCGTCGGCAAACCGACATTGCGATCGGATAACCCCGTGCCGCGCTTGTCCAAGCGGATCAGGCGCGAGAAGGCGCCGAGGCGGTAGAGCACGTGAGCCAGCCGCGGCGACGACCAGGCAAGGTCGAGGTTGGAGACCCATCCAGGCACATAGATCAGGTCGATCGGCCCGTCGCCGGTCACCTGATAAGCGATGTTGATTTCGGCCGATTTGACGTAGTGCGTCGGCGGCCTGATGGGCTGACTTGAGAAATCCGGACGTTCATCGGCTTGGAACCGCGTCTGTGCTCTGGGTGTTGGAAAAACCGCGTCCGATGTCCGGCGCGCCCGAAGGTCTTCATACAGCTTCCGGGTTTCAGGCTCGGGTCGCAAGTCGAGCTGCCGCTGCAGGGCATCGCGGCAACGCTCATATTGTTTCAGTGCTAGGTTGGCGCGGCCCTGGCCTACATAGGCCCGCATCAAGGCGCGATGGATGTCTTCCCTGAGCGGCTCCATGGCGAGGAGGCGCGTTGCTACCCGGACGCATGAGGCAGGATCGTTCGTCGCGGAGTAGTGCGCGACTAGCTTGTCCAGCACCGCGACAGCCATCGCCCTCAAGCGTTCGCGCTCGACCTGCAGCCAGTCCTCGAACGCCTCCTCCTTTAGGCCGAACCCGTCGAGCAGGTCACCGCGATAGACCGCGAGCGCCTGTTCGAGGTTCTCAGGCCCCGAACGCGCGGCTAGCGCCTCGAACCGCGCGACGTCGAAGTCAAGTCCGTCGAGACGGAGGGCGACGTTCTCACCATCCGTCATGAAGCGCCCGCCGGATGCGTGCATGGCCTTCCTAACGGCCGACACCGCCTGGCGGAGGTTCATCCGGGCCTGGGTTTCGCCGTTGACGCCCCAAAGCAGGGTCGCGAGCTTCTCGCGTGACTGCGATTGCCCGGATTGCAGCGCGAGATAAGCCACCATCGCCCGTGCCTTGCGGCTGAAGACCGGGACGGTGACGCCGACACCGGTAAAGTCGAAACCGCCGAATAGATAGAGATGAGGGTGCGCCATCGGATCCGCCACAGCCACAACTTTCTCTGCAAACCTTGTCCCTACTTACCATCAATTCAACCGTGATTTTGCACGGCGTGGTGCTTTTCACGAATCCTTCACGCCGGTTCCAGCGCGTTTCTCACGGCGCTGGAAGAGATTGGCTGGACAAGGCAGCCCTTGTCTCAGGAGGACGCTATGTTGCACCCAACCGAATGGCCCATCTGGCATGACGAACCATGGGAGAATCGGCAGCCGCGCGGAGGGGTTGCGCCGCTGCGTCACGATATTGCGCTCGCGCGCTATCTTGAGAAGCAGCGGGCCGGCCGAGAATCAACGGTCCGCTCGTTCGAACTCCCTACGACAGCGGTCCGCGCATGTGTGCGGATGGCAAATGCCGGGAGGGATTTTCTCGGGCGCTTGGTCGCTCCCATCGGAGCGGCCGAGAAATTGGAAAGGTTGTCACCGTCGATAACCCAATCGCCCTCTGGGAATGATCGGCTCGACTGAGCACAGGCCACGTTGAAGTCTGCTCTAGGTCCCGGCGATCTATTGCTGCCCGCGAAGCGCAGCCCGTCGATACACATTCTGCGGTCACGATCGGATGGTATTTTTCGACCCAGTCGACCGACAGTGACTGATGCAGTCGTCGCCTGCGAGAGGGCGTGGGCAGATGCAACGGCATAGCAGGCGGGGCGGCGGGCGGGGGCCGATGGCCGCTGATGGTGGCATGACGACTGGCCGCGCTACCGCGCAATTCGTCGTGCAACCAGGCGAAGCATCGATTCGCACTCAACGGCTTTCCGTTCATGGTCGTCGCGGGGCTTTGGCGGGAAAGCTGCCGGCAATAATCCGGCCACGTTCACCATACTGACGACTGAGCCGGGGCCGGATGTGGCGTGTTACCACAACCGGTAAATGGTTGCGCTTCAACCGGCGGGTTGGGCGGCCTGGATCAATCTCACGCCCAGAGGTTGCGTTCTGTGACCGGCACGGGAAGGTCGCCTGGAGCGGTAATAGTTCACAGGTTTCCGAGCAGGGCCCTTCGGATACACGTCGAAAGGATTATATGATCGCGCGAATATCCCTCGTGAAGTTGCTGACGGAAGCCGATGCGATTTTTTCAGTCAAGCACTCGACCGTCTATCGCTATAACCGGCCGGGAGGTTTGGCGAGCACCGGCTGATGTTCAGAGCGCGTCACAGTTTCGATCAACGACTTCTGGACCACGCCCTGTCCGTGGACCCCGAGCCGAGGGGGGTTCGATGGATCCATGACGTTTTTGGAAACTGCGTTGCCGTGATCGAATTCAAGGGTTCGGCCAATGAACTCCATTTCGCGACAGACATTCGGCTCGATCACACGCCGCAGCATGCGCCTGATTTCCGTATTGGAGAGGCCGCGCTGAATTATTCTCTTACGATCCCAATGAGGCGGCGGACCTCGCGCAAACCATGGAGCGACATCATGCCGATGACGGCGACGAGATCGGCAAATGGGCACGGCAGTTCGTGAGTGCGGCAGGACACACCGAGACCAGCAAATGGTAGTGCATCAGTTTGAAATTCAGGCTTCCGTTGGAAGCCAACGGCGGACAGGCATCATCAAATGTCGCTTCGAAGATTGATGATGCGAGCATTTGATGCTCGGCATAACCGCCCTTCGCATAGGTAGGATCCTGATGGCGACGGGTTGCGACGCGACTGATGTTGCTCTCTCAACCAGTTTCGGTTCATCGAGACTTGCTGGCTTCGAAGTTGTCACTGACGAAGTCCAAGCGGAGCACTTGTTAGCGACCCTATCGGAAATCGAGTGCCTTCACCTTGATCTGATCGCTGTGGCCACGGCTCCGGGCAAGTTCGCGCTGCGAGAAAGGTTTGAACTCTAGCTTACCATAGTAAAATCAATGCCTTACGACTCATTTTGTAACATTGTGACCACAGAATGAGCAGCAAATGGCCTACTGGGCCGTGGGCAGTTTTAGTGCATTGGTGCCACAACCGCGCATCGCACCCATTCATTGAAACGGTGACCTTCTCCAGGGCCCCCTGTGACCGTGCTACCTTACCCCGGCCTTGCGCAGACCCTCGATAAGTAATTCAGTGTCCTCCGGATATTTGTGCGGAGGAACCTTGCGCCACTGCGCGGTAGTGAAATTTGGGTGCACCTCCAATAGCGCATGGGCATGCCTCTCCGCTTCTCGGGCGTTCCCGAGATACGCATAGCTCGCTGCCATAAGCCGATGACCCTCGGAGTCATCCCGCATCTTTTGCAACGTCTCTATCGTTTTTTCATATTCGCCGAGCTGGAAATATGCATCGCCGAGATACCAGAGATAGGAATCCGGATAATAAGGGTTGAGCCGCATCGCCCTCTCTATCAGCTTCACGGACCGCTCCGCTTGACGAACGTAGACAAGGCAATCGCCCATTTCGGCTAGCAGGTCGGCGTCGTTGGGATTGAGCTGCAGAGCACGCTCGTAGGCTGCGATCGCAGGATCGTGTTCCTTCTTGTAGAGCCGGGCCAGGCCCATTTCGGAATAACCGCGTGCATCGAGGTCGTCATGCTCGACAGCCAGATTCGCCAGGTTTAACGCCTCGTTCAGCGCGCCCTCCGGATCGGTGGTCCATGCATAGCGCCATTCAACGTTGAAGGTCCGCGACATCGCTGCATAGCTGCGCGCATATTGAGGATCGAGTTCCTGCGCCTGTCTATAAAGTCGCCTGGCATGCCCGTTGCTCTCCGGGCGGAAGCGGAAACTAAGATCCTGTCCTCGCAAGATCAGTCCATAGGCATGGACGTTGGGGTGGTTTTGAGCCGTAAAGCGGCGCTTTTCCGCCACGTCGATTTGGACGGCCAAGCGCGAAGCTGTGGTAGCAGTAACGTCGTCCTGGAAGGCAAAGATATCCTCGATCCCGCCATCGTAGTGCTCGGACCAGATCGTATTCTCAGTCTGCGCCTCGATCAGGTCGACGGCGATCCGCAGCTTGTTTCCAACGCGCCTCAGGCGTCCTGACAGAAGGTATCGAACGCCGAGCTGATCGGCAATCGCGCGCAGCGACCGCGTCTGGGCGGTCGCAGCAAAGGTCGAATGACGAGCAATCACCATCAGGTTGCGGAAGCGGCAAAGATTGGAAATCAGGTCCGCAGCAACACCTTGGCACAGATGCAGGTCTGCAGGATCGCCCGAGGCGTTCTCGAGCGGCAGGACGGCTAGCGAGCTGTTGGGGACGGAACGCTGGGGTGCCGGCGCAAACGGCAGCGCCGACACTTTGGGCTCGACATTTGCCCGACTGAAGTCGACGGCGAGGACTTCGACCTCGTCAGCTATGTTCTTCAGCTTCTGCTTTCCGAGCGACCGGAACGAGCAATCCGGCTCATTGCGCACGAACTGGTGAACCGATTCGGCAATACATATGCCGCCAGGCGACGCCAGCGCCTGAATGCGTGCAGCCATGTTGATGCCATGACCGTAGACGCCGCCGTCGCCGACGATCGTGTCGCCTATGGTGATGCCGATCCGGTAGGCGATTGGCTCCTGGCCACCGGACCACACCGCGGCGTTGGACATCTCCCGCTGCATCTCGACGGCAAAATCCAGGGCTACGGTCGCACTTGGAAACAGGGCGACCAGTCCGTCGCCCGCGGTATCGACAACCGACCCGCCATAGTCGCCGACGAGGCTGCTGATGAGACTCAGAGAGCGTATCAAACGGACGACCGTCCCCTCCTCGTCCTTATCCATTAGGCGGCTATAGCCGTGGACGTCTGCGTAGAGGATCGCTGACAGCTTGCGATTGAGTTTGTCTGTTCGCGCGATGACCATGGCCCCTTTCACCCCATTGTTCGCAGCCGCAATACAATCCGCCGTGGGAGCCAGCTTAGCACACAAATGGCCGCTCATGCAGAAGCCGGCGAGTTGGAAGAGGCGGAGTGCCGGAGCGGAAGTGCGCCGTTCCTTCAAGGCTGAAAATCCAGTTCTCGACGGGCGCGACATAGGCTGGATCGAGGTCACCCGGGGCGCGACACCGCCTACAACAGTGCGCAGGTGTCGTTACCGGGAGACTATTACGGGCTCGGCATCGGCACGCGGCTGATCAGTGCCTGCTCGACACGGTGGCGCGAGGAGAAGACCGTCTCCCTGTCGGTTATTCGCATCCGAGCAATCAATCTCTTGGAGCGGTTCGGCTGCCGCATCGTCGATCCCAAGCGTCGCCAATCCTCAGCATGGTGGGCGAGCCCGGACCCGGGTCAGCGACGCATTCCTTTCCGGTCAATCGTTGTTGTTGCCGCCGCGGGAGCCGCGCGCACTCATTCCCCTTGCACTCATCCCACGCGCGCTCATCCCCCTTGCACTCATCCCCCGCGCGCTCATGCCGGCAGCATCCATGCCGCCCGATCCGCTGCCTACGACAGCCTCAAGCAGCACGTCCTCGAACATGCCCGTCTCGACGTCCATGCGAATCGTGTAATCTGCCTTGTCGTAAGACCAGACCATCAACTCATCAGCAAACTGAAAGTCCGCTGCGCCTAATCCTGTCAGGGAAGGATCGCCGGGAGCGCGCGCGGGTCTTGGCTTACCATTTCCTCCCATCTTAGCCTCGGACGCCGGAATCCCACCGCCATGAACAAGAAACACGATCGGTCGCGGAAGCTCATAATAGTATCCTTCAAAGCTAAACGCATAAATTCTTGCCAATCGCGGGTCCCGGCTCGCCAATAGTTGGCCTTCCGTTTGGCCAGGCAGACCAGCCCGGGGTTGAGCAAACGGTCCATGCCGGTCATCTCCCACAAAGGCTGTTATCGCTCCAGCAGACGTTACCTGGAACATTTTCCCTGCATTCACCGTGCCGGACCCCACTCGCACGAAATAAGGGTCGTAGTCTGGTTCATACTTGGTAAAAACAGCGTCCTGCTTGCTATATACCCCATTTTCAGAAGCAGTAGTTTGATCTTTCAATAAGATGCGCTTACCGTTTCTGACAACAACGCCATCTATAGATGTTGGCCAAGCTGCTATGTTGATATTTGTTGTAGAAGCATGACGCACTCGCTCTGTCGCTGGCGCTTCAGGCAATGTTATTCTGAGGTCCTCCATTTCCCGTCCGAATAGCAAAATATTCGAAAAGCTTAGTAATGTCTCTGCCATTTTTTTTCTCCCCCATGTCGATTCAATGTGGCTGCGCTATCACTTGGGATTCCATTGTGCTTAGGTTTGTTCGTAGTGAAATCTCTCTCGATACGTAAGTCGGGTTCCGTTGCAACAACCGTTCGGCCCCTCCGGCACAAACACCCTCGGAAGATCGAAGTGACTTCTCGGCCCGGGCGGCTTGAGTCTTGGCCCTGCGCTTGCAAAACCGATGGCTCGGCGTCCGAGATTTACATCGAGAATCCTGCGCCAACGTCCGCCGGTGATGATGCGGTCGACGGCGCGCAGCGTGTTGCCGACGGCCGCATAGCTCAGATCGTCAGGGGCGAGCCGCCGCCAAGTTTCGGCGAGCAGCATGCCGAGCTCGTCGCGCGAGGCGACCAGCGCCTCGCGGAAATGTCCCGGCGCTGCGGCGTAGGCCTCGTCGAAGATCGGCTGAATGACGCGGAAATAGTCTGGGCTGTCCTCGAGCCTGTCGGAAAGGTCTGCCTGTCCTTGGCTGATCAGCCCGCGCGCCACGAGCTCCTCGTGGAACAGGTCGACGAAGATGTCGAACATTGCGCCGGTGAGTGGCTGGGCGAGCGCGTGCTCGTCGTGCCAGCCGCGCGCAAAATCGAGCATAGACAGAGGGTTGGCGGCGAGCCTAATTTGGTCGTTGCTGGATAATTCGGCGATGCGGTTGACGAGATTGTGGGTGTAGAGATTTCCGTGGCTGGTCTCCAGCAACTCGTCGACGACGGAATCAAAATGCAGGGCGGCGATCAGCGCGGTCAGGTCGGCGGCGGATTCATGGAAGCCGTAATATTCGGCTGATGCCGTTCCCGGATCGGGCACGCCGATGACCGAATAAACGATGCAGTGCCCAACCTCGTGCGCGATGACGTCAAAGTTCAGGCTGAAGGGCTCGATGCCGCCGTCTTCGCTCTCATGGATGCCGACCTCCAGGAAGCCGTAGCCCATGAAGGCGTTTTCCAGGAGATCGCGCTGGATGACCAGTTCCAGCCGGTCGAGGTCACGCCGAAAATGCCAGGCGATTGGATGGCCGAAATATTTCTCCCACACGTCGAGCGTCCAGCGCACCGAGCCGAACAGATGCGCAGCCTCGAACTCAGGATCCTCCGGCGCGATGTGGTCGAAATGTCCCTCGAGATCGGGAAGCGCCGGCGGAAAGATATCGCCCGGCCATGGCGGCAACAGATAGATCTGGTCACCGCGCAGGTTTTTCACTAGTCCGTAAGCGAGCGGCTTGCCGATGGGATCGACGACATACATGCGATCATCACCAGGCCCTGGTCCTATAGACCCGGCAGGCGACGATACGATAACAGTTTCAGGTTTGCGGAAAGGCAGCAGAAACGGCGCCTGGGCAAACAGCCTGAAGCGCGTTCCGTTTTTGACTGCGTAGCCTTCCCCTCCAAATGCCATGCTGGTCGCACCCTGTGGACAGAGGCATTCACGTCTTATTGGCCGCGGCATCGTCGGCCGCAGCAAAGTCATGCTAACGAACTTTCGCCCGAGGTGCCAGAGTCATTGCCCCAACGTGCGTTGGGTCGCGAAAGTATAGTCACTGGCCAAAAGCTCGTAGAACTTGTCCACGCTGACAAGCCCGATAGAGGCGGCGTGGTCGGAAAGGTCTTTTGGAACGGCCTGGCCGAGGCATTTCTCGAAATACCAAACTGCCAACAGGGCACGCGGCACCGGCGCAGATGTCGACGCCCATCGCTGTCTGGCCAGAGCCTGGCCGCGGTAGCCGCTATAGAGATCGAGTTCGCGCAGCCGGTCCAGCATGCCCTGATGAAGTGCAACATCACGATCTCGCGCGAGCGCCTCGATACGGGCATTGTCCTCCAGAATAAGCTCCACTCCCGCGAGGTCCGTGCCGTTCTCTCCTGCCCAGCGGATTACGTCCGTTTGCCGCATGAAGCCGCGCCGAGAGCGGAACTCACGGGCCGCGCGCTTTACGGCATGGCGATCGGGCGCTGCATCCCCTTCACTCCGAGCCAGCAGTCGAAGCAGGGAATCACGACGCACTTGCGCGTAGTCGCCCCGCAACCGAAGTTCGTCCAGGATGGCTTCGTCTTCGGCCGTGGTCGCTTCATCGTTCCTCAGAGTTTCGCTGCGCCAGTGTGCGTTGTGCCAGTTTTCGGTCCTCTCGAAATGGAAGTTCGGTGACTCGGGTTTCGCGCCGCTGCGGATGAACGCGTCCATCTGGCTCAACAGTTCGAGCGCGTCGTCGCGCTTACGATCAACCTTTCCTGTTCGCAACCAGTCGGAGAGCGCCTGCATCTGCTCCGGATCGCCAATATCCTCCAGCAGACCGCGCCAGGTTCTCAATTGATAAAAGCGTGCTTTCGCACCGGTGGCGAGACGTATTCCGGTGGCTTGGTCTATGATTCGTGCTTCGACCGCCATTTCGAGCGTCGCGCGGATGTTGACCATCGGTTCGCTGAGGCGGATGTAACCGGTTTCCGGCGGGCCATGGATGAGCGCGACCTCATCGTCATCGGTGAGCTCGCCGTCCCGATACGCTTCGAAGATGCGGCCGACGCCGCGCATGCCGAAAGGATGCAGCTCCGCGGCCCGCAGCGCCCCCATGCTGGATGCGCCGAACACGGCGATCCTGTGTGCAAGCGCCCATAGTATTTCCTTATGCAACACCGCCGCCTGTCCATCGAAATAGCCGTCGATGATGCCAATGGCTCTGGGACTCCGGCGGGCTGCTGCATAGAACTCGCCCTGACGCACCGGCGGCCTGAACTCGAAGCCTTCATAACCTGCTACATCCTCTGCTTTCACACTGGGGCCGCAGAAGACGACCGCGTTCACAGAGCGGCTCCCAGGGTGCGGCGGGCCCGTTCGCCTGGCACGTAGCCGCCGTGATCGTCCGGTCCTTCGAGACCGGGTATCACCACTTTGACAACCGGCAAGCCGATGTCATCCTTACTGAGGTCAACGGCGACAACCTCCTTCACTCTCGCCGCTTGCAACCTATTGATTAACCAACCCAGATTCGACGCTATCCCGACCATCGAGTCTTTTTCAGCTGAGGCAATCTGCCTGTCAGGAGAATGCTCGGATAAAAGTCTTTCAGCGAGCCGGTGGCGGTTCTCCCGATACGCTTCGCGATATTCCTCGGGCTTCAGATCGTCCCGCGCCCCGGAAACGTAGGTCGTTCGAACCTGCGCGGCCTCGATTAGCGCCTTGAGCAATGCGATTTCTGGCACCGGATGCGCTGCAGCGCCGATCCCGTGATGGCTGTTTCGATCGCGTTGATCGGCGATCAGGCAAAAGAACGCTGGCACACCGATGTCCGAAGTCGTTTCCCAAACCGCTACGCGGAAGTCGGCGCGCTTCAGTTTTTCGAGCACGTCTCGGCAAGGTCCGTTCGGAGCGCTGCCAAGATCGACCCCGGTGCTCCTTCGTTGGGTAGACGGCAGGCGGTTCCAAAGGCCGGTCGCATCGCGTTCGACCACCTCACAGATTGCGTGATGGATCGCCTCATCATAGCTGCTGCCCGAGGCTAGCCCATTGCTGCTGCAATCGAAATAGCCGCTTCCCGGCGGCGCAGGCACAGTGAAGTTTGCACGGACGCACTCGAACGGCAGCCACCTCCCCTCGTGCGAAATCAAATCCGTGCCCTCTATCCAAAGCGTCACGAGATCGCGGGTAAATTGTTCGCCGGCAACTCGCGGCAGACGACCAATTTCAGCAAAGCTGTGAGAGTGCGAGAGTTCTGCCATGCTGCCGAGCTTTAGTGGAAGCTCTATGTGTTCGGCGTGGTAAAGTTCCACACTTTCCATCAAGCCAGACGCGATCGCGGCATCCATATCGATGCCTTTGCCTTGCGATACCGCAAGCGACCGGGCATTCGGCCGGCACACCATCACGACAGGTATGCCAATTCGATCGAGCCCGGTCAGGTTGGCGACCCGAGTTATCCCCATACGGGCCCAATGCGGTTTTACCCGCGCAATAGCCTTGCCTGCATCTCCCCCATATTGAGGAGTTCTTGATGAGACTAAACGCGTGCCGTCCACGGTTGACACTTCGAGCTCTGACCTAACCACCACGGACATCGTGTGCTTAGGAGGCAGCCTACCGACTTTGATAGGTTCGTAACAGGGAGATTCGCAGGCAATGCGGGTCGAACCAAAGGAGGCGAGCATTGATCAGGTCGATTACCTGCTGCTTAGCGGCTGTTTTGAGCGGTTGATGTTCGTTGCAGTTTCCGCGAGATGCGGGGGTGATCGAGCATCGCACAGGATCAAAGGTGCCCCCATTGGGCGTCTGGCACGCCCTACTTCATACGGTGGATAATGCCACTCGAGAGCCTTGGCTTCCTCTTCGCGTGTCATCGGGCGAAACTCCCATGAGTCCGCGCTCGCGATGCAGCGTCGCCAAACGAGCCTGCCCGCTGCGAGGTCGTAGACATACTCGCGGCCGAACCGAAGTCGATCATATCATCGCTTTCTGCTGCAGAATGCCAGGGGAACCGGTCTCGACGTGCAGACGCTCCTGCTTGCCTACACGCGGCGACCAGAGTGCCCTGTTCGAAGGGCAGCGGCCGCGGAGGGATTGCAGCGGACGATGACTGACTGATGAGTAATCGTGATCCTCTGTCACTTCGCCGAGCCCAAAATACTGGACCAGCACTGGGCCGAGCTTCGCCAAGGCTTGCTCTTGGCCAGTGCGATACATCGGAGCTCCGGCATAGATGACATATCGAAGGGATGTGTGGTCATACCTATCCACGGCAGGATGCTCGATTAGCAGCTTGAGAATTGTCGGGACCGTGAAGATGTTGGTGATGCGCCACTTTTCGATCAACGCCCATGCCGCTTCGATGTCGAACCGGTCCGTTGCGAGCAGCACCGTCTTGGCGCCTCGCGCCACTTGAGTCAGTTGGTGGACGCCTGCCCCGTGGGAAAGCGGAGCGACCACGAGCGACGCGTCCTCCTCAGTGGTCCCGGCATCAGATCGCAAAGATGGTTGGTAATGACGAACGCCATCTGGCCGTGCGTCAGCACGGCTGCCTTCGGCCGGCCCGTCGTGCCTGATGTGAACAGGAACCAGCAGGGGTCATCTCGTTCAACTGCCGCCGTTAAGGGGTGATGCGAGAAAGGATTGAACTCTGAATGAGTTCAATGAAATCAGTCACTTAGCAAGCCTTTTGTAACATTGTGACGACCGTCCGGCCGACCTCGCTTATGGCTTGGGACGGCCAGCCTCTCAGCAAGGGACAGGGTGCATGAGTAGCTTGGCGAAGGAGCGAGGTCATCGTGTCGGAATCGCCGCTCTTCAAAGTCGGTGACGTTATCCAGGCAGAACGGTTTCAGTTGGCAGCCTTATACGCTGTCACAGCCAATCCACGCTGCTTTTAGATTAAGCGGGATCACACTAAGGAGTGGCCGGCAATGCGCAGCAGAACCCGGCGCAGCCTGGCGAGCTGCGCTTTGGTGATGTGTTTGTTCCACTCGGGCCAGGACTTAATGGAAACAGCACTACCCCGTATTTCACGTCAGCTTCTTGGCGGCCTGTTCGTTCAGCGCCTCGCCAAATGCTTCCGGTGTCCAGCCGGCCTCGAGCGCGCGGTGGAATAGCGCCTGCTGCGTTTCCGGCGCTAGCCCGCCGATCGGCGGATCGCGATCGAGATTGGTCGGGAAGGAGTAGCCTTCCGCCGACGAGGCGATCGCGTTCATGACCGCCGCTGTCGAGATCGCGCCGGTGGCCAGCATCTTCTGGATCGCGGGATAGAGCGCGCGGCTCATGCTAGTGCGGTCGACGCTTTCCATCGCGCGGCCGTAGCCCGACGACACCTGCAGCAGGTTGGCCATGCGTCGGATATTGGTGGAGCGGTTGTTGCCGGCTCCATGGAACAAAGCCGGGTTGAAGAACGCTGCGTCGCCCTTCTCCAGAGCGAGTTGCACGTGATGCTCAGCGAAATAGGCCTTGAACTGCGGCAGCCCGGTGGCGAGGTATCCCGGCAGATAGGCTTGCGAGTAGGGCAGATAGAGCGTCGGGCCGCTCTCCAGCGGCATATCACAATGGGCGACGGCCCCCTGTAGCGTCAGCACCGGCGAGATCCTGTGCACATGAACCGGATAGCGCTCGATCACTTCGGGAGTCTGGAAGCCCAGATGATAGTCGCGATGCGGCGATTGGGCCGCGCCGCCGGGATTCACGCAGTTGATCTGCGAGGTCATCTGATAGGCCGGGCCGAGCCAAGCTTCCGAGATCAGCGCGATGATCTCATTGCCGTAATAGGCCGCGAAGGCGGCGGGATCGCGCAGACAGAACTTTTCGAGCGCATTCCAGATGCGGTCATTGGCGCCTGGCTTAGCGAAATGGTCGCCGCCGCCGGTGCCGGTGGCATGCTGCTCGGCGATCATGTCGTTGAAGAGCGCCGTCGCGGCGTCGATCGGGCCGGTGTCGGCAAACGCCTTCTTGAACGCCACCACGCCCGGTCCGTCCGTCAGTGCCTCGACCCATTCGGCCAGCAGCGCCTTGCGGGTTTCGGGATCGCCCACCGCCGTGCGCACAGCGTCGCCGTCATAGACCGGCACGTTCTTTTCGATGCTCATGGCGAAAGGATAGTCGCCGGCGTCCGTCTTCTGCTCGACGAGTGCGCGAAAATCCTCGATGTCGCATTGCTGCTTGGTCAGCCAGACCTTCGCGGACCGGATCCTAGCTAGGTTATCGGCCTTCATGACGCATCCTCCTGTTGCGGTTCTGATTGTGATTGCCGTATACAGCAGTCTGCTGTGCTTGTTGCCTCGTAAACACCTCAAAAACACCTCAGGATATGTCGCGCGCCTTTCTTCTCAAGGATATCGCCCTCCAGGCCGGGCTCAGCCTCGCCACCGTCGATCGCGTGCTGAACGACCGGCCAGGCGTGCGCGAGCACACTGTGCGGCGGGTGAAGCAGGCCATCGGCGAGCTCGAGCAGCAGCGTGATCAGATCGGCCTTGCCGGCCGCAAGTTCGTCCTCGACGTCGTCATGGAGGCTCCCGGCCGCTTCAGCGAGGCGGTTCGCCAGGGGCTGGAGCAGGCGATGCCGTCCTTGCAGCCGGCAATTTTTCGCGCCCGCTATCATCTCGCCGAGACCCGCAATGTCGAGAATACCGTCGGGATCATCGACGCCCTGCAGTGCCGGGGCAGCAATGGCGTGTTCCTCAAAGCGCCTGATGTCCCGGCGGTGAGGGCCGCGGCAGCGCGGCTTGTCGGCGCCGCCATCCCGGTGGTGACGCTGGTGACCGATCTTCCCGACACCGGACGGCAAGCCTATGTCGGAATGGACAACCGCGCGGCGGGCGAGACGGCCGCCTACCTCCTGGGCGAATGGCTCGGCGGCGGCCCGGCGCGCATCTTGGTGACCATCTCCAGCAACCGGTTTCGCGGCGAGGAGGAACGCGAGATCGGGTTCAGGCAAGCGCTTCGCGAGCGTTATCCCGCTCTGGGCATCGTCGAAGTCAGTGAGGGCCATGGCCTCGACCGCAATACCGGCATGCTCGCGCTGGCTGCCTTGCGAGCCAATCCCGACATTGCCGGCGTCTATTCGATCGGCGGCGGTAATCGCGCGATCATCGAAGCCTTTGCCTCGCTGGGCCGCACGTGCCGAGGTTTCATCGGCCACGATCTCGACGCTGACAATCTCGCGCTTCTACGCGACGGACGGATCAGCGCCGTTTTGCATCACGATCTCGGTCACGACATGCGAAACGCATGCCTGCATGTGATGCGCGCGCATGGATTGCTGCCGAAATCACCGGTCTCGGGCATGGCCAATATCCAGGTCATCACGCCCTTCAACGTGCCGCAGGCGGTGCAGCTTTAGTCCTGCGGGTGGCGACCTATAGCTTCGCGAATTGTGCCATGGTGCTGTCGAAAACGCGCTTGGCCATTTCATCGAGCCCTAGTTTGCGGTGGCGTGCCGACAAGATTTCCGTTCCGTAGACGCCCTTGTAACCAGCGGCTCGAATTTCTCGCAAGAACGCCGGCACATCGAGCTCTCCCTCACCACAGAGTTCACGATGGTGGATAGTGTCTTCCCAGAGGTCGTCAACCGGCGGCACTTTCAGTGCGTCATCGACCTCTACCGCTTTGATGAAGCGAGTAGGGATCTTGCGGATGTCGCTGAACGGAATTCCGCCGCGTGCCAGGTGCCAGATGTCCACCAGGAGGCCGCCGTTCGGCTGATCGGCTTCGCTGACAATGGCTAGGCCGGTCTCGATCGTGCGAACATTCGACCACGGCATGATCTCCAGCACGATATCTGTGCCATAGACGGAGGCTTCTTGGCAGAGCTTCGCGAACTCAGCCGCCATAAGCGGAACGTCCGCGGTCTGTTCATGAAAGCCGGGACCGATCTTGATATCCCGCATACCGAGCTCCGCGGCGACATCGAATAGCTGGCGGCGGAATTTGTCGGATTCCTTGCGCTTCTCGTCGTTGCGATACCAGTTCAGCAAAAACTCGATCTCGATATATTTCATCCCGTTTGCCTTCAGGATGCGCTTCATTTCCGCAAAGCCAATCTTGCCCTGCGTGGCCATCGTGTCCTCGTAGTGAAGCCCGAAGCCCTTGAAGCCGGCCCGCGCTGCCGCCTCCACCCTGTCCTTGAATGGAAACGGGCTGATCTCGACCGGGCCGAGAGGGTAAACGTCGCCTGAAAGGGCGAAATACGAGATCAAGAGTTCGACGTCTTCAGCCACGATCTTTGCTATCCTATTAGTTATGAGCCGCGCGCCCCCGGCCAGTCTGCTCAAGTCAATATCATGCCGCTTGGCGAAAGAAAGTAAGCTGTTTAAGAAACACTTTTGCAGCTATCGCAATAAGGCAGCGCCTTTGGGCATCCCGAAGAACCCGCGCTAGATCTGGGCCGTAGCCCCGAGAGACAGAATCAGCTCTCAAGTTTATTGCGCCGGATGCAAGACTGTTTCCCTGTGGCTCGCCTTTATCCCGTCCGATGGGAATGGCATGAATCGAGAGCCATCAAGGGAGGTAGATTGTGAATAAACTACTCAAATCAATGCTCGCCACGACGGTCTTCGTCTCGGCGGCCGCGTTTGCGTCGCAAGGTTATGCGGCCGAGAAAATGAAGCTCGGTCTCTCGATGCCTACGCTGAACACTCCGTTTTTCACCGTTCTGGTGAACGCAGCCACCGATGAGGCCAAAACGGTCGGCGGAGAGGTCGTGCAAACAACGAACGCAAACAGGGACGCGAGCCAGCAGGTGACGGATTTCCGCAACCTGATCAGTGCTGGCGCAAACGTGATCCTGGCCGGCGTCGTGGATCGCGCTGCTATCAAGCCAGCGCTCGACTACGCAAAGAGCCACAAGGTTCCGGTGGTCATCGTCGACGACAAGCCTGCAGCCGGCGAGGTCTACGCAGTTGTGCGTGCCGACAATCTCGAGATGGGAGCTCGCGCAGCAGAAGCTCTTACCGCCGCCATGGGCAACAAGAAGGGCACGGTCCTGCAAATTACCGGCGCGTTGACAACCACCAACGGCCGCAATCGCAAGGACGGCTTCGACAAGGCCTTCAAAAAAGCCTCAGACGCAAAGATCATTGAACAGACCGCCAACTGGGACGGTCCGACAAGCGCGAACGTTGCGCTCACCGTCATGAGCGGCAATCCTGACATCGCCGGCATCTATCTGGCGACGGACACACTCTACTATGATCCGGTCTCTTCGGCATTGAAGTCCCGTAGCCGCCTCGTTCCGGCTGGCCAATCGGGTCACATAGCCATGGTCGCGATCGACGGTGGCTCGGGTGCCCTGAAGGCAATCCGCAAGGGCTTCCTGGACGCCACCATTTCTCAACCTGTTGTGGACTACGCCAAGCACGGCGTCGACTATCTCAAAGCTGCTCTTGACGGAAAGCCGATGAAAGAAGGCCCAACCGATCACAGCAGCACGGTGGTGAAGGACGGCGCGTATTTCGTCGACGAACTGCCATCGCCGATTATCACCAATGCGAATGTCGACGACAAGACCCTCTGGGGCAACGCGAAGTAGTCATGGCCGCTCGCCCCGAATATTCGAAGGCGTTGGCGATGTCCGAGCAGATCGTCAAGATCGACGGCGCCGTCAAACGCTTCGGCGGGACCACCGCTCTCAATGGGTTGTCCATCGAGATTAGACGGGGCGAGTCGCATGGCCTCATCGGCCGCAATGGCGCGGGGAAATCTACGCTCGTATCAATCCTCACGGGCTTGAGGGCGATCGATTCCGGGACCTTCCTGCTGAACGGCTCAGCGCCACCGGCGCTGAGCGATCGAAACGCGTGGCGTGAGGCGGTTGCCTGCGTCTATCAGCATCGAACTCTCGTTCCCGACCTCAGCGTCGCCGAGAACCTCTACCTTGGGCGATATCAAGGCAAACGGATGATTTCCTGGCGCGCTTTGAACCAGGAAGCCGCAGCGGCCCTGGAGAGTTGGAACATTCCCATCCTCCCCACTACCCAGGTCAGAGACCTCGGTGTCGGGGAAGCACAAATGGTGGAGATAGCGCGCGCCCTCAACCAAGGGTCGCGGTTCGTTATCCTCGATGAACCGACTGCTCAGCTTATCGCAAGCGAGATCGATCAATTGATATCGCGGGTCAATGAGCTGCGAGAGCGAGGGGTGACCTTCCTTTTTATCTCGCATCACTTGGATGAGGTGCCGCGAGTGTGTGACGCCGTGACTGTGCTCCGTAACGGTCGTGATGTTCTGAATGGAGGCGCGCAAAAGCTCTCTACTGCGCAGATCGTGTCTGCCATGGTAGGTGATGAGGCGACAGGCATCGCTCTAACCGCCAGTGAACATGTAGCGCGGCCGGCGCTGCCCCCCGATACGCCCGTTGTTCTCAGGGCGCGAGTTAAGGTGGACGCTTGCCAGGACGCACTGAATCTCTCGCTCCGCGCCGGCGAGGTCGTCGGATTCGCCGGACATTCCGGCTCAGGTTCTCGCCATATGGCGCTCGCACTGGCGGGACACATTTCGAAGTGGTCGGGCGAGATAGTGCTGAACGGCAAAAGCGTGCCCAAGCCTTGGAATCCCGGGACAGCGGTCGAACATGGCGTGGCGCTTTTGCCAGAGGATCGCATCAAGACCGGCCTCGTGGGATCAATGTCCATTGAGGACAACATCACGTTGCCGTCCCTTAAGGCATTTTCGAAGCGTGTTCTCATTGACCGGCGGGCTCGCAGAAAATTTGCGGAAGACAATCGTGCAGATCTCGGAATTGTCTGTCATTCCATAAAGCAAGGTGTTGGAGAATTGAGTGGCGGTAACCAGCAAAAGGTGTTGCTGGGCTCAGCTCTCAGCAGCAGCCCATCCGTGCTGATCCTCCTTCACCCAACGGCCGGCGTCGACATTGCCTCGAAGGCCACCATCCTCGAGATTGTTGAACGGCGCCGTCGGGATGGATTGGCCGTTGTCCTCGTCAGCGACGAACCTGAGGAACTTGCATTCTGCGATCGCGTGCAAGTCTGGGTTCGCGGGAGAAAAGTCATCGAAAAAAGCGGGATGAGCGAGGAAGAGCTCGTGTCCGCAATGGAAGGGTTCCATCTGTCTCCGGAGGTGTCATGACCCACAGCCCAATCACCGCAGGCGCGGTCGCGCCAGAATGGGTTCTGAGCGATCTGCTTCAACCGGAATGGGCTATCCTACCAGTCCTGGTCGTCGTCATTATCGTCGGTGCAGCGCTGAATTCGGCCTTCCTTTCTTACGACAATTTCTATGGCGTGGTGCAGCAGGCCAGTGAGCTTGGAATTCTCACCATGGGCCTGACCGTGGTTCTCATTGCAGGCAAGTTCGACTTGTCGCTTGAATCCACTTTTGGACTAGCGCCGATGGTCGGAGTCTATTGCCTTCTCGACGCAGGCGGTAGTGGCCTGAATCTCGCAGACTCCCCGTTCTTGGCGCTTGTCACGATCTTCCTGACAGGCGCACTGATCGGTGCATTCAACGGCATCTTGGTAGTCTATCTCAAATTCAACGCGTTCATCGCCACCTTGGCCACTTTGATCCTGCTGCGCGGCATAAGCCTCGGGTTGACACGTGGTGAAACCCTTTCTGATTTGCCTTCGCTTCTGACCTATCCTGGTGAAGCTACTGTTCTGGGGGCGCCAGTCTCCTTTTTGGTCGCCCTCGGCTTGCTGGTCATCCTCACTGTCTTCATGTCCCGCCACAGGATTGGCAGGATGCTCTACGCGGTTGGCGGCAACCCCCAGGCAGCTCGCGTCGCGGGTATCCCGGTGGAGCGGATTCTGATGGGCGTATTCGTGGTAGCCGGCATGCTCGCGGCGCTGGCAGGGTTGCTGCAGGCAGGACGAATTGCGTCAATCCCGTCGTCTCTCGGACAGAACCTGATCTTCAATGCGTTCGCAGCTGCCGTTTTGGGCGGAGTAAGCTTGAACGGCGGCCGCGGCACGATCGCTGGCGCGTGTGGAGGGGTGCTTCTGCTGGTTCTGATCCAGGACGTGTTGGTCCTGTCCCAAGTCCCCGCGTATTGGATTAATGCCACGACGGGCGGGATCATCCTCATTGCGCTCTTCATCAGCAAAATAAGCGGAGCAGACAAGGCAAATTGAAACGGCCAAGGGCACGACACGGGAGAAAGACGATGCGTCTGAGAAATAAGGTGGCACTCATAACCGGCGGAGCACGAGGCATAGGCAAGGCTACGGTGGAGCTGTTTGAGAGGGAAGGCGCGAAGGTTCACGCATGCGATCTCAGCTTCGATGAGGAGCTCACCAGCAAGAACGTGGTTCGCCACAAGCTCGACGTTACGGATTTTGAGAATTGGACCGCCGTAGTGGAAGCCATCATCGGTGAGGATGGCAGGATCGATATCCTGTTCAACAATGCGGGGACGGTTCTGTCCTACGACGGGATCGCAGAGATCGCTATTGACGACTGGAACAAAGTCATTGCCATCAATCAGACTGGCCCATTCTACGGAATGAAAGTCGTCATCCCCCACATGAAGGCAAATGGCGGTGGGTCAATTGTCAACACGTCCTCGATCTGGGGGATAGCCGGAGCGGCAGGCGTGTCCGCTTATACCGCGTCCAAGGCCGCCGTCAGGCATATGAGTAAGAACGCTGCCCTGACGTATGTGGGTAACGGTATACGCGTCAATTCAATCCACCCAGGGATTGTCAGCACGCCGATGATCGACGCCCAGGATTCGAGCATCACGGCCGCCATCGTCAATATCACTCCCATGAAGCGGCTCGGGAGGCCGGAGGAAATCGCCCACGGCGCATTGTTCCTGGCCAGTGACGAATCCAGCTTCATGACTGGCGCCGAGCTCGTCATTGATGGCGGCTACACTGCGCCATAGGGCCTCGAAGATCGGGAGATACACGTTGCTTTTTGTCGTTCACTGCCTTGACCATCCAGACGCACTTCCGCGGCGTCTGGCAAATTACGACGCGCACAAGGCCTATCTTGCGAGCGGCTCCATTGCGACCGTGATTTCTGGACCGCTGGTCGCGGAGGACGGTGTGACCATGATCGGATCACTCTTCGTTTTCTCGGCCAACAGTATCGATGACGTAACGGCCTTCAATGCTGCAGATCCTTTCGCCTCGGCCAATGTCTGGCAGAGCGTGAACATCCATCCCTTTCTGATGCGTGTGGACAACCGCCTCTGACGCGAAAGAATGACAATGAAGACCTTCGTCTATAACGGCCAACCCGCCCGAGTGATCTTCGGTTTCGGAACGATCTCGACACTGTCGGAAGAGGTCGAACGAATGGGTTTGCAACGTGTGCTCGTGCTGGCGACGCCGCCGCAGGAGGCGGATGCCTTTCGCCTTGCCAAGTCAATCGGGGAGCGGGCGGCTGCCGTCTATGCAAAGGCGACAATGCATACGCCTGTTTCGGTCACGGAAGACGCGATGCGCGTGGTGGCCGAGCTCGATGTCGACGGCCTGGTTGCAGTTGGAGGCGGTTCAACAACGGGGCTCGCCAAAGCAATCGCGCTGCGGACCGACTTGCCGCAGATCGTAGCCCCAACAACCTATGCCGGTTCGGAGATGACCCCGATCCTGGGTGAAACCAAGGACGGCGCGAAGATTACTCAGTCGAGCCCGAAGGTTCTGCCCGAGGTTGTCATCTATGACGTGGAACTCACGATGACACTTCCCGCCGCTATGTCCGGAACAAGCGGGATGAACGCGATCGCTCACGCGGTTGAGGCTCTTTATGCGCGGGAAAGCAACCCCGTAGTCAGCTTGATGGCGAAAGAAGCGATTGGTGCTCTTGCCGACTCTTTGCCGGTTATCGCGCTAAGGCCGCAGGATCCGGAGGCGCGGTGGAAAGCGCTCTATGGCGCCTGGCTCTGTGGCATATGTCTCGGCTCAGTTGGAATGGCGCTGCATCACAAGCTTTGCCACACTCTGGGAGGCACCTTTGACCTGCCACATGCGGAGACCCATACGATCGTGTTGCCGCATGCGCTAGCCTACAACGCTCCTGCCATTCCGACGGTGATCGACAGTTTGCGTGCCGTTCTGAAGGCCGATCCCGCGATGGCCCTCTATGACCTCGCCGGACAGATTGGGGCCAAACGTGCACTTTCGGACATCGGCATGCCGCAGAGCGGGATCGACATCGCAACGGACCGTGCGCTCGCAAACCCGTATTGGAACCCCCGTGCCCTGGAGCGCGAGCCAATCAGGGAACTAATCGCCCGGGCCTATGCCGGAGAACCACCACAGGCTTGAAAAATTGTGGGCGGATACTTCCTCGCCTTCGCGAGAGCAAGGCCGGTCCAAGAGGAGTTGGTATGGACAAGACTATCGCGTCTCTTCGCGAAGCCGTGAGTGGTATTGAAGACGGCATGACGGTGATGATCGGCGGCTTCGGAGGGTCCGGGGCACCAATCGAACTGATCCACGCCTTGATCGACCGTTTCCTGCAAACTGGTCATCCGACGAACTTGACCGTTGTGAACAACAACGCAGGGAACGGGCATGTTGGGCTCGCGGCCCTGATCGAGCAGGGGATGGTTTCCAAGCTGATCTGTTCGTTCCCGAGGTCGGCCGATCCGCGCGTTTTCACGGACCTCTATATGGCTGGCAAGATCGAACTCGAACTCGTTCCGCAGGGGACACTCGCGGAGCGCATTCGCGCGGGAGGTGCCGGAATCCCCGCATTCTATACGCCGACGGGATACGGAACGGACCTTGCGAAGGGCAAGCCGGTGGAGGAGTTCGAGGGCCGCCCCTACATAAGGGAGCGTTGGCTGAAGGCCGACTTCGCGTTGGTAAAAGCGCATCTTGGCGACACGTTTGGCAACCTCACCTTCAATAAAGCCGCGCGCAACTTTAATCCGCTGATGTGTATGGCTGCCCAGACGGCGATAGCCCAGGTGTCCTGCATTGTTCGCCCCGGAGATCTCGACCCGGAGACCGTCGTGACTCCCGGCATCTTTGTGCGGGGCCTCGTGGAGGTCGCGGAGCCGGCGCAAGAAGAGACTCTTAACCGGGCAAATGCTGTCTACCCGGAGATGCTCCAATGAACAAATTGAACCCCACTCAGATTGCGTGGCGCGCTGCCCAGGACATAGCTGATGGCGCATACGTCAACCTCGGTATCGGGCTCCCTGAGCTCGTCGCGCGCTTCCAGCCGCCCGGACGACAAGCGATCTTTCATACCGAGAATGGAATCCTGGGCTTCGGCGAAGCTCCTGCAGCCGGACAAGAAGACTGGGATCTGATCAATGCTGGTAAGAAGGCAGTGACACTGAGCCCAGGGACCGCCTTCTTCCATCATGCCGACAGCTTCGCAATGGTTCGTGGGGGACATCTCGATGTCGCTATCCTCGGTGCCTACGAAGTGGCTGAGAATGGCGACTTGGCAAATTGGTCGACCGGGCCAAACGGCGTCCCCGCCGTCGGCGGGGCCATGGACCTGGTCCACGGCGCCAAACGGGTAGCAGTGATTACAGACCACATCACGAAGGACGGTAAGGCCAAACTCGTCAAGCGATGCACTCTGCCGCTCACCGGCATCCGGTGCGTGACACGCATCTACACCAGCTTGGCATTGATCGATATCGAGGACGCGCACTTCGTGCTTCGTGAGAAACTGTCGTCTATTTCACTCGACGAATTGCAAGCACTGACTGGCGCTGAATTGCACGTTGTCGGCGCGGTTGCCGACCTTATCGTTCCGGATGTTTGACATGAGCGAAGCGTTTATCTGCGACTACATCCGCACGCCGATCGGCCGCTTCGGCGGCATGCTTTCGTCGGTGCGAGCTGACGATCTCGGAGCCGTTCCGCTGAGGGAACTGATGAAGCGGCACGCGTCCCTCGACTGGCAAGCGGTGGATGAGGTGATATTCGGCTGCGCAAACCAAGCCGGCGAAGACAATCGCAACGTCGCCAGAATGTCGTTGCTGTTAGCCGGACTACCTGAAACCGTGCCTGGAACGACGATGAACCGCCTCTGCGGCTCAGGCATGGATGCTGTGATTACTGCGGCCCGCGCTATCAAGGCAGGTGAAGCAGACCTTGTGATCGCAGGGGGCGTCGAATCCATGTCGCGGGCGCCCTTCGTATTGCCCAAAGCTGAAACGGCATTCTCTCGACATGCAGAGGTCCACGACACGACTATCGGTTGGCGCTTCGTCAATCCAGCGATGGCGGCGCGCTATGGTGTCGACTCGATGCCGCAGACTGGCCAGAACGTTGCGGACGATTTCGGGGTCAGCCGGGAGGATCAAGACCTGTTTGCGCTCGCTTCTCAAAAAAAGGCGGCAAACGCTCAGTCCAGCGGGCGCCTGGCACGTGAAATCACCCCTGTTGTCGTTCCTCAGCGCAAGGGCGATCCCCTGATCGTCGACCGAGACGAACACCCTCGTGCCACGACCTTCGAAACGCTTTCCAAGCTGAAGCCGCTCTTCGACGGTGGCAGCGTAACAGCAGGCAACTCTTCAGGAGTAAACGACGGCGCCGCGGCCTTGATCATTGCAACCGAGACTGCCGCCAAGAAGAATGGTTTGACGCCGATTGCTCGCATCGTCGCCGGCGCTACCACAGGCGTTGCGCCGCGGATCATGGGTATTGGGCCCTCACCCGCATCTCAGAAGTTGATGAGCCGCTTGGGCTTGATAGCGGACGATTTCGACGTCATCGAACTCAACGAGGCCTTCGCCTCGCAAGGCCTAGCGACGCTTCGAGAGCTAGGGGTAGCTCTGAATGATGATCGGGTTAACCGCAATGGCGGTGCGATCGCACTTGGTCATCCCTTGGGCATGTCGGGCGCCCGCATTGCCGGCACGGCGGCGATCGAAATGTCGCTATCGGGGGGCAGGCGCGCACTCGCTACCATGTGCGTCGGTGTCGGACAGGGAATTGCCGTGGCATTGGAGAGAGCATAAGCAACTGCCACCAATGCCACCGTTTGTGCGATGCTGCGAGCCGAGACGGCTTAGCTCGTCCAGATTCTTTCGTATTCGCCGACGCGGAAGCGTTCCACCAGGAAATCTATGAACAAGCGGGTTCGTGTTGGAAGCATGACCTTCGTAGGAAACGCAATATTCATGGTAAGGCGGGGCAAGTCCCAATCATCCAGAACCCTGACGAGGCGCCCGGCGTCAAGATCGGCCTGTATGATGTAGGCTGGCTGGGCCAGAATCCCCAAGCCGTTTCGCGCAGCCACACAGATCAACTGGCCATCATTTGCATTGATGATGCCGTCCACGTCGATTCTGACCTGATCGTCGCCCTTGCGGAAATTGAATTGGTTCCAGTTGTCGGCGAGTGTGTAGAGAATGAGATCGTGCTGGGCCAAATCACTGGGATGGCGGGGAGTGCCACGACGCTCCAAGTAGGCTGGAGATGCCGCCAAAAGACGCCGCGTCTCGGCAAGGCGCCTGATTGTAATGGAACTGTCCGCTTCGACACGGCGCGTTCTGATTGCGAGATCGAGGCCATTCTCCACGATGTCATAGTATCGGTTAGAGGACACGATATCGATAATGACGTTGGGGTATCGATCGCGAAACTGTTGCACGATAGGCATCAGATGCAGCAGGGAAAATGAAAGAGAGGCTCCGACCCGCAGCCGACCATTCGGGCTGGCCGCTTTTGCTGACACATTTGCTTCGGCGTCGAGAAGGCTATGCATGATTTCCCGTGCCTGCCCGTAGAACTGCTCACCTTCGCTTGTGAGACTCAATTGGCGGGTGGATCGCTGCACGAGGCGAACGCCGAGGCGTGTCTCCAAGTTCATCAGATAGCGGCTCACGCTCGAAATAGACATTCCGAGCACCTCTCCTGCTCGAGTGAGGCTCGCTTCTTCCGCGATCCTTACGAACACGTCCAATTCAGTCCAGCGATCCATTTTTGCGCCCAGCGGGAAGGTGTTTCCTCGACGGCACTCTTTATCGTCTCTGCGGCAAATGCAATTCCTGCTAACGATAATCAGTTGTCGCACGCCTGAGAGGATCGGATGGGTCTGCCCAGCATTGAAAACCGAACTGTTGGCGGCTGTATAAAGCACATCGTCATGTGGAACGTTGCCGGCGCAAATGCGACCGAGAAAGATCAGGTTGCTGCCGCAATAAAATCGGGGTTCGAGGGCCTAAGGGACCTCATTCCCGGCCTCCTCCACCTGGAGATCGGTGTGGACTTCAGCCGCGTATCCTACGCCTGCGATGTAGTCCTTTATTCCGAGTTCACTAGCAAGGAAGCACTCGCTGCATACGCCGCCCACCCAGCTCATCTGAAAGTCCGAGATGAGTTGGAGGGTATGCGTATCGCCAGGCACCAGGTTGACTACGTCCAGGACGCAGAAGCAGTCGCTTCGTCGTCTGGGCGAGCGTCGCATACCGCCGTCGGATAGGCCTGAACCCTACTCGATCGTCGTTCCAAGATTGGAGGAGCCCCAAATGCCAACGGTCACTTTCGGATTGCCCGACATAGTCGTCGTTACCGGCACGGGGTCCGGCCTTGGAAGTGAGATCGCGACTTTGCTGCTGGATTGTGGGTCGAAGGTCGTCGGAGTGGATCTGACGTCGTCCACATTGTCTGATCGTGAAGGCTACGCCCAGGTTACGGGTTCAGTTTCCAGCCAGACCACCTGGGCAAAGGTGCAAGATGCGATAAATTCCGCTGGCTCCGGGAGGCTGGGTCTAGTTACCTCGGCAGCGATCCTCGACACCGGCTTCATCCCGAACACCACCCCAGAGATTATCGCGCGTGCAATGGACGTCAACGTCACCGGCACTGCGCTTGCAATGGCCACATTGATCCCGCTGATGGAGAAGAGAGGGGGGTCAGTGGTGGCGGTGGCATCGGTAAATGCTGGACTGGCCGAACAGCAACTGGCTGTCTACAACGCAACCAAAGCTGCGGTGAGGCAACTTGCCCGAACTGCAGCCCTGGACCATGCCCGCGCAGGGGTTCGCATTAACGTTCTCAGCCCCGGTCCTATGATGGCTGGACTGTTCAAGCGACACTTGGAATCCGCCATCGATGGCGACAAATTCCTGGCGACCCGCTCGAACAGGCAGCCCGAGGGGAAAATTCTGGAGGCGATCGAAGTCGCTCGGGCAGCGCTGTTCCTGTTGTCTGATGGGGCCCACGCAATCTTGGGTGCAGATCTGATCGCCGACGGTGGTCTGACGGCTGGCTTTGATTTTCGCACGGGAGCCGAAGGCGCTTCGGTCTGATCGGCCCATAGGGAGGAAGAGCAATGGAAACTGGTCTCAAGGGTAAAGTCGCCTTTATCACTGGCGGCGCGAACGGAATCGGTCGGTCCACGGCCATCGCGTTTGCGAAGGAAGGTGCGCACGTCGGCATCCTGGATATTGATGAGACCGAAATGCAGAAGGTGGCCGAGTCAGCCAGGGCTCTTGGAGTCACGGTGCATACCGCGGCAGGAGACCTCTCGACAGCGCGCGGCGTGTCCGACGGCATGGACGATTTGCTCGCCGCCTTTGGCGGCCGCATCGATATCCTGGTGAACAATGTCGGGTCAGGAGCGATCCGCTCCTTTGATGACGTCGATGACGCAGCTTGGGATGCCACCCTCGCCTTGAATTTCATGAGCTACGTCCGCGCCATTCGCAAAGTATTGCCAATCCTTCGCGAAAAGGGTGGTGTGATCATCAACAACGCATCGGATCTAGCCCGCCAACCCGAACCGGTGCCGATCGATTATTCGGTATCGAAGGCCGCAGTGCTTTCGCTGACCAAAGCGCTAGCTCGCGCGGAGGGCCCCAAGATCCGTGTCAACGCAGTGGCGCCGGGTCCCATCTGGACGCCGTTCTGGACGAAGCCAGGTGGGTTCGCCGAGACAATGGGCAAGTATCACAACATGGAGCCGCAAGCCGCCGTGGAGCATGAGATGAAGCTTCGTCAGTTGCCACTCCAGCGGCTAGGCGATCCCGACGAGGTCGCAAACGTTGTCGTGTTCCTCGCTTCCGACCTTGCAAGCTTCGTGACTTCGGCGGTCTGGGGCGTCGATGGGGGATCGATCCGGTCGATTGTTTGACGGATGTAGCCGGGGGCGTTTTACGCGTTGCCAGGTTACTCGAAACGCAGGCTCCGCACCTCGGCGAACTCATTGAAGGTAGTCTGATATGAAAGCAGCTCGGTTTCACGCGAAGGGAGATGTTCGCATCGAGGAGATAGAATTGCCATCGGAGCTGGCTCCCGACGAGGTTCTCGTTCGGAACCAGCTCTGCGGAATCTGCGGGACCGACCTTCATGAATTCGCTGCCGGTCCGATATTCATTTCCGCTCAGCCGAACGCTTTCTCTGGCGCCTCTATCCCTCAAATCCTAGGGCATGAGTTCAGCGCGGTCGTCGAGAAGGTAGGCAATGAAATCACGCATCTGAAGCCTGGCGACCGCGTATCCATTCAGCCTCACATGGGGCCGCTTGACGGCTATTTCGGCGTTCGCGGATTGCATTTCCTGGGAACGCGCGGGGCAGCCACCGGGCTGACCTGGCCTTGGGGCGGTTTTGCGCAATTTGCGGTGATGAAGGGCTATGCCACCGTTAAAATGCCCGACAAGTTGACGTTTCAACAAGGCGCTTTGGTAGAACCCGCCGCGGTAGCGGTGACCGCGGTTGATCGCAGTGGGCTGGTGCCCGGCGGATCGGTTCTGATCACGGGTGGCGGGCCTATCGGCGCGCTCACGGTTCTGGCGGCCCATGCCGCCGGAGCAGCGAAGATCTTCCTGAGTGAACCAAATTCAGCAAGGCGCCGGCGCATCGAAAACCTTGGCGTTCCGGTAACGACGATCGACCCGACGCAATCCTCTCTCGCGTCGTCGATCAGCAGAGAAACGTTCGAAGGTCTCGGTTGCGACGCCGCCATTGAATGCGCTGGGAGTCCGCGCGCAATCTCAGACTGTTTATCGGCGGTCCGACCGCAGGGCACAGTGGTGTTGATCGGCCTCACAAACAGCAAGGTGGAGATCTCGCCTTTCGATCTCATTGTGCGAGATATCCGGCTGCAGGGCTCGCTCTGCTACCCGACCTCGCTCTGGCCGCGAGTGTTCTCCATGATAGGAAGCGGGCGGCTTCCGGTCGACCAACTGGTTGACGCGGTTATTTCCCTGGATGAGCTCGTCGACAAAGGGTTTGAACCACTGCTCGACCCGAGTGGCACGAAAATGAAAATCCTCGTCGATCTCAACGCCTGATCCTGAACTGGCCGTTCCTTAGGCGCTCTGTCGAGCTCCACATCCAATAGCAGCGGTGCTGACAGCCGACGTCGCGGCGTATCGGCGCGCCGTTCTGCGCAACTCGCTTATTTACAGCTCGCACGAAGACGAACCTGGAGGTCATGATTTAAATACCGATGAGCTTTTTGCAGCTGGTGCAAGACTGTTTCCTCGATAGCCCGGTTTATCCCGATTGCCGCTAGATGCATAAATGAAGGCACGTTGGACCCAAGGCAGCCAAGCTGGCCCGGACAACGGGGAGGTCGCTTCAAGTCACCGTTTGGCAGAGCGACAGCAAGTTTCCACCAGGGAGGATCCAATGAAATCTTCATTCAAGAACGCACTGCTTTCGGCCGTATTTACCGTCGCCGCCACCGTCGCTTGGAGCGTATCAGCTCATGCAGATGGCGAGAAATACGTTCTCATCGAACATTCCCCCGATAGCGAGACCTTCTGGAATACTGTGAAGAACGGCGCCAGCTTGGCGGCCAAGGAAGTTGGAGCGGAGGTTACATTTCGCAATCCGCCGACCGGCGATCTTGCCGACATGGTTCGCATCATACAGCAGACCACTGCAGAAGCGCCGAGCGGTATAATCGTAACGATCCCGGACGCCGACCTTGTCAGTGGCCCCATCGCTGATGCGGTTGCCAAGGGCATTCCGGTGGTGACAATGAACACCGGAACGGCGGAGCAGTCGAAGAAGCTCGGGGCACTTCTGCACGTCGGGCAACCGGAGTTCGACGCGGGTGAAGGCGCCGGTGAACGCGCCAAGGCCGCGGGCATCAAATCGTTCCTCTGCGTGAACAGTCTCTTTCCGAACGTCGCCGGCGAGCAGCGCTGCCAAGGCTTCGCGAAGGGTCTTGGCGTAGAGCTCGGCAAGCAGATGATTGATTCTGGCACCGATGCAACCGAAATCGCCAACAGGGTGAAGGCCTATCTCTCCGCCAACCCCGATACCGGCGCCGTCCTCACGCTTGGCCCGATGACTGCGATACCGACCATCCAGGCTCTCAAGGACAACGGGATGGCGGGCAACATCTTCTTCGCGACTTTCGACCTGAACCCGGACATCTCCAAGGCGATCAAGGATGGCGTCATCAACTTCGCCATTGACCAGCAGCCCTTCCTGCAAGGCTACCTGCCGGTGATCACTCTGACCAACTACCTCCGCTATGGCGTCGTCCCCGCGAACTCAGTCCTCTCCGGACCCGGCTTCGTCACCAAGGACAACATCAAGTTGGTTGAATCCCTTGCGGGGCAATACCGCTAGGCAATCACCACCGAAAACGGCGGAGGCCATGGCTTCCGCCGTAGCCTTACGGCAGGAGTTGGAAATCATGACGAATGTGCAGACCACCGAGGTTCCACGGCCCACGCTCCCTAACGACGAACGCGTAAAAGAGCTGCATCGACTCCACAAGGCGCTTATTCGGCCAGAGCTCGGGGCCATCTGCGGCACGATCGCGGTTTTCGTATTCTTCTTGGTCCTTGCTGGTGGCACGCAAATGTTCGCCCTCGAGGGAGTGATGAATTGGAGCACGGTTTCGGCCCAGTTCGTCGTGCTTGCGGTCGGTGTATGCCTTTTGATGATTGCCGGTGAATTCGATCTTTCGCTCGGCTCGATGGTGGGCTTCTCTGGCATGGTGTTTGCGCTTCTTGTCATGAAGCTCGGCATACCTGTATGGGCAGGGATCCTGTTGACGATGATGCTCTGCGCGAGCCTTGGCATGATCAACGGCTGGCTTGTCATCCGCACCGGCTTGCCTTCGTTCATCGTCACTCTCGCATTTCTTTTCATTCTTCGCGGTGCCACGATCTGGAGCGCCATCACATTCAACCGCCAGCCCGTTGTTTCGGGTCTTGGTGAAGTCGCAGCCGGAGATCCAATCGCCTGGCTCTTGGGAGGTGAGGCTTTCACAGGATTGTTCCAGTGGCTTGGTCAGCAAGGCGTCATAGCAACCTTCACCAAGGGCACCCGCATGGGGCAGCCGGTCGTGAGCGGCATACCCATGTTGATAATTTGGGCGATCGTTTTCGTGCTCGTCGGGCAATGGGTTCTCACCCGGACCCGTTTCGGAAACTGGATTTTTGCTGCGGGCGGTGATCCGGAAGCTGCCCGATACGTCGGTGTTCCGATTGCCCGCGTGAAGATACTCATGTTTATGGTTGCTGCCCTGTGCGCCGCGTTCCTCGGCATCGAGCAAGTCATCGAGTTCGGGTCGGCAGCCTCTGACCGGGGAATTACCAAGGAGTTCGAGGCCATCATCTGCGTGGTGATCGGCGGAGCACTTCTTACCGGTGGTTACGGCTCCGTGGTCGGCGCCGCTCTGGGCGCGATTATCTTCGGTGTCGTCCAGCAAGGCTTGTTTTTCACCAACGTGGAAAGTTCGCTTTTCCGTGTGTTCCTAGGGAGCATCCTGCTCGCCGCAGTTCTGGCCAACACCTACGTGCGCCGAATGATCACGGGAGAGAAGTGATGGCTGCCCCGATCCTCGAAATGGTCGACATTCGCAAGCAGTTCGGTCACATCATAGCCTTGTCTGGAGTGTCTTTCGACGTGCAGCCCGGCGAGTGCCATTGCCTGCTTGGCGACAACGGCGCAGGCAAGTCGACTTTGATCAAGACCATGTCCGGCGTGCATGTCCCTTCCCAAGGGGAAATTAGAGTCAGTGGGCAAGTCGCTCACTTCACCACTCCTCGGGACGCGATGACGGCAGGCATCGCAACGGTCTATCAGGACCTCGCAATGATCCCCCTGATGAGCGTTGCGCGAAATTTCTGGATGGGCAGAGAACCCCAGAAGGGCATCTGGCCTTTCCGCCGTTTCGATATCGAGAAGGCCGACACGATCACCATGCAGGAAATGCGGCATATGGGCATCAACCTGCGCGAGCCCAGCCAGGCAGTGGGAACGCTCTCGGGCGGTGAGCGCCAAACTGTTGCCATCGCGCGCGCAGTCTACTTTGGTGCGAAGGTTCTCATACTGGACGAGCCCACATCGGCTCTTGGTGTGCGGCAGACCGCCAACGTTCTCACGACCATCGATCGTGTCCGGAAAAAGGGTATCGGTGTCGTGTTCATCACGCACAATGTCCGGCACGCGCTGGCCGTCGGTGACCGCTTCACAGTTCTCAACCGCGGCAAGACCCTGGGGACAGCCGACCGGGGCCATATCAGTGCCGAGGAGTTACAAAATTTGATGGCCGGCGGACAAGAACTTGCGCAGTTGGAGGCATCCTTGGGGGGAACGGTTTAAGTTCGTGGAGCCACGATCAAGCGCGCAATTGGGAAAAACCACACATGGCGAAGTATTTGAACGAACACAACTCAGCGGAAACGGTCAATGCGCGCATGGGCAATACCATCAACCCGCGCCTCCGCCAGGTTATGGGGTCCCTCGTGGCGCATCTGCATGCCTTCATCAAAGACGTCGAACCGACGGAAGAGGAATGGGGCGTCGCCATCGAATTCCTGACCCGGACAGGGCAGATCTGCAGTCAATCGAGGCAGGAGTTCATCCTGCTTTCTGACGTGCTAGGGGTTTCCATGCTGGTCGATGCAGTCAATCACCGGAGGCCAAGCGGTGCTACGGAGAGCACTGTATTTGGCCCATTCCATGTTGTTGGTGCGCCCGAAAGGCAAATGGGCGACAGCATCAACCTAGATGGTCTGGGAGAGCTTTGCTTGTATGAAGGGCGTGTTCTCGACCTGGACGGAAAGCCCATTGCCGACGCTTGTGTCGATGTATGGTCTGACAATGAAGAGGGGTTTTACGATGTCCAGCAACCGGACATCCAGCCACCCTTCAACAATCGTGGTGTCTTTCGGACCGGAGCGGACGGTCGCTACTTCTTCCGGGGAATCAAGCCTGTCTCTTACCCGATCCCTGACGATGGACCCGTTGGCCAGATGCTGGAGAAGTTGGGACGCCATCCTTATAGGCCGGCGCACATGCACTTCCTATGCGGCGCACCTGGGTATGACCGCGTCTGCACTCACATTTTTGTAGCCGGCGATCGCTATATCGAGTCGGATGCAGTCTTCGGCGTGAAGGACTCGCTTATCGTCGATTTCGTTCCGGTTCAGGATGGCGACGTAAAATGGAAAGCGGAATTTGATTTCGTGTTGAAACCAGTGTGAGCCCAGATAGGCAACGAGGCTTCCCTTGCAACTCAGCGGCAGCGCTCACGGTTGGATCAGCTGGATACGTGCCAGCGACATCGCCAGCTACTATGCCGTTTCCTAGGTGCATATCGCTGACTGTTTCGAACCTAAAACCTGCGTCGGAAAAAACTGGGGAATGGCCAACGTTTTATCCCTAGGAGCAGGAAAAAAGCACCTCCCGTGGAAATCCATCGAAGTCCTAGGATGGTGGCGCAGGTGCGATGGGGATGTCTCGGGACACCACCGATATTCGGGGCTCCAATCCTCCTCTGGCCACAGTCCAATAGACAGTGCTCCCTACGCACACGTCGATAGCACTTCATTGCTACCCCAGGTTGCGCGGATAAGTTGGCACTCAACTTTCCGAGTGTCAACTTTGGGCTCCAGAGTGTCAACTTAAAACCCGTGAATGGGTCATTTTGCCTACGTCAGGCCAGTCGCTGTCAACCTCGATGGACAATCAAACGCCCCTGAACCTACCGCTATGTTGACATAAGTTTACATTAGGTTGGCACTTTAGAGCTTAAATCAGCTTTTTTGGCGAAGTGTCAACTTAAGCGTCCGCCAATGGATCAAGCTGAACGGCTTAGCCTGACGAGGAAACTGATGAGAGAAGCTCATCCGCCCCATGGGCGCGATAGCTATTCTTGTCGAAAGGCACCGAAGCGCAGGCGAAACGACCGGAACCTTGCCAGGCAAGGCCGAATATATTTCCAGGACGGCCCGTGCGCGAGCGTCAGGCATAAAGCTGGCCGTAAAACGGATGCCCGAGATTGTGCTTTCCGGCAGTGCCGATGGCTAGGTCTCGTTGAACGACCACAAGTGTTTCAGAGATACAGGAGCACGACAAAGGAGGCATACTGGTGCGCCGACCGCATGCTTGGCTTTGATTGGACGCGGCCAAACCTCCAATGGAAATGCCAAGAGCCTGCTGATGCGCAGCAGCCTCCTGGCTGTCGACGTGCAGAACAGGTTAAGAAGCAGGCGTCATCCGCGACCCGGCCTTCATTCTGATGCGTGCCTTTTCATGGAAGATCGGGCTCGGGCTCTCCTCGACGAGGTCAAGGATCATTTCTGCAACTTCCAGAACCCCGATGTCGGCAGTGTCGGACAAAGCCGCTCCGATGGTATCCGCGATATCGAAGAGCAGCATATCACGAGGATCGGGTTCATACGCTTCTGAGGGGATGATGGGCATCAGGCGGTTCCCTCGACGGTGCGGAGCCGGCCACCGATATCCAAGAGAAGATGCTCGTCCAGATACCGCGCATGTTCCGGGCAAAGGACGCAGTCGCGTGCCATCAGCCGAGGATCGATTTCCACGAAGTTCATCTTCGGCTCGCCCTTGTAGAGAAGCATGGAACTCCAGCCATGCCTGTGCGGTTCGGTGGTGCTCTTGAAGCATCCGTCCCATGCGCACATGCCGGGGAGGTTGATAAACTCCTCCACGCTCATCACCTGTTCCTCGACCTTGCGGATCTTCATTGCACGGCGGCGTTCGTGACGGTTGGCCATTATTCGGCTCCTCCGCTAGAACGCACCCCAAAAGACGCTGCGATTGCCTTGCCCAAAAGCCCACCGAAGGCGGGCGCGTTAAAGCCGGCGTGGCCATCAATCTCCTGCCGGGCCGCATGAGGCAGCGCGTCAGCAATGCGCTTCGCCAACTCTTCGGCCGCATCCTGGTTCTTGTCGGTCGAGGCCGAGGTCGACGCCCTCTTGCTGGTGGCCGGCTTCATCTTCTTTGAGCACTTCGCCGCCTTCGCGATGGCGCCGGACATGATGCCCTTCACGCACTTGTCCTTGTATTCGTCCGACTTTCTGTCGAAGTCGTAAAGCGCGGTCGGCGGCAGAAGGGCGACAGACTCGGGCGCGCAACCCCGCGCTGCAAGCTCATCGAACGCCCTGGAGGCGTTCATGTAGTTCTGCGCGGTGCGCTCACTCCAGCCAAACTCGCGCTTGAGCCAATCGCCGAAACGGCCGTGTTCCATCTTCTTCTTGACGGTGATCAGGTCGCGACCGTTTTCCACGAGCATGAGCACCCCGCGGTGCGTCCGGGTCCGGATGCGGTCAGCGATCGAAGCGAACTGCGCATCATTGTCGGTTGCCCGGGCTGCGACCTTCTTGTCGGCGTCGGTCGGCGGGATGATCTCGCCCTCAAGCGGCTTCGAATCCGCAACGGTTGCGGATTTAGGTTCGGGCGACTTCGTCGGAAGGGCGACAACATTGCTGGCGCCAAGGTCGAGATCCTGAAGTTCGTCATCCGTGGCCAGCGTTGCCGGCGCCGTCATGGTCATGGTATCCTGAAAGCTCATCGCGATTACTCCTATGTGGTTGCGATGTTGGAAAGGTTGATTGGTAGTCGGCATTTCCATTCGCCTGCCGGGCGGTTGCAGCCGTTCCGGCAGGCATCTCTCTCGACGGCTATTCGCCCTTGATCTTCCATTGATAGAGCGACACCCGGACCATCTTGTCCTGGAGACGATCCATCATCGTCTTCAGCCGGACGATGTCGGCGAGCGCCTTCTTGCGGACCTCAGGGTCCGAGAGATCTGACTGTTCGATTTCTGCTATTCGCTTCTTGAGCTCCTCCTGCTTGTAGTGATTGATCACCATCGCCATGCCGGACGCGGTGGCGATGAGATTGTCGACCATGCTTTCGGCGCGGCCGATGGATCCTTCGAAACCCGCATAAGGATCGTAGTTGTCGTCCTTCAACCGCTCGACCTCGCCATCAATGGAATACGGGCCGCGGTCATCGTCGAATTCCGGGCGCGGCAATGCTGCGGCGTCCAGGTGGAACATGGCGGCTTCCCAATCGCCACCGGCCTTGGTCCGCTCGAGCCAGGCGCAGAACGGCTCTTTCAGGAAGGGATAAGTGCTGTCAGGGAGCAGACGCTCCTGCTCTCGCTGCCGTTCGATCTGTTCGCGTTTACGTTGTGCAGCCGATTTGGCCATGGTGCTACCCCTTGTGATTGTGAATATAGAAATCACAATCACGCTTGTCAAGCACGAAAACTGTTGGGACTGGATTTTTTGGCCAGCCCTACCAGACCACTTGCTTGGGGCGCCAACCTCAGAGAACGGCATAGAAGCCCAACAGTGCGTTCCGGGAGACAAGCCAGCGAAAGGGACTCTGGAGGCGCCAAGTCTCACCAGCGACTCTCTATGAGTCGGCAAACGCTATTGTGTTCGTGGTCTCGTGCCGGACGGGATTGCTGCGAATCACGGCACCCGATACGGCATCGGCATCCACGGCGGGGCACAAATGGCGATCTCAGTTCCCTACTTCACGATCAAAACCAAGTCGGACCCCGGCGAACTTATCTTCCGGCGGAGACCCATGGCCAATTCGCAGGCCCGTCTGGCTGGGCGCTATACGCTGGAACCGGACATCGACCTGGAAGCCTTCTCCTGCCGAGCGGTGATTGATTGGATCGTGATCTGTTTCTGGCTTGGCCGGAAGACGCAGATTCAATGGTTGAAGCGAGATGTAGATTCGGCGCTCGGAACGAACTGTCACGTTGATATCCACGACGAGGAACCGGGAGGTGTGTCCGACAAGTTCGACGTCACGATCCAGGAGCCAGACCTGCGAAAGATCCGAGCGCTTTGCGACGCCCTCGAGGCCAAATACGGATCGGAAATACTGCCTGCAGTTCGGGCGATTGAAATCAGCGTCGATTTCAAACCGAAAGATCCTGACGATGCGGCCCGTGCGAAGTTATACACCGCACTGACCCGGCATTTCTGGACCGACCGGGACGTGATATCGCGCCCCTACGACCGCCCTCGTTTCACCTGGGGAACAAAAGCGGAGGCGGCAGCGGAGAAGAAGAAAAAACACGACCAGGTGCTCATGCACCTCCCTAAAGAGGAGCCGTGCGTCAACGAGCATTTTCTAATTTCGACGGAACACGACCGTGCGCCGTTCGTGGACGCGAACTACTACGTCGGCGCAAAAAATGCCGACGTGAGATGGCGCATCATGGACAAGGTGGTCGATCAGCAGAACAGAGACGCGGGAACGTTCGTGCCGCTTGATGATGCCGATAAGCGGGTGCGGGTCGAGGTGACATTAGATCGGCCGGCAGTGGAACGGCTTGGCGTGACGTTCCTCGAGGATCTTCCCAACCTGCACTTCGCACGGCTACAGAAGTCGTTCTTCACGTTCATGCTGCCGACATTTCACGGCACAGGGAAGGCTGGCCGCCCCCTGGGTGCCGCGATCAATATATGGCACGATCAGCACCGGATCCGGAAATTCCTGAAGATTGGCGTGATCGGGTTGAAGGCCATGGACGACGCGAGAGAGAGGCTGGCCAAGAAATTGCGACGACAAGAGCAAGGACGGATGGTAGCGAATGGGTTGAAGATGCAGCGGCCGTCGCGCGTCGGAACCCAGAAGGCCGGAACCTTTCGTGCATACGAGGAGCTGAACGGGCGCGTCAGCGATGCACTCGGCGAACTCGAGCGGCGTGTCGGGGCTGCCTTCTCCAAGTAAGCTCCCATAGAGAAGGTGGGGAAGGATGCTGTTGGAGTATGAGGTAATAAAGAAGTTATTAGGTCCAGCGAAGACAGTTTTGAGCCAACGGCTGCTGCTTAAGGGTTTCTGCCCCCGCATCTCTGCGAAATGTCCCGGGAAAAACTTGCACACTTGGCTGATCAACGCCTAACTGGTCTCGACACGAGATCGGCCGAAAGGGGCATGCGCGGCCGTCTCCGTGCCTCCATACCAGTCGATGAACCTGGTCGGCGCGCCATGACTGCTCGCGGAAGAAGTTTCACTCGAGCGTGACCCGCCGAGACGGCGATGTGATGATGTTGCCCTCGGGTGCATTGGAATCCGCAACCGTTGCGGATTTGGGTTCTCGGGAGATTGTCATCGGCAGCGCGACCATGGCCCCTGCACCGAGGTTCGACGCACAACTCGTCCGGCGTCAGTTCGCCGACGTGCCCCTTCGTTCCCGCACGAATAGGGGGCGGCTCCGAGCACGACCAACAATTCGATCGCCTATTTCACACAACAGCGCTGTTGCTGATCTCCCGGATCCGGGCAACGAGATCCGTAACGCGCCCATCGTCGAAGACCTGCTCCGGCCCGGTCGGTGCGATGTCGGTAAACGGCGCCTCATAGAGCAAGGCGGGATCCATCGATCCGGCTTCAGTCAGATGCTCGACCACTAAGTCGATGAACGCGATCTGTTGATGGGTGGCGGTTCCATGCGCGAGGAAATCGGCGAAGGCCGCGTTCACGGCCGCCCGGTCGAGCCCGACCAGCGAGCGCACGAAGCGACCGAAGCCGCGGCTGGCCTCCTTGGCGCGCTCGATATCCTGCGGACCGGCAATCCCTGCCTCCAGCAGCAGCCGTTCCAACTCCGTCAGATCGTAAGCGGTCAGCGGCTCGCCCTGGTGTAGCTTGTCGAGAACCTGGTTGCCGGAAAGACCACGGAGGAAGTGCCGAGCCTTCGCCTTGAAGCGGGCGAAATCGGCCTCTCCGACTTGCGGCAGATCGATCTCCTCACCGGCGCCGATCTCATCCGCGAAGTTCGAGTAGACGATCGCCCTGCGGCCCTTCTCGATGTGCTGAATCAGATTGCGTAGGCGCAGCCGCGCCAGCTCTAGCAAGGGAACGGTAATGCCCTCCCACCACTCGGCGGTCTGGATCTCTTCAATGAGCGCGGCCTGGGCTGCGATGCCCGGAATGGCCGTCTGATCTTCGAGAGCGGATGCGATCTCCAGAAGCTGTTTCTTCAACGTGTCGAAACGCTTCGAGCCTTTCAGCAGTGCAAGCTCAAGCTGGAACATCAGCAGGTCGAAGCGCTTCGCTTCCTCGGTCCCCAGTTCACGTGACGAAGGCAATGGTGCAATGTCGCTCACCAGTTCGTCGCGCGCCTCGTCGTCGATGCCACTCCAAGCCTGGTCAGCCTGGTATTTCTCGACCGTCCGGCGCTTCTGGCGCACGATGAAGTTCTCGAGGTTCAGGCCAGCGACGGTCTCGCGCAGAACGGCGAGCGCGCTCGCGCGCACCTCTTCCACGCTTGGCGGGTCTGGACGATTGCCGGACGCCTGGTAAGGTTGCTGCTCGGGTGCCGCAAAGCCGCCCGCCTTGCCATCCTTCTCATCCAATGCACGCACAAGATCGAGCCTGGTGGCGAATAGGCGGGCCGACAGCGACTTGGCCGCGCTGGCCTCCTTGATCTCCGGATTGGCGCCGAAAAATTCGAGGTTCTGGCAATAGTCGAAGACGCGGAAGAACTCCTTGTCTTGGCCGGGACCGAACAGATCGGGGCAGAGACGCGTGCCGCGGCCCATCATCTGCCAGAATTTTGTCTTCGACCGAATCTGCTTGAAGAAGACCAGGTTCACCACTTCCGGCACGTCGATGCCGGTATCCAGCATGTCGACCGAGATGGCGATGTGCGGGGCCTTGTCCTTCTTGGAGAAGTCGTCGATCAGCGTCTGCGCGTAGGCGCCGCTCTCATAGGTGATGACGCGGGCGAAATGTCCAGCAAGCGACGGATACGCCGCGTTGAAGCGAGCTTCGACGTAAACAGCGTGCGCCTGGTTCTTGGCAAAGATGATGGTCTTGCCGAGCCGGTCGCCGCCTTCGACCTTCACCCCGTTCTGCATCAGGTGCGCGATAACCTGGTCGACGGTGTCCTGGTTGAACAGGCGTTTGTTCACCTCGGCCGCCTCGACCGTATCGGGGATCTCGTCCTCGCCCCATTCCAACATGTCCCACTGGTCCTTCTCCTCTTCGGAGAGATCGTCGTAGCGCAAGCCGGAGCGCACGATCTTCAGCGGCACGGAGGTCGCTACCGGCGGCACGAGATGGCCGTCGGCGACCGCTTCCTCGAGGCTATAGGCGTCGGTGGGCACGCCGTCTTCCAGGTCGAACAGCGAATAGGTGTTCTTGTCGATCTCGTCCTTGGGTGTCGCGGTCAGGCCGACGAGGAACGAGTCAAAATACTCGAAGATCGCGCGATAGCGCTGGTAGACCGAGCGGTGAGCCTCGTCGATGACGATGAGGTCGAAATGGCCAGGACCGAACTTCGCCTTGCCCTCCTGCCTGCCGTCGATGAGGTTCATCATCGTCGGATAGGTGGAGAGGAACACGCGGCCCTCGCTGGTGCGTTCGGTGACCAGATTGACCGGCGCCGAATCCGGCAGATGCGCCTTGAACGCGCCGGCGGCCTGGTTCACCAGCGCCACGCGATCTGCAAGGAACAGCACGCGCTTCACCCAGCCAGCGCGCATCAGCAGGTCGACCAGGGCTATGACGGTGCGCGTCTTGCCTGAGCCGGTGGCCATCACCAGCAGCGCCTTGCGCTCGCCCTCGTCTTCGAAGGCCTTGGCGATGGCACGGATGGCACGCTGCTGGTAGGGGCGCTTGTCGCCGGCGATCTTCGTGTTGAGCTTTGTCTCGGCGAGCCTCCTGCGGCTCGTGCGCTGGATCAGGAGTTCCAACTCGTCACGCTTGTAGAAGCCGCCGATCTGGCGCGGCGGATAGCGCACATCGTCCCAGATCCAGTGCTCATAGCCATTCGAGTAGAAGATCACCGGCCGCTGGCCATAGCGCGCCTCCAGCCGGTCGGCATAAAGTTTTGCCTGCTGCTGACCCTGGCGGGCATCCTTGCGCGTGCGCTTGGCCTCCGCCAGGCCGAGCGGCTTGCCATCCGCGCCCCACAACACATAGTCGACGAAGCCTACGCCCTCGTCGTTCGGCATGCCGTCGACGCGGAATTCAATGTCTTCCGGCCTGTCCAGCGCCCAGCCCGCCTCGCGCAGCAGAAGGTCGATGAAGCGGTCGCGGGTCTCGGCCTCGTTGTAGTCATGCGTGGAGGGAGCCGCCTCGGCGGCATGCCGGGCCGCCGCCACTTCGGCACGCAGGCGCTGCAATTCGGCGTCGAGGTTCTGCCGGTCGGAAAGCAGCTTGGTCAACTCGCCGTTCTTGGCGTCGAGCTCGGCTTGCTGCGCCTTCAGATGCGCGAAGGCCTTTTTCAGCGTCTCGTCGCGACGCACCAGCACCGAGGGGTCGAAAGCGAGGCTGTCCGCCGGCTTTGCCTTGCGCGCATAGGTGCGCGCCAGCCAGAAGCAAACATGGAACAATTCCTTGACCGCCCCGGCACCATCTCCAGGCCGAATAGTCTTTTCCTCGTGCACGGCGCGGTTGCGCAGCGTGTTGATGAACTTCGCCTTGGCGAACACCGCCTCGCCCGCCGCCCGGCGAAAGCTAGGCTCATGAAGCAGGGCCGCGATATTGTCCTGATAGGGCAGCTTCAGACCCGGGTCGTTGCGGAACGCCCATTTGACCGCGAGCTCAACCGTCTTGCCGGCGAAGAACGCCGCTGCCGTCGGCGACACGCCCGCCTGCCGTTCGGCTTCCACCGCCGCCTCGTGGACGGATGGGAATTCGGCGGCCAGAAAAGTGAAGTTGGACATGGAATACTACGCGCTATAGCAGTGATCAGAATCGAGGCCGTTGGTCAAGTATGGAGTGAATGAAGCCAGCATGAGTGAAACGCTAATAAAGTCTTTCATTTCAAGGTTCCGAAGTGCGTTCGCCGGAGTGCCTCCGTGCCTTAGACCTGGATAGTCGGATCCAAACCTATAAAGGTCTTTCCCTACTTCCTTTAGTCTCGCGTGTGGCCAATCCAACTGATCGCATATCGCCCCCAAAGTCGTTGCAGTCACATTCGGACAATTTCGACCCAACGCCTCTAGTAGGTTGAACTGCTTCTGCAAGCATGTTTTCATACGAGCTTGTGTCCGGTTCAATCTGAGGTCTGAAAATGCTTCCTCAAAATCGTCATACAGATTCCTGAGGTGATCGTCTGCTGATGAGATACGTCTGATCTCGGCGATCAACTTAGAAAAAACCCCAGGAATCGTTATATGCAATGAAAATGGCTCACGAACTTCATACCGTAGACTAAACCCAACAATAAATCTCTTTATCAGCGCTCTAAAACGATCGTTTAGACTATCATCACCGTATGTTACGAGAGCATTGTGAGCCGATTCGAGAAAAATAACTGCTTCAGTTTCGCTGCTTATTTCAGTTAATAGCGTTCTGAAGAATTCTCTGGCGGCTTTCTCAGAGTTAAGTGCTGTTTCGTATCGGTCACGATAATGAGAGTAGCGCGTCATTGCTCCTTCATATTCGACACGAGCTTGGATCGCCGCCGCGTCAATCAATTCGCCACTGGCATCAAAAGCACCGCTAGGAGGCGCTGGAGGTGATGTGGGTGGTTGCGGTGGGGACGCCAAATTTCTTACAAATTCTGAGAAGAGATCCTCGGGAGTCTTTGATGACTTTGCGAAAGGAAGCCATACTTCCTGCCAGGTGCGCGACCATACACGAAGGAGCTCGCCGTTCATCGGAACTCTCCGTCAAAGGCGCGTTGCTGAAGTGAGGCGAAGAGTAGCTGAGTCTCTGTTAGCGACGATATTACACGTTCTGTTTCGGCACCTATGGACTGAGCCATCCGAGCAAAGCGTCGTTGTAGATCGATCGGTGGAACGATAGTTGGAAACTCTGACAATTGCGTTTTATTGATCGAAGCGATTCCAGTTGTCTGCTTTGCAACACCTAAAAAGTATCTCTTTCCATACGGGCTAGCCACGAGCCAATTCAGAAACAGAGGCAGGACCGCATTGGAATTTATTCGCACTCGGAATATGTGGTTTTGATGTATTGCCTCACTTAGCTCGTCAGCCCAGAGAGTGCCCCGTCCAAGCTTGTCCGGATCCCCTCCCTCAGTCAGCAACAGGTCGTCTTTTCGTAGACGATGGCGGGAGATTTCACTTTCCGTAGCGTGAATCGTTTTGACGTTGGTGAGTTCGAGCCTTCGATCTTGAACGTTTGCCACGGCAAGGTAAGGAACCGGCCTGGTGGACTGTCCGTTCAGCTTTCTGCCCTTTGTTATTCCCGATCCGATCTCAGCCAAATCCGACAAAGGGATAGGATCGCCCCAATTCGAAATATCGTCGCTAGTGTGTCCGAACAATTCGAAAAAGATCGACTGCGTGAGGTTGTCGAGCAATTCGACGGCGCGCTTGCGCTTGCGGCGGAGCACATCCGACTTGTCTAGGATCGCCGCGATCCGCTGTTGCTCGCGGAGCGGTGGCAGCGGGATCATAAGCGCCGAAAAGCGAGACTTGTTCACTATCGGAATAGTCGTAGAGGCGGAACTTGATTCCAAAGTGCGCCCGAGCCGTTCACATGCATAGTAACCGTATCTCGGCCAGACTTTGGTCTTGTCGAAGTCAATCCAGTTGATCTGCTGGTTGGCTACAACTGGGGTTCCGGCAATTCCCGTCTTACCCAAGGATCCTATACAGCATACCAAAACTGCTTCAGTAGGGATGATGCGGCCTACCGCTGCGCCCTTTCGGGTCAATCTACGATCGGCCGATGTGATTGGTTCTCCAGAGCCCAGCTCCGACGGAGTGATAAACGGAATATCCCCATCCCAATACTCCGCAACATTTGTCTTTGGCGTGGAGCCCGTGTTGACCGACCCGATGCTAGATAGGGACGCGAGCGGCCAATTCACAGCATCGCCTCCAATTCTACTAGTCCTTCCGCGATCTCCTTCTCCAGCGCCTTCAACTCGGCAATGATCTCCTTTGGCGGGCGATGCTCCTGTGCCTCGTGCACCACCTCCTTGTAGCGATTGATGGAAAGATCATATCCGGTCGCCGCGATGTCCGCTTTGGCCACGCAGAAGCTCTGCGCCGTGCGCGGCCGCTCGCGCTCCTCCCCGTTGCGGTTCGCCCAGCGCGCAGCGATGTCGGGCAGGTTGTTTCTAGCCAGTTCCTCGTCATTCAATGTCAGGTTGACGAAATGGCCTGCCTCGCGGTGCACCGGCGTCGGCCCGATCTTTTCGCCCGGCAGCAGGGCGCTACGCTTGTCATCCAGCGAAAAGCCATCGGCTTGACAGTCGTAGAACCAGACATGTTCGGTGCCACCGGAATTTGTCTTGGTGAACAGCACGATGGCGGTCGAAACACCGGCGTAGGGCCGGAACACGCCGGACGGCAGCTTGACGATGCCGTCGAGGCGGTGATCCTCGACCAGCATCCTGCGGATTTCCTTGTGAGCAGTGGAGGAACCGAACAGCACGCCGTCGGGGACGATCACCGCCGCTCGCCCGCCGGGCTTCAGCAGCTTGAGGAACAGCGCCATGAACAGAAGCTCGGTCTTCTTGGTCTTGACGATAGCCTGCAGATCCTTGGCCACCTGATCGGCGTCAAGCGAGCCGGCGAAGGGCGGATTAGCCAGCACCAGCGAATAGCGGTCCTCGTCGTCGGCATGCTCCTGGCTGAGCGAATCCTTATACCGGATATCGGGATCTTCGACGCCGTGCAGCGTCATGTTCATTGAACCGATGCGCAACATGGTGTTGTCGAAGTCGAAGCCGTGGAACATCTCCTCGTTGAAATGGTCGCGGCTCTCCTGGTCGATGAATAGCTTGGGATGGTTGTCGCGCAGGTATTCGCCGGCCGCGACCAGGAAGCCGCAGGTGCCGCAGGCCGGGTCGCAGATGATGTCCTTCGGGGTCGGCGCCGTCATCTCCACCATCAGCGCGATGATGTGGCGCGGCGTGCGGAACTGGCCGTTCTGGCCGGCGCTGGCGATTTTCGACAGCATGTATTCGTAGAGGTCGCCCTTAGTGTCGCGGTGCTGCATCGGCAGCTTGTCGATGAGGTCGACCACCTTCACCAGCAGCGCCGGCGAGGGAATGGTGAATCGCGCGCCCTTCATGTGGGTCGCATGCGCTGTGCCGTCCTCCGCCATGGTGCGCAGGAACGGGAAGACGTGTTCGGAAACGAGCTCGAACATCGTGGCGGCATCCTTGTTCTTCAGTCGCGACCAGCGCATGTCCGCATAGGCTACGCCGCCGTTCGCGCCGATGCCGTCCTTCCCATCAGGAAAGATATGCTGGCGCATAGACTGGCCGGTCCGCGTCGAGCGGTTCTCCTCGAGCTGCTCGGCATCGTCCAGCCCGCGCATGAATAGCAGATAGGTGATCTGCTCGATCACCTCGAGAGGGTTGGCTATGCCTCCCGCCCAGAAGGCATTCCAGACGGCATCGATCTTCGAACGCAATTCACCTGTGATCATTCTTGCAAGCTCTTGATTCTAACAGTGGCTACAACCTAGGCTAGATGAGACAAAAAGAAAAAGGGGGTTGGGATGGCTAACACCTTAATGATGCGCGCGATGCGCGACGGCAACTGTGCTGTTGCCGGCGCCGGAATATTTTCGGTCCGCAATCCTGAATTTCGCGATCAGACTAATGCTTGAAGTCAATACAAAGGCGATTTCCAGGGTTTTGGAGGCGGCGAGGCGCAAGCTCCTCGAAACCGGGACGCGAAACCGGCTGATCCACGTCAACAGGGCCAATCAGCGGGCGAACTGTCTGAACGCGATCAACGAACGCTCCGACGACATTTTCGCGCTCCTGCGCATTCAAGGCAAGCGCATGCGCTTCAAGGCGATGGGCAAGGACAAGGCAGAGGAAGGGCAGGAAATGCTGCTCGCCTCGTCCGACGATGATGGCGAAGCCGGCTCTGAAAGATATAACGATAATTTCATCGAGACGCCTCTTGGCCCCGAAGCGCTGGCACGGCGTCTCCTGCGCATGGCTCATGATGCGAAGACGGCGGAAGAAGAACAGGGTCTCAACATCCTCTATCTGGCCATGGGTTTCCTGCGTTGGCGCGAGAGCCCGGCATCCGAGATCCTGCGTGAGGCGCCGCTGGTCCTCCTGCCGGTGCAACTGGTGCGCAACGAGCGCACCTCGACCTTCGATATCTTGTCCCGCGACGATGACGTCACCACCAACCTGCCTCTGCAGGAGCGGCTGAGGCAGGATTTCGGGATCGTCCTGCCGGAAATCGAAGAGGCTGAAGGGTGGAGCCCATCGCAGTATTACGCGCTCGTGGCCGAGGCAGTCTCGGCTCAATCGGGCTGGTCAATCGATGCCGACGGCATGCAAATCGGCTTCTTCTCCTTCGCCAAGCTACTCATGCACCGTGATCTCGATCAGGCGAATTGGCCGGATGGCACGCTCGCCGATAACGATTTGCTTGCCGGGCTTCTGGCTGACGGGTTCGAGGCCGATACACCGCTCTTTGGACCCGATGACAAGCTCGACGACCGCCTCGACCCGGCGCAGATCATCCAGGTGATCGATGCCGATGCCTCACAGACCAAGGTGATTGAAGAGGTTCGGAGAGGTGCAAGCCTGGTTGTGCAGGGACCGCCGGGAACCGGCAAGTCGCAGACCATCACCAATATCATCGCAGCGGCGGCTCATGACGGAAAGTCAGTGCTTTTCGTCGCCGAAAAGATGGCGGCGCTTTCGGTCGTGCATGACCGTCTCGTGAAGGCAGGACTGCGCGACATCTGCTTGGAATTGCATTCGCGCACGGCCAACAAGAAAGCTCTGGCGCAAGAACTCGGCCGAACGCTCATGGCCAGTGCTCGAGCTTTGCCGGGAGCTGCCGATCCCGCCCAGCTTCGCCTCACGCGCGACGAGTTGAACCGGATCACGGCGCTTTTGCACACGCCTCTGTCGCCGAGCAACGAAACCCCTTTTCGTGCGATCTCGGAAATCATCGGTTTCATAGGCCAGGGGGCAAAGCCACCCTCGATCTCCGAGGAAGGCCTGGCTACGCTGACACGGGAGGCACGCCAACGGGCTCTGTCGGCGATATCCGGGTTCGTGGCGGCGCTCGAAACTGCCGGTGAGCCTGAGGCGCATCCGTTCCGTGGAACTACGGCCCTCGATCTGCAACCCACCGATTTGGCGCGCCTCGCGAATGAATTGGCCGCAGCGACAAACGCGATCTCGGAGCTGTGCAGCGCGGCGGCACACCTTGCGCAGACACTTCACCAGCCCGAGCCGCGCACGCTGGCCGAGATCTCGGCGATTGGCGCAGGGATCGAGGCATTCGGATCGGCCCCGACAGGGGCAGCGGCATCAGTAGTTGCGCTGTTTCCGAATGCGGACCAACCTCGGCAGACCGAAGCGTTGCGGGCTGGGGCAGACTGGTCGGCGGCTCAAGCCACCGCAGCAGGAAAGTTCGCGACTCCGGCTTGGGACGCCAGTCTCGGCGCGATTCGGCAGGCAATCGTGCGCGGCCAGAGCTCCTTCTTTGCACGGCATTTTGGTCCTTATCGGCGTGCTTCCGGTGAATTGGCCAGCCTTCTGTCTGGCTCGCTGCCTAAAGCACCCACAGAGCGACTGGCGCTGGTCGACGAGCTGGCAGAAGTCCAGAACCGACGCAAGCGCCTGGCCGAGGAAGAGGGTTGGCTGCAGACGGTCCTTGGCGCCGTGTGGCGCGGTGAGCGCACACCTTTCGCAGCCCTGCTTGCCATCAGCGAATGGTTGGCAGGGATCAGGCAGTCGGGGGCAGTTACCGAGGCAGCTCACGTCACGGAAGCGCTGGCGGCATTTCCGGATCCCCGCGCCGCCGCGCGCGACCTCGCGGCCCGTATCGAGGCTTGCCGCGCAAGAGTGGAAGCACCGATTTCCCGATTGCAGCTTGATCTTGGGCAAGCGGCAATCGGCGATTCGCTCGAAACGGCTCCGCTGTCCGAACTGGCGAACGCTTTTGCCGAGATGTCGGCCGACACAGGACGCTATGGGGACTGGGCGGCACTTGCGCGCAGCATCACCACGGTATTCGGCAATGGAGCTGGGGCGATCGTCACCGCGGTAGACGAGGAGCGTCTCGCGCCCCACGAATCCGAACGCGAGTTTGCCTATGCCTGCGCAGAGGCCCGCTGGAACGCAGCACGTGCCGCACGACCTCAATTGAACACGCTACCTCAGCTCGATCGGCACGACCTCGTGCATCTGTTCCGCAAGCTCGAGAAAGATCGCATCGAGACTGCAAAGACCCTGATCTTGTCACGCCATTTCGAGCAGATGCCACGCGGCACGATGGGAGAGATGGGTATCATCCGCGGTGAAATCGGACGTAAGCGAGGCCATAAACCTATCCGCTGGGTAATGAAGAATGCGGGTAGCATGGTGCAACGCATCAAGCCGGTAATGCTGATGAGTCCGATTTCGGTCGCCCAGTTCCTGCCGCCCAACAGTGTGACCGTCGACCTTCTTGTGATTGATGAGGCATCCCAGATTCGTCCCGAAGATGCCTTGGGTGTCGTCGCCCGTGCCCGCCAGATCGTGGTGGTGGGCGACCAAAAGCAACTACCCCCGACTTCGTTCTTCGACCGTCTGGTCGACGATGTTGAGGATATTGACGATGAGGACGAGGATGCGCCGCTCGGCGCCACCGCAGCTGACATGGAAAGCATCTTGTCGCTGTGTGAGGCACGCGGCCTCCGTTCGCGAATGTTGGAATGGCATTATCGGTCACGCGATCCATCGTTGATCCGGGTGTCGAATGCCGAATTCTACGGCGATAACCTTGTCCTGCCACCCTCGCCGCTGCAACTCGACGACGACTATGGACTGAAGTTCCGACGCGTTCCAGGCGTATACGCACGCGGCGGCAGCGGACTTGGCCGCCAGGGCACTAATAGGATCGAGGCACAAGCCATCGTGCGCGGGATGGCGGAACACGCCCGAGCATGGCCGGACCTTTCTCTCGGAGTCGTCGCCTTCTCAAAGGCGCAGGCGGACATGCTTACCGAGCTGCTCGAACTCGAGCGCCGTCACGATCATGTGCTGGATGGCTTCCTGCGCGAGGGACGACATGAAGATGTGTTCGTCAAGAACATTGAAAACGTGCAGGGTGACGAGCGTGACGTCATCCTGATCTCGGTGGGCTATGGACCGCAGGAGCCCAACGGACCGCTGGCTTCTATGTCTTTCGGACCAGTGAATAGTGAAGGTGGCGAGCGGCGTTTAAACGTCCTCTTCTCCCGTGCGAGAGTTCGCTGCGAGGTGTTCGCTTCCTTCGACCCAGGCCATATCGACCCGGCACGCAGCAAACGTGAAGGTCCGCGGGTCTTGAAACGCTTCCTCGACTTTGCCAAGACCGGCATCATGGAGGAGCGCGTGTTGAGCGCCCTCGATGCCGACAGCCCGTTCGAGGAAGATGTCGCCGCAGCAATCCGTTCACTCGGCTATTTGGCTGATCCACAGGTTGGGACGGCAGGGTTCCGAATCGACCTTGGCGTGCGTCATCCCGATCATCCGGGGCAATATCTGCTCGCGGTGGAATGCGATGGTGCCGCCTACCATGCAGCCCTGTGGGCGCGTGAACGTGATCGTTTGCGTCAGGATGTCCTGGAGAACCTTGGTTGGGGGTTCCATCGCATCTGGAGCACCGATTGGTTCCATCATCGTGCTCGTGAGATGCAGAGGCTGGCTGCAGCACTTGACCAGGCGAGGCGGGCAGTTGAGGACGGCATTCGCGTGCGTGGAGCAAATCACAGGGTTTTCCTGCCGACTCCGCCCGAGCAGGCCTTTGCAGAGGAATCGGTCGAATTCGACCACCTTACCTTGACGGCTCCGGCCTATGTCCGTGCCGAGCTTTCCGTGCGGTCCAGCGTTGAGCCGCATGAGGCTTCCGTTGCCCAGCTCGCTGACCTCGTCGCGAAAATTGTCGGGATCGAAGGGCCGGTCCACATCGACGAGGTGGCGCGGCGCATAACCTCGGCCTTCGGCAAATCGCGGGCCGGCAACCGTATTGCCGAAGCGGCAGGGCGTGCCGCGCGTCTTGCCACGCAAACAGACCACGCGCTGAGATGGATGGGATCATTCCTTTTAACAGAAGAACAAGCCCAAAACCCACCGGTCCGCGACCGCTCTGCCGAAACCGGCAGCCTGCTTAAGGCCGCCTATCTTCCACCGATAGAAATAGCCGCCGCAGCTCAGCGCATTCGTTCAGAAAGTGGCGGCATGTTACCCGAAGATTTGACCCGGGCAGTAGCGCGGCTCCTGGGATTTCAACGGGTTGGAAGTGATTTGGCGGAAGCGATCAACGATGCTCTCCTGGCGACCGACGGAGCGCGGTAAAGTAGTATACTTCCCGGGGAGTGAGACGAACTATTCAGGCATCTCCCTTCTGAGCCTCTTCAGCCGCTTGCTGGGTGGCAAGGCGGTTATGATGTGACCGTTCGTCACCAGAACGAAATAGCGTTCCCATAGCCGGGTGTTCCGGATCATGTAGACAGTGCTGTCTGGAGGTCGGCGCTCGATGACTGTCGCACGGCCGGTTTCAATGTCACGGAGCATCTGCGAGAATTCGCCCGGTGCGAGAACAAGGCCGTATCGGGCCAAAAGCTGCTGATGAAAATGCCAGTGTTTCTTGGGAATGGATTTCCCATTCCAGCGAGGATCAAATCCATCTCTGTTTTTCATGAGGTCCAGAATCCGTATGTATCTGCTGCGAATGCAGCACAGCCTGCCGCGGTAAGCGGTAGCTTGGCCGCGCGAAATTGTGTGGGAGGCGGAACTACGGACGAGTCTGGAAGATCATCCGGAGATTCTGCACGCGTTCAAGCGTTGGCACCGGATCCGAATCCCAGGATGCGAGCCTGATTACCTCCAGCCAGAAGCGCTCGTTGGAGGTAATCTCACGGTCCCGGATATGGGCGACCCGGCGACAGCCTTCGGCAGGTAGGCCCCGGTTGCCTCTCATTTGCCGAAGATCCCACGAATGGCAGACCGCGCCTTCGAGGTGAGGCTCGGATTGGAGTTGTCGGATGCGCGACGGATTTCCTCGAGCCAAGCCACTTCGTTCTCGGTGACCAAGGTTCCGAAGATTTGCCTGACGGCAAGCTCGGTGGTGTCGCCGCCGAGCTGTTCGAGCGCCAACTGGAAGAGCATCACCGGATCGCATTCCAGGGCGGTTGCCAGAGCCGCTACTCTGTCGAGGGGCAGCTTGGCTGTTCCAGCCTTGATCATGGCGAGCATATTGGGGTTTACGAATCCGGCTTCGCTCGCGATCGCGATCTGGGTCTTCTTCGGGCGCAGCTCCAGGATGCGCTTCTCAAGATACTTGGCGAGCCTGGTGCCCGCATAGGGTTTCCCCTGATTGCTACTCATCGTCACTTCCTCTGAAATCGCAGCTTTGATGCGCTGCTAATTTCTTTATAGCGACGGCCAAATGGGGATTTCGTGGGATGTGAAGAACATTCGAGGCCTGCTCACCGGCAACGCCAAGCTCTTCGAGATTACCTTCTCAAGCTCAAGTGCCGGCATTATGAAAATGTTGCAGCGCCACTACTTGAGCCTTGTGGAGTTTGCGGATTTGCGCTGAGGTCATAGGACGGAAATCGATCGATGGCGGCTTTCCTGGCTTTCAGAGTAACGTCACCGTAGTTGTCACCGGCGGTTGTTGAAGCGTGACCCTGAATTGCATCAATGGCTCGCTTAGAAATTCCCTCTTCCTCGCCCACCGTTTTGAAGCGGTGCCGCCAACCGTGGTTCGGTTGGACACCTTCCGGGATCAATCCTGCCCCTTGGAGCCATTCGCTGATCCTGCCCGCCGTCGCTCGCGCGGCCTTGATCGGATCCCGACCTTTGCCGTTGCGATAGAATAGTGGCCCTGCCGGCGCTGCCTGGAGGAAGTTGAGGAAGCCCAGCTCGATCAACTGTGAGTGCAACGGCACGTCCCGATACCCGCCCGCCTTCACAGTGCCAGCTTCGGGCCTGATACGCATCACGTGTGCTCCGTCTTCCTCACGGAAGTCCTCTTTTCGAAGCTGGGTGATTTCGGTCACACGCGCGCCGCTGAATGCGCACAAAGCGGGCACCCAACGTTTGGCGGCCGTCGTTTGTCGGAGCTCCATCGTTGCCGTGTTGTCGGTGACGGCGGGAACGTGATCGCGGGCGGCGATAAGGATTGCTACAGCCTCCTCGCCGGTGAATCCCTTTTCACGATTGCGAGCACCCTTCGGCACTTCCTGCCGAACTTTCTCTGCGGCGTTCGAGTCCAATCGATCGTTCTCAACTGCCCAAGTTAGAACCGAGCGCACCGCTGCCAGGTAAACGTCGGCAACCGTTTTAGGCGACAGACTCTTCAGCAGCTCGTCTCGCCAGTCCGTCAAATTCTTCTTCGTCAATCGGCGGGCATCATCGTGGCGAACGAACTTCGCTAGATCAGTGAAAACCGGTCGCCACCGTTTCTCGGTTCCCCTCGCCTTGCCAACCAGCTTCTTTGCCACGATGTATTCAGCAAAGAGACCTTTGAGGGAGACAGGCGGCAGCGGGTCAGCTTCGGGCTGTGCGTTCGCCAGCATCGGGTGAGAAGGTTTGCCACTGAAGTCGCCTTCGTCGCGCTCGGCAACACGCGCCAGGGCTTCGTATTCCGAAACGCAGATATAACGGGCCAGAGATCGCCATTCGTCGGATCCGAACGCTGCCGTCGTGTTACCTATTTGCCGGAAGCGCTCGATTCGATGCTCGACCAAGTCGGCCAAATCATCGTCAGATAGCTGGCCTGCAATGCCTCGCCGCAATCTGGCAACGAGCAAATCGTCGACAGAAACCGAGGCCCATTGCGAGCTCGAATTTCGAAGTGCTTCGTCTTGGGCGAGACGGATCTGGTAATTACGCAAAGCGATCTGGTCACCTGCGAGCGGATACCGACCAGATGTGGCCGCGCTTTGGCCTGCTGCCGCTGCACGGCGCTCGGCGAGCGCTATCTCGTGCTGAATGGTCGCAACAGCGCCTGGAAGCGCCTTAAGCGCCGCTCTATAGTCCGGTCCAAGCGCCTTCCTTCGTTCGCTCCTTCCGCCCATGAACGGCCTGAGGTCCTTCGGAATAACGAGCCGAGCAAAATACCGCCCGTTGCGATTGAGGAGATGCAGAACACGCCCAGGCACGAGTCTTTGGTCCAATTTGTTACACCATTTGTAACATCAGAATGGACAGAGAGCCTTGCATGTCAAGGGCTACAGCGATTTCAACGAGATAGGATGGTGCTGCGAGAGAGGATTGAACTCTCGACCTCTCCCTTACCAAGGGAGTGCTCTACCACTGAGCTACCGCAGCCGCTGATGGCGGGCTTCTGCCATATCGAACCGGCAAGCGCAAGGCCAAGTGCAACGCTTCTGTTAAAGCCTTTGCCGGATAGCTTTTAATGACATGGCGGCGCCACAATGTTGGCTATCCCTGAATGGGTGTCGGCCGACAGGCAGGCGGGACGGGACGATGAACGACAAGACAAATCAAGCCAAAAAGGGCGGCACGGACCGAAAGGACCGGCTCGCCGAGCAATTGCGGGCCAATCTGCAGAAGCGCAAGGCGCAGTCGCGCTCACGCCTCACTGGCGACGCCGACAAGCGGCGCGCCGGGGAAGCCGACCAGCGGCCGGAGGGGCTCGGCGGAGCCAAGGAAATACAAAAAGATTAACTCAAATCGGCCACTCTTGGGCCAGGGTGGGCGAAATCCTATTTCTTGAACCACGCCGGCCAATGGTCTAGACGGACCGATACTCAAACGATTGAACCGGCCTTTTCTGGCCGAGAGGGACGTTTTCCATGGATCGCATCAGAATTGTCGGCGGCAACAAGCTTGCCGGAAGCATTCCGATCTCGGGCGCGAAAAACGCGGCCCTGCCGCTGATGATCGCCTCGCTGTTGACCGACGACACGCTGACGCTGGAAAATGTGCCGCATCTGGCCGATGTCGAGCAGCTGATCCGGATCCTCGGCAATCACGGCGTCGACTATTCGGTCAATGGCCGTCGCGAGAAGCAGAATGAAGGCTATTCGCGCACCATCAATTTCTCCGCCCGCAACATCGTCGACACGACGGCGCCTTACGAACTGGTGTCGAAGATGCGGGCCTCATTCTGGGTGATCGGGCCGCTGCTGGCCCGCATGGGCGAGGCGAAAGTGTCGCTGCCGGGCGGCTGCGCCATCGGCACGCGTCCGGTCGACCTGTTCCTCGAAGGCCTGCAGGCGCTGGGCGCCGACATCGATGTCGACACCGGCTATGTGCTCGCCAAGACCAGGAACGGCCGCCTTGTCGGCAACCGTTACGTGTTCCCGAAAGTCTCGGTCGGCGCCACCCATGTGCTGATGATGGCGGCGTCGCTGGCCAAGGGCGAGACGGTGCTGGAGAACGCCGCCTGCGAGCCCGAGATCGTCAACCTCGCCGAATGCCTCAATGCCATGGGCGCCAGGATCTCCGGCGCCGGCACGCCAACCATCACCATTGACGGCGTCGAAGCGCTTTCGGGCGCCCGCGTGCGCGTCATCCCCGACCGCATCGAGACCGGTACCTATGCCATGGCCGTCGCCATGACCGGCGGCGACGTGGTGCTCGAAGGCGCGCGTCCCGAATTGCTGCAGACCGCGCTGGACGTGATCGCCCAGACGGGCGCCGAGATCACGCAGACCAATTCCGGCATCCGCGTCAAGCGCAACGGCGCCGGCATTTCGCCGGTCGACGTGACGACGGCGCCGTTCCCGGCCTTCCCGACCGATCTGCAGGCGCAGTTCATGGGCCTGATGACGATGGCCAAGGGCAAGTCGCGCATCACAGAAACGATCTTCGAGAACCGCTTCATGCATGTTCAGGAATTGGCCCGGCTCGGCGCCCACATCACGCTTTCGGGCCAGACGGCGATCGTCGACGGCGTGGCGAAGCTGAAAGGCGCGCCGGTTATGGCCACCGATCTTCGCGCTTCCGTCTCGCTGGTCATCGCCGGCCTGGCCGCCGAAGGCGAGACCACGGTCAACCGCGTCTACCATCTCGACCGCGGCTTCGAGCGGCTGGAAGAGAAGCTCTCCAACTGCGGCGCGGTGATCGAGCGGATTTCGGCGTAAGGCAACTGCCTTCCAGCGCTGGCGATTGGCGAAAGCCGAAGCCACATCCAATCTCCCCCTTTGCGGGGGAGATCAGCGGTTCCGCCGTAGGCGCCGCCAGTTCATTGCTTGGGCCGGATTCCGTGCTGCGGTTGCACCGACCGGAAAGACCGCCTAACAGAGGGCTTAAACCAACTTTCAGGTGCACCTTCAGCATGGCAGCCCTCAAGCTCATCGCGCTCGACGATCAGGATCTGAGCATTGTCTCGGCCCATGTCCAGGACGCCGTGATGAAGGTTTCGGACCTCGAATTCCTGCCTTCGGCCAAGCGTTTCGTGCTGACAATGAACCGCTTTGTCTGGGAGGCAAAGTCGGGCCTGTTTCGCCAGCACAATGAGCGGCGGCAGGCCGTACTGCATTTCGACCGGGTGCTCGGCGCCAAGACTAACGGCATAGCCCGCGACAAGCCGGCCGAGATCCTGTCCCTGCTGGCGATCAGCTTCATCGAGATCAGCAAGCCGGGCGGCATCGTCGAGCTGATCTTTTCCGGTGGCGGCACCATCATGCTCGATGTCGAGTGCATCGAGGCCCGCCTTGCCGATGTCGGCGGCGCGTGGGAAGCCACGTCGCGCCCCGTCCACAAGGCTTGAGTATCCGATGGCCATCACGCTTCGTCAGTCCGATGCCGATTTCGAGCAGCGTTTCGCCGCTTTCCTGTTGACCAAGCGGGAAGTCTCCGAGGACGTCGACGCCGCCGTGCGGCAGATCATCGCGTGCGTGCGAGCCGAGGGCGATGCGGCGCTGATCGACTACACACAAAGATTCGACCGTGCCGATTTGAACAGCCTCGGCATTGCGGTGTCGAAAGAAGACATTGCGGCCGCCTACGAAACGGCCGACCCGAAGGCGGTCGAAGCGCTTGAATTCGCGCGCGACCGTATCCGTTCCCACCATGAGCGGCAGCGGCCCAAGGATGATCGCTACACGGATGCCGCCGGGGTCCAACTCGGCTGGCGCTGGACGGCGATCGAGGCGGTCGGGCTCTACGTGCCGGGCGGCACCGCAAGCTACCCAAGCTCGGTGCTGATGAACGCGGTGCCCGCCCGGGTGGCCGGCGTCGAGCGCATCGTCATGGTCGTGCCGGCGCCGGGCGGCATCATCAATCCGCTGGTGCTGGTGGCGGCCGACATATCAGGCGTGTCCGAGATCTACCGCGTCGGCGGCGCGCAGGCGATAGCGGCACTTGCCTATGGCACCGAGACCATAAAGCCGGTCGCCAAGATCGTCGGGCCCGGCAATGCCTATGTCGCGGCGGCCAAGCGCCAGGTGTTCGGCACGGTCGGCATCGACATGATCGCCGGCCCCTCGGAAGTGCTCGTCGTGGCCGACGGCAGCAACGATCCGGACTGGATCGCCGCCGACCTGCTCGCCCAGGCCGAGCACGACGCGTCGGCGCAATCGATCCTGATCAGCGACGAGCCGGCTTTCGGCAAGGCGGTCGAACAGGCGGTCGAGCGCCAGTTGCAGAGCCTGCCGCGAACCGAGACGGCGTCGGCGAGTTGGCGCGATTTCGGCGCGGTGATCCTGGTGCCAACGATCGACGCGGCATTGCCGCTGGTCGACCGCATCGCCGCCGAGCATGTCGAACTGGCAATCGACGACGCCGAGGGCTTCCTGTCGCGGATGCGCAATGCCGGCGCGGTTTTTCTCGGCCGTCATACGCCGGAAGCCATTGGCGACTATGTCGGCGGCTCCAACCATGTGCTGCCGACGGCGCGCTCGGCGCGCTTCTCGTCGGGCCTGTCGGTCCTCGACTTCGTCAAGCGTACCTCGATCCTCAAGCTCGGACCGGAACAGTTGCGCCTGCTGGCGCCCGCGGCGGTCGCGCTGGCAAAGGCGGAAGGGCTCGACGCGCATGGCCGCTCCGTCACCATCCGGCTGAATATGTAGGCCGATATGACGGGCTCCGATCAAACCCGCGCAAAACTGATCGATGTCGAACTCGATGAATCGATCGGCCGTTCGACGCCCGATGTCGAGCATGAGCGGGCGGTGGCGATCTTCGACCTGATCGAGGAGAACAGTTTTCAGCCCGTCAACGACAGCGGCGCCGGTCCCTACCGGCTGAAACTGTCGCTGGCCGAGCAGCGCCTGGTGTTCGCCGTGGCGCGCGAGGACGGCACCGCGGTCGTCACCCACATCCTGTCGCTGACGCCTCTGCGGCGCATCGTCAAGGATTACTACATGATCTGCGAAAGCTATTACGACGCCATCCGCTCCTCGACACCGAGCCATATCGAGGCGATCGACATGGGCCGCCGGGGTTTGCACAATGAAGGCTCGCAGACGCTGATGGACCGGCTTTCTGGCAAGATCGACATCGATTTCGATACGGCGCGCCGGCTGTTCACGCTGGTCTGCGTGCTGCACTGGCGGGGCTAATCCTGGCTACCCTGCCCCGCTCGATCCTGTTCCTGTGCGGCATGAATGCCGTGCGCTCGCCGATGGCAGAGCAGCTGGCACGCCGGATGCTGCCCGCCACCATCTTCGTCGCTTCGGCCGGTGTGCGCGCCGGCGAGCGGGATCCGTTCGTCGATGCCGTGCTGGCCGAGGACGGTCTCACGCTGGGCGAGCGCCATCCACGGACGCTGGACGAGCTCGAGGATGACTATTTCGACCTCATCGTGACGCTGGCGCCGGAGGCGCACCATGCCGCGCTGGAGCTCACCCGCTCGCTTGCCGTCGAGGTCGAATACTGGCCGACACCGGACCCGACCGGTGCCAGCGGCACGCGCGAGCAGATCATGGCCAGCTATCGCGACGTGCGCGAGCGGCTGAAAGCCCGGATCGGCGGCAGGTTCGTCGCTCCAGACCATCCGGATTAAGCGTGTTCACAAGCGAACGATTATCATATAGGTTCCGCCGAAATTCCAGCCGGGGCGCTGGAATTGCCATCCAAGCAAAGGTATCGAATGCCGAAGGAAGAAGTCCTCGAGTTTCCGGGTGTCGTGACGGAATTGCTGCCCAACGCGATGTTCCGGGTGAAACTCGAAAACGAACACGAGATCATCGCCCATACGGCCGGCCGCATGCGCAAGAACCGCATCCGCGTGCTGACCGGCGACAAGGTTCTGGTCGAGATGACGCCATACGACCTGACCAAGGGCCGCATCACCTACCGCTTCAAGTAAGATCAGGGCTCGGCCGGAACGCGATGAGCATTTTGCAGAAGCTGGTGCTTGCCTCGGGTTCGCCGCGCCGTATCGAACTCCTGCAGCAGGCCGGCATCGAGCCGGACCGCATCCTGCCAGCCGATATCGACGAGACGCCGCTGCGTGCCGAGCATCCGCGTTCGCTGGCCAAGCGGCTGTCGAAGGAAAAGGCCGAGAAAGCGTTCGCGTCGCTGAAGACCGAGACGGACCATGCGCCAAGCTTCGTGCTGGCTGCCGACACGGTGGTCGCGGTCGGGCGGCGCATCCTGCCCAAGGCCGAGACGCTCGATGATGCCGCCAACTGCCTCGGCCTGCTGTCGGGCCGTTCGCACCGGGTCTATTCAGGCATCTGCCTGATCACGCCGGGCGGCAAGTTGCGCCAGCGGCTGGTCGAGACGCGGGTTCGCTTCAAGCGGCTGCCGCGCGAGGAAATCGACGCCTATGTCGCGTCCGGCGAGTGGCGTGGCAAGGCAGGCGGCTACGCCGTCCAGGGTCTCGCCGGCGCCTTCGTCGTGAAGTTGGTCGGCTCGTACACCAACATCGTCGGCTTGCCGCTCTACGAGACGGTGGCGCTGCTGTCGGGCGAAGGCTTCAAGATCCATCAAAACTGATTGTCCCCACGGCTATGAGCCCCGACGACAAAGTGACCCCGCTGCGCCCCAAGCGCCCCTGCCCCGAATGTGGCAAGCCCTCGGCGCGGGAGACCTACCCATTCTGCTCGACGCGCTGCAAGGACATCGACCTCAACCGCTGGCTGAAGGGCGCCTATGTCATCAAGGCCCGTGACGACGAGGAAGAGCCGGACGCCGACGAGCCGAAATAAAGCGGCCATCGGCGACATGCTCTGATCAGGCCGCTTCCGTCTTGCGCTTCACGCGCGCCCAGGCCGGCAGCCAGTCGCCGTGAGCGGCCAGGAGATCATCGACCAATGACCAGATCTGGTCGAGATCGAGTTCGGCCGATGTGTGCGGGTCCATCATCGCTGCATGATAAATATGCTCGCGGTTCTCGCTCATCAGGGCCCGCACCGTCAGTTCCTGGACGTTGATGTTTGTGCGGATCAGTGCCGTCAGTTGCGGCGGCAGGTCGCCGATGTAAGTCGGCTGGATGCCTGAGGCATCGACAAGGCACGGCACTTCGGCGGCGCAATCGCGGGGCAGCGAGGTGATGCAGCCATTGTTGCGGACATTGCCGTAGATCACCGAGGGTTCGCCGGTCCACACAGAATTCATGATCGAGGAGGCGTATTCCCGGGACGGTTCGACCTCGATACGGTCGGCCGAGCGATAGGCCTGCGCTTGGTCCTTCCAGTGCTCGATCTGTTCGATGCAGCGCTTGGGGTATTCATCGAGCGGAATGCCGTATTTCTCGATCAAATCGGGGCGGCCCTCCTTGATGAAATAGGGCGTGTATTCAGCGAAATGCTCCGAGCTCTCGGTGACGAAGAAGCCCAGCCTGGTCAGCATCTCGTAGCGCACCTTGTTGGGACAGCGCGGATTCCAGCCGGGCTTGGGCGCGCGGCCCTCGCGATAGGCGCGTACGAGATCGGGATAGAGGTCGCGGTAGGAGCCGTCCGCCTGCCGATGCTCGAACTTCAGGTAGAAGGCCATGTGGTTGATGCCCGCCGAGCGATAGCGGATTTCCTCGTAGGGAAGGTCGAGATCGTGCGCCAATTCCATCGCCGTGCCCTGCACCGAATGGCAGAGGCCGACCTGTTTGATATCAGGGTATTTCTCCGATATCGCCCAGGTGTTGATCGCCATCGGGTTGACGTATTGCAGCATGATCGCTTCGGGGCAGACGGCGAGCATGTCCTCGCAGATCTTCCACAGATGCGGAACGGTCCGCAGGCCGCGCATGATGCCGCCGACGCCGAGCGTGTCGGCGATCGTCTGGCGCAGGCCGTATTTCTTCGGCACTTCGAAGTCGGTGACCGTGCAGGGCTCGTAGCCGCCGATCTGAAAGGCGACGACGACGAAGTCGGCGCCGGCGAGTGCCTTGCGCTGGTCGGAGTAGGTCTCGGCCTTCGCCTTGACGCCGAGCGTCGCGATCAGCTTGTTGACGACGACGGCGCTCTCCTCCAGCCGCTGCGGATTGATGTCCATCAGAGCGATCGTCGCGCCCGACAGCGACGGGCGCTGCAGCACGTCGCCGACGATGTTCTTCATGAACACCGTCGAGCCGGCGCCGATGAAAGTGATCCTGGGATTTTTTGCCACGCTAACCTCCGGCTATGTTCAGGCCACGTCGAAAGCGGCCCTGACGAGCCGTTCGGTGTAGGCGGTCTTGGGATTGGAGAGGACCTCGTCGACAGGCCCCTGCTCGACGATCTTGCCGTGCTGCATGACGATGACGCGGTGGCAGAGCGCCCGCACCACCTTCAGGTCGTGCGAAATGAAGAGGTAGCTCAGGCCGCGCTCGTCCTGCAGCTTGCGTAAGAGGTCGATGATCTGGGCCTGGACGGAGAGGTCGAGCGCCGAGGTCGGCTCGTCGAGCAAGATGAATTCGGGTTCGAGCGCGATGGCACGGGCAATGGCGATACGCTGGCGCTGGCCGCCGGAAAATTCGTGGGGAAAGCGCGACAGGATATCGCCGGGCATGCCGGCGCTGACCAGTGCCTCGCGCACCCGCTCGACCCGCTCGCGCCGCGTCGCGCCAATGCTGTTGACGATCAGCCCTTCCTCGATGATCTGGCCGATCGTCATGCGCGGATTGAGCGAGGAGAAGGGATCCTGGAAGACGATCTGCATGCGCGAACGCAGCGGCCGCATCTCGTTGCGGGACAGGCCCTGGATCGGCTGGCCGTCGAAACGGATTTCGCCGCGCTTGGCGTCGATCAATCTCAGCAAGGCCTGGCCGAATGTGGTCTTGCCGGAACCGGATTCGCCGACCAGCCCCAGCGTCTCGTGGCGGCAAAGTTTGAGGCCGAGATCGTCGACGGCGACCAGCTCGCGCCAGTCCGGTTTCAGGAAGGTGCCGTGGCGCAGCATGAAGCAGACGCGCACGCCGCTTGCCTCGAGGATGGTGCCACTGCCCTCCGGCAGCGGTTGCGGCCGTCCGCGCGGCTCGGAAGCCAGCAGCCGCTTGGTGTAGGGATGCTGCGGATCGGCGAACAGCCGTTCCGTGACATTGTGCTCGCACATTTCGCCGTGCTGCATGACATAGACGTAGTCGGAGAATTTGCGCACCACGGTGAGGTCATGGGTGATCAGGATCACCGCCATGCGCAGCTCTTTCTGCAGATTGCGGATCAGGTTGAGGATCTGCGCCTGGACGGTGACGTCGAGCGCTGTGGTGGGCTCATCGGCGACCAGCACGTCTGGATTGTTGGCGAGCGCCATGGCGATCATCACACGCTGCCGCTGCCCGCCGGAGAGCTGGTGCGGGTATTGCTTGAGCCGCGCTTCCGGCTCGGGGATCTGCACATGCCGCAGCAGCTCGAGCGCCCGCGCCCAGGCTTGCCTGCGGCCCACCTTGCGGTGCACCCTGATCGCCTCGACGATCTGGCTGCCGACCGTGTAGATGGGATTGAGCGAACTCATCGGCTCCTGGAAGATCATCGAGATGCGGTCGCCGCGCAGCTTGCGCCGGTCGCGCTCGGCGAATTTCAGGATGTTCTGGCCGTCGTAACAGACGCTCGATCTTGGCGACACGGTGGCGCGCCGCGACAGCAGCCCCATGACGGTGCGCGCCGTCACCGACTTGCCGGAGCCGGATTCGCCGACGATGGCGATCGTCTCGCCGCGATAGAGCTGGAACGAGACGTCCTTGACCGCCTCGACGACACCGTGCTCGACCTTGAAGGCGACCTCGATGTTGCGGGCATCGATGATCGGCTCGCCCTGGCGCCCGTCATGGTCGTGGCGGACGGCAGGTGCGAAGGTTTCGGCGAGCGCGACGGTCATTCCTGCCACCTCAATAGGGGTCGACGGCGTCGCGGAGGCCATCGCCCAGCGCGTTGAAGGCAAAGACGGTGACGAGTACGAAACCGACCGGCGACAGGATCCAGGGATAGGTGCCGATGACGGAATAGGTCGCGGTATCCTGCAGCATCAGCCCCCATGAGATCAGCGGCGGCTTGACCGCGAAGCCGAGGAACCCGAGGAAAGATTCCAAGAGCACCACTGTCGGGATCGCCAGCGTCACGGCGACGATCACGTGGCTCATCACATTGGGGAAGATGTGCTGCATGATGATGCGCCGGTCGGTGGCGCCAACCGCCATGGCGGCGCGCACATATTCGATCCGCGCCAGCGCCAGCGTCTTGCCGCGCACCTCGCGCGACATCTGTGCCCAACCCAATGCCGACATGACGATGATGACGAAAGCGAGGAAGACATTGGTGGGCGCGGTGACCGGGATCAACGTCGTCAGCGCCAGATAGAGCGGCAGTTGCGGGAAAGCGAGCACCAGTTCGACGAAGCGCTGCATCCAGACATCGAACCGGCCGCCGAAATAGCCGGAGACCATGCCGACGGTGGTGCCGATGACGGTGATGATGAAGACCACCGTCAGCGCGATCATCAGCGAGACCCGCGAGCCGTGGATGGCGCGCGACAGGACATCGCGGCCAAACTTGTCGGTGCCGAGGAAATGCACCGGCAGGCCGTCCATCGAGGCGAAGAAATGCCGGTTGGCCGGAATGAGCCCGAAGAGCCTGTAGGGTGCGCCCTCGACGAAGAAGCCGAGCAGCCTTGGATGGTCGTAGTCGGGGCCGACGATGGGCTGGAAGGTGACCGGATCGAGATCCGCCGAATCGGCGAGTGCATAGACCCTCGGCCGCATGACGAGATTGCCGTCCCTGTCGTGGAAGGAAGGCACTTGCGGCGGCGCGAAGCCGACATCGGTCGCCTTCGGATCCATCGGCGCCACGAACTCGGCGAATACCGCCATCACCAGCAGCAGCACGACGAGCCAGAGCCCGGCCATGCCGGTCCAGGAGCGCTTCAGCCGGCGCCAGACAAGCGCGATGTAGCTCTCGTTGCCGCGCGCCGGTATGGCTGCGATGGGCGCTTCGGCCGGCAGCGATGGGGGTGACGGATCGCGCGCCAGCATCTAGCTCTCCCCGAATTGACGGATGCGCGGATCGAGCAGGACGAGCAGCATGTCGGCGATGATGTTGCCGACGATCAGCGTCGCCGACAGCACCATCATGAAAGTCGCGGTGACGTAGACGTCGCCGACCGCCATGGAGCCGACGATCGCCGGGCCGACGGTCGGCAGCGCGAAGATGATCGCCGTCTCGATCTCGCCGGTGAGCATGTAGGGCAGCACCACGCCCTGATACATGACGAGCGGATGCAGTGCGTTGGGCACGGCATGGCGCATGACGACGGCGCTGCCGGTCAGGCCCTTGGCTCTCGCCGTCTCGACATATTGGGCGTTGAGCGTATCCAGCAGATTGCCGCGCATGACGCGCATGTTGTAGGCGAGGCCGCCGAAGGTGGCGATCGCGACCACGGGCCAGACATGCTTGACGAGGTCGGCGAACTTGCCCCACGACCATGGCGCGCCGCCATATTGCGGCGAGAAGAACGAGCCTATCTCGGACACGTTGAACTGGAAGACCAGGAGATAGACGATGATCAGCGCCATCAGGAAGCGCGGCACCGTCATGCCGAGGAAGGAGATGGCCGACAGCGTCGAGTCGATCCAGGTGTATTGCCGGGTCGCCGCCCATATGCCGAAGGTGATGCCCAGCACCGAGGCGAGGAGATGACAGACCAGCGCCAGCAACAGTGTGCGCGGCAGGCGCTCGCCGACGACGTCGGCAACCGGCTTGTTGTAATAAAGGCTGTAGCCGAAATCGCCGCGGGTGACGATGCCGCCGATCCAGTTGAGATACTGGACGGGCAACGGCTTATCGAGGCCATGTTCGATACGATATGCGTTGGCCTGAGCGTCGGCTTGGGCGAAGGAGGCGCCACCCTGGTTGATCAGCTGCGAGCGGATGTAGTCGGCATAATCGCCCGGCGGCGCCTGGATGATGGCAAAGGTGACGAGACTCAAGATGGCGAGGACCGGTATCGCCGACGCTATGCGCATTGCCAAGAATCGCAGCATGGACGGTCCGCTTCCTCATCTTGCCGGACGCGCCGCTTGGGGCGTTCGGAGGTTGGTTTTTCCCGGCCGCGCCATCAGCGCGGCCGGGTCTCTCTCAGTCAGGGGAGGTAAACCTACATCGGGCCCTTGTCGCCGGGCTTGCCGGGGAGCTCCTCAGGGAAGAGTTCGTATTTCGCCTGCTTGTCGGCGGTGACGAAGACACGTTCACGGACGATCGAATCCTCGGCCCAGTTGAACATGAAGATCGGTGTACCCTGCGGGATGTTGGAGAAGCGCTTGTTGACGATCAGCGCCCCGGGATACTCCGTCAGGCCGATATTGTAGACGTGTTCCGTCGATATCTTCTGGAACTCCTTCATCAGGCTGGCGCGCTCGTCATTGTCCGACGAGGAGACGAACTTGTTGACGATGTCGACGAGGTTCTTTTCGAAAGGCATCAGGTCGACCTGGCCGCTTTCCGGCGCGCGGTGATCCCAGCTGGTCTTGGGACCGACCGGCGCGAGCTGTTCGGTGTTCTGCACGACCGAGGTCAGTTCCTGGTCGTTACGCCGGATCAGCCAGTCGAAGCGGCCGGAATATTGCGAGGCGTCGCGCTGGGTGCCGTTGAGGCCGTTCAGCACAACCCGAAGCCCGAGCTTCTCCATCTGGGCGACGACGCCTTCGGCGAGGCTCTTGTCGGTGCCGTAATCGTTGTTGACCAGCATCACGATCTCGACGTTCTTGCCGCCGGCGGCGCCGGCCGGGAAGTTCACGAAACCGTCGCCATCCGTGTCCTTGAGGCCGGCCTTGGCGAGTTCGGCCTTGGCGCCCTCGAGGTCGAAGGGATAATAGACGGTCGACTTGCGGTCATAGAAGCTGGTGCCAGACGAGAAGCCGCCGGGATAGATGGCGGTGAACGGCCCTTTGACCAGGGAGTCGCCAAGCGCCTTGCGGTCGAGCGCCATGGTGACGGCCTTGCGGAAATCCTCGTTGCGGTTCAGCTCGCGGATGGCCTGGCCGCGCTCGTCCGGGTTGCCCCAGCCATTGGCGGAAAAGTTCAGGCGCAGATTGTAGCCGATGAGCCGCGGGCCGAAGGCCAGACGTGCCGGCGCGTTCGACTCCGCAGCGCGCTTCAGCGAGGCGACGAAGTTTTCCGGCTGCTCGAGGTTTGAAAAGTCGCCAGAGCCAGCCACCGCCTGGACGTCGCGGTCGGCCCAGGTCGACAGCTTGTACTGCAGTTCGTCGAGGTAGGGCAGCTGGTTACCCTTTTCATCAACCTTCCAGTAGTAGGGGTTGCGGCGCATGACGATGATGTCGTCCGGCCGGTATTCGACCGGCACCCAGGCGCCCATCACCGGCATGTTCATATATTCCGGCGGGAAGGCGTTCTTGAACTGGTCGTAGGTGTTCTTCGAATATTTGGGATGCTGCGGCTTCAATATGTGCGCGGGACCGGGGCAGAAAGTGCCGTAGGCCATGGCGTAGAGGTACTGTTTCGGGAAGGCGTCCTTGAAGGTCCACTCAACGGTATGATCGTCGATCTTTTTCAGCGTCGTGCCGACGCCGAAGGTTTCCTGTGTCGCACCATTCAACGGAGAGACGTTCGGGTCGATGACCTCGTCGTCCCAGTAGAACATGACGTCGTCGGCGTTGAAGGCAACGCCATCGGACCATTTTGCGCCCTCGACCAGATGCATGGTCAACTTGTGGCCATCCTTCGACCAGTCCCAGCTTTTGGCCAGGTTCGGCAGCGGCTCGGTGTCCTTGGCCTCGACCTGGAACAGCGGCGCGGTGCGCGTCAGGCACTCGGAAAGACCGATGTCGATGCCGCCCCATCCTTGCGTCTGGCCGGCGCCATAGTTCCAGCCTTCCGGCCGCCCGCCGATGACATGGCGCATCGTATCGCCGTAGACGCCAATACCATCGGGCATGTTGGCGGTCTTGAAGACCAGCGGCTCCTTCGGCAGCCTGTCCTTCACAGGCGGCAGCTTGCCGGCCTTGACGTATTTTTCCGTCACCCAGTCCGGCTCGTGATATTCCGGCAGCGCCTTGAACTCCAGGATGGAGTCGCGCGCCACATACTTGATCTTGCCTTCGGCCGGAAACGTCGCCGGCGTCGGCGGGACCGTCGGTTCGGAAGCGAAGGCGTTGAGCGCCGGAACGGAGACGCTCAGCGCCAGTCCAGCGACAATGCCAATGTTGCGTAGGTTCCTCATTATCTCCTCCCTCGTGTTCAGACTTTTTCTGCTGCTGGTCTTCTGCATTGGCGGCTGACTGCGGCGGACCTGCCTCCCGTGGATCCGCGGCCGCTCCCGGGTTCAGCCGGTCTGCTTCAGAGCGGCCTTTTCGGCGCGCAACTCCTCGATCGAGCGGACGTTGCGCCGCGCGGCACCGGCCCATTCGCGGGTCTTGACCACGGATTTCGACAACCGCTCCTTGGCGGCCGGAACGGCATGCGCGTATTGCGGCAACCAGGCGGCCTGGGCGACGACCATTTCGTCGACCATCTGCCAGACCTCCTCCGGAGTCGACACCGCGCCAACCAGCGGATCATGCAGCACGGCGAGCTTCAGGAGATCGATATCGCCCGATATCGCGGCATGGACCGACATGCGCTGGACATTGATCGAAGACATGCAGGTCGCCGCACAGGCCTCCGGCAGCGTGATGCCGGCGGCCATGTTGATGCCGAAACGATCGACGAAGCCGGGCGACTCGATGATGGCGTCCTGCGGCAAATTGGTGATCACACCATTGTTCTTGACGTTGAAGTGGCCGCGATAGACGCGGTTGGTCTCCAGCGCCTCCAATATGTGGCTGGCATGCTCGTTGGATCGCTTGGCCACGTCGATCGGCTTCGAGGCCGCTTCAAGGAACTGCGGATACTCCGTCTCGAACCAGTTGCGGGTCTCGGTCGAGTAGCGGAGGTAGCCGCCGGTCTCGCCATGGATCCAGTCCGACATGTCGATCCAGCGCATGATCTCGTCCGGACGCTTCCGATACCAGGGCAGGTATTCGGACAGATGGCCGTTGCTTTCGGTCGAATAGACGCCAAAGCGCTTCAGCACGTCGATGCGCAGCTTCTCCTGCTGTGAGTAGACCGGATGCGCCTCGAAGGCAGCAACCAGTTCGTCCTTGCCGATCTTGCGGCCATTCAGGCGCAGATCGGTGAACCAGGTCTGATGGTTGATGCCGGAGCAGATATAGTCTAGCTCCCCAGGCGACTTCGCACCCAGCACCTTGGCGATCTGCTCGGCACCGTGCTGGACGCCGTGGCAGAGCCCGACCGTGTCGACCTTGCCGTACTCGATCGCCGCCCAGGTGTTCATGGCCATCGGGTTGGCGTAGTTGAGGAACTTGGCATTGGTGTCGGCAACCTCGCGGATGTCCTTGCAGAAGTCGAGGATCACCGGAATGTTGCGTTGGCCGTAGAGAATGCCGCCGGCGCAGATCGTGTCGCCGACACACTGGTCGATGCCGTATTTCAGGGGAATGCGGATGTCGTCGGCATAGGCTTCCAGGCCGCCGACCCGAACGCAGCTGATGATATAGCGCGCGCCTTCGAGCGCCTTACGGCGGTCGGTGGTTGCCGTCACCCTGGTCGGCAATCCGTTCGCCTCGACGATCCTGTCGAGGATCGCTTTGATCATCTGCAGATTGTGCTCGCTGAGATCGGTCAACGCGAATTCGATGTCCTTGAATTCGGGCACGCAGAGAATGTCGGTGAACAGTTTCTTGGTGAATCCGACGCTGCCGGCGCCGATAATAGCGATTTTGAAACTCATCACCTTCACCTCGATCCGATCGAATGCTAGGCAAGGAGCAACAAGGGAGGATATGGCCACACGCCAAGGCGCGCCTGCCATTCACGCCGGAATCCGGCTTTTCTCCTCCCGCCCGCTCCTCGACGCGGGTCATTCGCGTTCTTCGAGGCGGGATTATGCGCTTATTCGCGAGCGCGACCAGAGAAGGATTATGCTTTCAGGGGTAATTTTGTGCTGCGGGATTTGATCGCCAACGGACAGTCGATGCGCACGATCTCGCTGCCGCGCGGCCGCCAGCGCCTGCATGCCATGCCGACAAGCACGGGCTATGAAGTGCGCGAGGACGAAATCTACGACTGGGATGGGCGCAAACGCGGCCAGACGCCATTCACCGTGCTCCAGCACACGATCAGCGGAACCGGCCGGCTGCGCTACGAGAATCGCAACTATCGCCTGCAGCGGAACGACACATTGCTGGTGCTGGTACCGCACAACCACCGCTACTGGCTGGCCAGGGACGAGCGCTGGGAATATTTCTGGATCTCGATGAACGGCGAGGAGGCGCTGCGCATCCACAAGTCGATCCTCAGCGTTTCGGGTCCGGTGTTCCGGCTGCAGCCGGCGACGATAGATCATCTTGCCGATTGCAGCTTGCGGCTCGTCAAGGGCGCCGCTTCGCCGGGCGCTGCTTCGGCGATCGCCTACGAGGCTGCGATGGCGCTCTATGACGATGTCTTCGGCTCCCACGCCTTTGCCGAGAAACAGAGCGCCATGCAGCCGGTCATCGATCACATCAACGCCAACCTCGACAAATCGCTGCCGGTGGCGGAGCTGGTCCAGATCAGCGGCCTCAGCCGGGCCCATTTCTCGCGCTGCTTCGCCGAGAGCGAAGGCTTGCCGCCAGCCGAATTCGTGCTGCAGCAACGCCTGCAGCGCGCGGCGAAGCTTTTGACCAAGGCCGACTTCCTGCCGGTGAAGGAAGTCGCCATCCTGTGCGGCTTCGAGGACGCTAACTATTTTTCAAAGGTGTTCCGCCGCCTTTATGGCACCACGCCCAGCCAATTCCGCACCACCGGCATGTACGCCAGCTTGCGCACCCCGCCCCGGGGTGGCGTCAGGGTGTCCGATGACGAGACCTGACGCCGCTTTGTCCTTGTTTGATGCGTGTCAGGCGGCGTGCAGCCTGCCACTATCCAGCCATTCGAGATCGGCCGGCGAAAGCTTGATGTCGAGGGCGCGCAGGCTGTCGTCCAGCTCGCCCAGCGTGCGCGGCCCGATCAACGGAATCGACGGGAAAGGCTGGTTGAGCACATAGGCCAGCGCGATGTGGATCGGGCTCTTGCCCAGTCGTGCGGCGAGTTCGATCGCCCGGTCGCGGCGGCCGAAATTGCGCTCCGAATACCAGACCCGCACCAGTTCCTCATTGTCGCGCAGGTCGCGTCCGGCGCGGTCCGTGAAGAAGCCGCGGCCCTGGCTCGACCAGGCGAAATTCGGCATCTGCCTGGATGCCAGCCAGGCCTTCCAGTCATCGGTGGAGGAGGTGATGCACCCCGCCCAGATCGGCTCCAGCATCTCGGCCAGCGAGAAGTTGTTGGAGAGCGCGCCGGGTTTCTGCTTGCCGGTCCGTTCGGCATAGGCAATCGCCTCGTCCATGCGCTGCATCGTCCAGTTCGAGCCGCCGAACGGACCGCGGATGCGGCCTGCCTTGACCTCGCGGTCCATCGCATCGACGAACTCGCCGACCGGCACCTCAGGGTTGTCGCGGTGCATGAAATAGATGTCGACATGATCGGTCTGCAGCCGATCGAGCGACTGGGCGAGCTGCTTGCCGATCACGTCGGGATAGCAGAGCGGCGAATGCGCGCCCTTGGCGATGATCACCGACTGCTCGCGCACGCCACGGTTCTTCAACCATTGGCCGAGCAGCGTCTCGGTGTAGCCGCCGCCATAGACATAGCCGGTGTCGAAGAGGTTGCCGCCAGCTTCGAAGAAAGCGTCGAGCAGGATCGAACCCGAGGAGAAGGTGCGGAAATCCTCGAAGCCGAGCGCCACTATGGATGCCTGTTTCGCCAGGCCTGGGATGGCGCGCTTGGCGATCGCTGTGCCGCTGGGGCGCAGCGGCCGGCCGGAAATGGTGCTGGTGCGCAGCGGGGCCTTTTCGATCTCATACTCCAGCCCGACGGCGGCGCGCCATCTGTCGAGCACGCGCAAGGTGCCGAGACTGTCGGCCCAGCCCATCCCCGGCCAGGCGAATTCCTGCCGCCCGGCGCGGATCGCCTCACCGGCGCCGTCGACCTCGAAGGAATAGACATGGCGTTTTTCGTTGACGCTGATCGTCTCTTGCGACCCGTCGGAGCCGATCACGTCGATGTGGCCGAGGCCGACGTCGCGGTTGCCACCGGCGAACCAGAAGTCCGGTACTTCGATGCGGCCCTTGGTACCGAGGATGCGCAGGACATTGTCCTGGTTGAGCGAGATGCTGCAGGAGACCTCGGCGACGATGCCATCAGGGAAATGCAGCAGCGCCGAAGCCCACTCATCGACGCCGGACTGGCCGAGATGGGCGGTGCCCACCACCTTGTCGGGCTCGATGAAGGGTTTTCCAGCCGCCGCCCCGGCAATCAGCCGGACCATCGAGACGGGATAGCCGCCAACGTCAAGGATGCCGCCGCCGGCGAGATCGTTGGCGTAGAGCCGATGTTGCGGCATGAAGCCCGGCATGGCGAAACCGAAGCTCGACTTGATCATCCTGATCTCGCCGATGACGCCGGACTTGATGAGTTCCACCAGCTTCAGCGTCTGCGGATGCAGCCGGTACATGAAGGCTTCGCCGAGAAAGGTGCCGGCCTTGCGCGCGGCGTGGATCATGGCGTCGGCCTCGAAGGCGGTCAGCGCCAATGGCTTTTCGCACAGCACATGCTTGCCCGCTTCCGCCGCCCGGATCGCCCATTGCGCATGGCCGGGATGCGGTACCGCGATGTAGACGGCATCGACCTGCGGATCGTCGAGCAAGGCCCCATAGCCGTCGAGGATGCGGGCACCGGGGAAATTCTCCGCAAGGCCCGGCTTGGCGGGATTGCGCGCGCCGATGGCGACCAGCTTTCCGGTGTGCGAAGCGGCCACGCCGCCGGCGAAGGCTTGGGCGATGCCGCCCGGACCAAGAATGCCCCAGCGAATGGGCGTGGTTGCAGTCATTGTCATTCTCCTTGAAGGCTGGGAGGGGCGGCCAGTCAGCGCAGCCGCAGCCCCTTTTCGTCGAACAGGTAGGATTTGCGGATGGAAACGGTGACTTCGGACGTGTCGGGAACCTTGGCCGCGTCGCGCTGGATCACCACATCTTCGCCGTGCGCCGTGCGGGCATAAAGAAAGCTCGTGCCGCCAAGGTGTTCGATCACGTCGATGGCGACAACGAGATCGGTGTCGCCTTCTCCGGCGACGCCGAAATGTTCGGGCCGCACGCCGACAATGACCTTCGTCCCGGCCTCCGGCGTGGTGCCGCTCAGCGGCTGGGTGATGCGGGTTTTCTCCTGGCCCGCCAACTCGACCACGACACCACGCGCATCGCGCCCGACGATGTGGCCCTTGATGAAGTTCATCTTCGGCGAGCCGACAAACCCCGCCACGAACAAATTGTCGGGATCGTCGTAGAGTTCGAGCGGCCTGCCGATCTGCTCGATATGGCCGGCGCGCAGCACGACGATCCGGTCAGCCAGCGTCATCGCCTCGGTCTGGTCGTGCGTGACATAGACCATGGTGGCGCCGAGTTCCTTGTGCAGGCGCGAGATCTCGACCCGCATCTGCACGCGCAGTTCGGCATCGAGATTGGAGAGCGGCTCGTCGAACAGGAACACCTGCGGCTCGCGCACGATGGCGCGGCCGATGGCGACGCGCTGGCGCTGGCCGCCGGAGAGCTTTTTCGGGCGCCGGTCCATCAGTTCGCTGATGCGCAGGATCTCGGCCGCCCGCTTCACCCGCCGCTCCGTGTCGGCCTTCGGATTGCCGGTCATGCGCAATCCGAACGAGAGGTTCTGCTCGACGCTCATATGCGGATAGAGCGCATAGGACTGGAAGACCATGGCGATGCCGCGGTCGGCCGGCTCGACGTCGTTGACAGCCTTGCCGCCGATGGCGATCTCGCCATCGCTGATGTCCTCGAGCCCGGCGATCATCCTGAGCAGCGTGGACTTGCCGCAGCCGGAGGGGCCGACGAAGACGACGAACTCGCCGTGCTTGATGTCGATGTTGGCGCCGTGGACGACCTCGAAGGTGCCGAAGCGCTTGACGACATTGTTGAGCGTAACGGTTGCCATGCTGGCCCTTACTTGATCGCGCCGGCGGCGATGCCGGCGATGAAATGGCGCTGCAGCAGCACGAAGACGACAAGCATCGGCACGGTCAGCATTACGGCGCCGGCCATGATGCCGCCCCACGATACCTTGGTGAGGCCGATCAGCGTACCTAGCGCCACGGGTGCGGTCATCGAGCCCGGCTGGCTGTTGATCAAAAGCGGCCAGAGATAATTGTTCCATGACGCGAGGAACAGGATGATGGCGAGTGCGGCCAACATCGGCCGCGCCAGCGGTAGCGCGACGAACAGGAAGATGCGCCACTCCTTCACGCCTTCGACGCGCGCGGCGTCGAAAAGGTCGTCCGGCATCATCGAGAAGCTCTGCCGCATGAACAAGACGCCCAGCGAATTGAACAGCGGCGGCACGATCAGCGCTACCCAGGTGTTGGCGAGTTGGAAGTCGCGCGCCACCATGATGAATTGCGGGATCAGCACGACCGCATAGGGCAGCGTAATGGTGCCGAGGATGATGGCGACGACCACGCCCTTGCCGAAGAATTGGTAGCGCGCCAGCGCCCAGCCGGCCATCGACGTCAACAGCACCGACAGGAAGGTGTAGGTCACCGCCACCGAGACGGAGATGCCGATGGCTCCGACGAAGTTGGTGTCGCGTTGCAGATTGTTGAAATTGTCGACGAAATTGCCGTGCGGCAGCAACTCGATGCCCGGGCTGAATATGCCGTTGTCGGGCATGGTCGAGAACACCACCATCATCCACAATGGAAACAGCCAGATCAGCGCCAGCGGCGTCAGGAAGAGATGCAGCAAGAGGCTGCGTCTCAGGCGGGCCGAGGAGAGCGAGCTCATTGCTTTTCCCTCGTCAGCCACAGTTGCACCAGCGTGATGGCGATCGCCAGCCCCGCCATAGTATAGGCGACGGCCGAGGCGTAGCCGAAATTGAGCGAGCGGAAGCCCTGGCGGTAGAGCAGCAGGCCGAGCGTCTCGGTGCCGCCGCCCGGTCCGCCGCGCTCGGTGATCAGGAACGGCTCGGTGAACAGCTGCATGGTGCCGATGATCGACAGCACCGTGCAGAACACGATGACCGGCTTCAACAGCGGCAAGGTTATGTAGAAGAATTGCTTGAGCTTGCTGACGCGGTCGAGAGTCGCCGCCTCGTAGACATCCTCGGGAATGGACTGCATGCCGGCCAGAAGGATGATGGCGTTGTAGCCGGCCCAACGCCAGGTGACCGCGATCATGATCAAAGCCATCGCCGGTGTGACGTTGGAGAACCAGTCGATCTTGGGCAGCCCGACGCTGTTCAGGAGCTTGTTGACGATGCCGAAATCGAGGCTGAACATCAGCCGGAAAACAGCCGAATAGGCGACCTCGCCGACCACGACCGGAGCGAAGAAAGCGAAGCGATAAAGCCCCCTCGCCTTCAACAGCGGCGAATTCAAAAGCACAGCCATCACCATGGCCAGCGCGATCATCACCGGCACCTGGATGACGAGGATGAGCAGCGTGTTCTTCAGAGCGTTGAAGAAGGCCGGATCGCCGATCAGCCGGCCCCAGTTGAAGCCGGGGGCAAAGCGCCAGGGCACCGTGCGCGTCGCCTGGAACGAGATCATGAACGAGGAGATGATCGGCCACAGCCAGAAGACGGAGAAGATCAGGAGATAGGGAGCGAGGAAACGATAGGCCGTGGCGTTACGGTTGCGCATCATCGTCCTCCTTCTCCCGTCGATGTTTCAAGCTGGTGGTCCGCGCGGGTCCGGGCGGCGCGAGTGCCGTCCCGGACCCCGTCTGGGAGGTCATGACTTGACCGGCAGTCCGGTCGCCGCGGCGATCTGGCTGGCGGCATCGTCGAGCGCTGCCTTGGCGTCGGCATAGCCGCCGGCGAGATATTTGGTCTGCACCGCGCGCATGATGATTTCGGCGTCGCTCTGGAACTGCGTGCCACGGCTGGGGACGACCTTGGGCAACGTGCCGAGGATATCCTTCCACACAGCCTGGCCACCCCAATAGGGCAGGCCTTCCGAGACGTAGGGATCATTCAGCGCCGACACCAGCGAGGGGACGAGACCGAATTCCTTCAGCATCGTGATCTGGCCCTCATTGGTTCCGAGCGTGTATTTCAGGTACTCGTAAGCCGCCTCCTTGTTCTTCGACACCGAGGTAATGGCCAGCGATGAGCCGCCGAGATTTGCGGCGCGCGGGCCGTCGGAGGTCAGGCTCGGCATCAGATAGACGCCCCATTTACCGTTTTCGCCCGCCGATTCGGTACGGATGGTGCCTTCATACCAGCCGCCATAGACCTGGGTGGCGACCGTGCCGGCGGTGTTGTTGGTGATCTTGGTGCCCCAGTCGGCCGAGGACATGATGCCGGCATCCTTCATGTCCTTGATCTTGGCCAGCGTATCGACACATTTCGGCTGGTTGACCGTGATCGACTGGCCGTCCTCGGCGAAATAGGAGCAGCCTTGCTCGTTGGAGATCATACGGAAGAATTCGGTGTCGCCGTTGAAATCGGCATTGGTCATCGAGACGCCCGGATTGGCGGCCTGGATCTTCTTGCCGGCGGCGATGAAATCGTCCCAGGTCTTGATCGACGCCGGATCGACACCGGCCTTTTCGTAGAAGTCGCGGCGATAGAAGGCGGCGACCGGGCCGGAATCCCACGGCATCGCATAGGCCTTGTCGCCGACTTCGAGCTCGGTGCGCTTGAAATCGGGGAATTTCTTCTGGTCTTCGGCGCTGTAGCCCAGCGTGTGCAGGTCGACGAAGCAGTCGGGGAACTGGCTCCAGTAATTCTCGGCCTCGCCGTTCTCTATGGTGACGATGTCGGGCAGGCCGACACCGCCTGCGGCACAGCCGGCGATCGACTTGTCATAGGTCGGCTGGTTGCCGAGATCCTGGACCGTGACCTTGATGTCGGGATGCAGCTTGTTGAAGCCGGCGACCGTCGCCTTCAGCGACGAAGCGGCGACGTTCCAGCTCCAGATGGTGATTTCGCCAGATTGCGCGAATGCCGGGGCTGAGCCCAGGGCAAGCGCAAGCGCGGCGCAGGACAGTTTGATGCGCATTGAAATCCTCCCATTTCATTTGCTCTCTCTGCGAGCCTGGCTAGACTATGCAGCGCGGAAGGCTTGTCCCGGACAAAGGGAATAAGGAATTGGCGGAAAGTAAGATGCCGGAACGGCCGTTTTACCAGCCTGGCGCCAGCAGCGTGGAAGGCCTGCCGCTGCTGTTGCAGATGTTTCACACCACTCCCCTGGTGATGCTCAAGCCGCACTGGCATGCCCAGGTCGAGGTGAATTTCATCGTGCGTGGCAGCGTGCACTACCGCATGAACGAGCACGAAATCTCGCTTTCGGCCGGTGAGATGTGCCTGTTCTGGGGCGGCCTGCCGCACCAGATGGACGATTTGAGCGACGACACCGTCTATGCCGGCGCGCATCTGCCGCTGGTGCATTTCTTCCGGTTGCACCTGCCGGCGGACATTCGCCATCGGCTGATGACGGGCGCGACGCTGGTGACCGGCGCCACCGATCAATCCGACAACGACAATTTCGCCCGCTGGAACCGCTATGCCCGCTCGGGCGACCCGACCAAGGCCGAGCATGCCGTCAACGAACTTCTGCTGCGGCTGGAGCGGGTGCGGTTCGAGCCTTACCGGCTCGTGCCCGAAACCGCAGCCGGGCACGAGACGGGTAGTCCCTTCGACCAGCAATCGTCGCGCAATGTCGGGCGCATGTGCGATTTCATCGCCGAAAACTTCCTCTACGACATCGATTGCGTGAACATTGCCGGGGCGGCCGACATCCATCCCAAATACGCCATGAGCCTGTTCAAGAAGTCGACCGGCATGACGTTGAACGAATATGTCAACCTTCTGCGGTTGAGCTACGCACAGGCGCTGTTGATGCATCAGGACGCCAATGTGCTCCGCGTTGCCATGGATTCGGGCTTCGGTTCGCTCAGCGCCTTCAACAAATCGTTCCGCAAGCTGGCCGGCATGACGCCCTCCGATTTTCGCAAGGGCCTAGCCAGCGCCAGATAGCCCGCAGGCCGGTTGGGGCCTGGCCAGGGATGCGAGCACATTTCGGCATCTCGCCCATCGCCGCATCTCACCGCATCTCGCCGCATCTCAATTGTCGGCTAAAAGGCAGGTCGGGCTGCCGGCAAAGGGCAATCGCGGGCTCGGGCAAGGATGCCGAGGCCCGAAACAGTACAGGCCGCGCGCCATTCCGGGGATGAAAGCAGCATGGAAAGGGACCCACCACACTGCACGTCTTTTCCTGTCTGAAATCGCAACCTAGGCGCTGGACAGGCCGAATTCCCGTGCTATAACCCACGCGCTTTCAAAGGGCGCCTCACGGCGCCTTCGTGAAATCCGGTCAACGCAATTTCGGTTGCCGGAACAGGCCCAGATAGCTCAGTTGGTAGAGCAGCGGACTGAAAATCCGCGTGTCGGTGGTTCGAATCCGCCTCTGGGCACCATCCCCTCTTCTCCCGACACTCCGTTTAGCCGAACCGTCTACGCTGCAGCTTCTGCAAGCGACTGGAATTATTGATCTTTTGCTGTCGCATTGCGCAATTAGGCGTGACAGAGAGCGCTTCGGGCGCATTTGATCCAACGAGGCGGGGGGATGGTATTTCCGTTGGTATTCGACATCCTGATGGTATCGAAACAGCCAAGGGAGACCTGACGAATGGCCCTATCCGACGTGAAATGTCGAAACGCCCGCCCTGCTTCCAAACTCGCGAAATTGTCTGACGGGGGCGGGCTGCAGCTATGGGTACAGCCCACGGGCTCTCGCCTCTGGCGGCTCGCCTACCGCTTTGACGGCAAGCAGAAACTGCTCGCGCTGGGCAGCTATCCCCTTATCTCTCTCGCCGAGGCACGGGAGGCGCGCGATGATGCTAAAAGGCTCCTGCTAGCTGGCGTCGACCCTGGAAAGGAACGCAGCTTGCGGAAGGCCGATTCGGCAAAGGACTCCTTTCGCTCAATCGCGGACGAATATGTTGACAAGCTGAAGAAGGAGGGACGTGCCGACCGGACGATCAGCAAGGTCAAATGGCTGCTCGACTTTGCCTATCCGATAATCGGCGACAAGTGCATTCGGGAGATCGAGCCGGCCAGCATCCTTACCGCCCTCCGTCGCGTGGAGGTTCGCGGTCGATATGAGTCGGCCAGGCGACTGCGCTCCACCATCGGCAGCGTGTTTCGATACGCGATCGCGACCGCACGCGCCGAGACAGATCCGACCTTCGCCCTCAGAGGCGCACTCATCAGTCCGAAGGTAACGTCTCGCGCCGCGATTACCGATCCGAAGGCCTTGGGCGGTTTGCTGAGGGCGATCCATGCATTTGACGGACAGCCTACAACGCGAGCCGGTCTGAAGCTGATAGCGCTGCTGTTTCCCCGCCCAGGCGAGCTTCGCGCCGCTGAATGGGAAGAGTTCGATTTTGAAAGCTCGGTGTGGACGATCCCTGAAGCACGCATGAAAATGCGACGGCCGCACCGCATACCCCTATCAAAGCAAGCGATCAGCGTCCTGACTTCACTGAGAGAAATCTCTGGTGATGGATCGCTGCTGTTTCCTAGTGTTCGATCGGCTTCGCGTCCGATTTCCGACAATACCCTTAACGCCGCACTGCGTCGTATGGGTTACAGCAAGGAAGAAGCTACCGCGCATGGTTTTCGAGCAACGGCATCAACTCTGCTGAACGAATGCGGCAAGTGGCATCCGGACGCGATAGAGCGGCAGCTGGCCCACATTGAGAACAACGACGTTCGGCGCGCCTACGCCCGGGCAGAGCACTGGGACGAGCGCGTCGAGATGATGCAGTGGTGGGCCGATTATCTGGATGAACTCAAGAGCAAAAACCTGCGGGTGATCTCAATCGAGGGACGCCGCAAGCCTGCTGTCCACACACCAACGCGACCATCCACTTTGAAACCAACAGAGGCCGTTCATCAAACGCCGATACAAATCTCCAACCGCCGGAAATCATACTGACCGTCGAAAAACGCCACAACTCGACGCCAAATCGTAGGCCCGCATTGTCAGATTTTCCGGAGAGAAAGTTGACCGCGTTCGGCAGGAAGCTGCCGTTCTGCAGCCGACCCCATTTCCGTCATTCAAGCTGCCGATGGCCGGTTCCGAAACCGGCCATCTACCCGGCCCGGGGCCGCGCGCTATTAGAGCGAGAATCCCGTGGGCAGTGTGCGGTCCGTCCGTTTCGCCGGCATTAGTCCGTGGATCCGCTATCCCCGCCCGACTTTAACCTCCACAACCTTCCTCTCCATAGATCCGGGACAAGCCCTTGATGCGCGTCGCGATCGCGTCGACGAGGCGACCAACGATCTCATGGATGATCCCCTCCTGGCGAAGCTCTTGGGCGCACTCCGATGCCATATCGGGCATCACCGCGAGCTGATGGCGGATCGTCCGCACCGTGTACTCGCCGCCAACCTTTGCTGAGGACGCACAGCGCCCCCAGTGGCGCGGCATGATCTCCTCGATGGGATAGACTCTGTCGATCTTCATCGCCAGTTTAAGGTCGCGCATCTCAGATTGGATCTCTCCCCCGAGGTGCGGCAGAATGGAGGAGATGTCGTAGAGCGGAGCTAGGCGGGCCTCGCCCTGGGCTCCGAGCAGCATCGAGTAGTTCTTTGCATGCGCGTCCGTGCCGGCGATGATCCAGTTGAAGACGTTCGCGGCCATGAAGATCTGACGGTCTTGGACGGGGTCGAGGGAGGCCGACAGCACCTTTCTGGAGATCGTCGTGATACCTGGCCCACCCTGGTTCTCGTACTTGAGCGTCGGCATCACCGACAGGGCCTGGCACATGTCCTCCTGATGGATGCGGATGGTCTTGCCCTCGTTGTTGCGGCGGTCGTAGCGCTCGATAACGATTGCCTTTTCGCCTGCGAAGTCGAGAACCTGGCTATGTGCAGCGTCCATGCCGAGCTTGGATGCAAGCTGCAGGCAGAAATGCTCGTTCTCGGTATGCCCGTGCAAGTGCGGCAAAGGCGGCTTGAAGATGTGTGTCGTGGGCGTGTCGCCTAGAGGGATCCCCCAGCGATTGCTGCCCTTATCGAAATGGAACGCCGTCTTTGCCTGCGCACCAGCGAGACTGAACTGACCAGGATCGCCGATTCGCCGGGTCGCTGCACCATCTTTGCGCAGATCGCGCAGGCGGTCGCCGATCTGCGCCTCGGTGAGCAACTCCACGTTCTCGCCGCGGGAAATCTGGTCGCCACGCGAAAGGAACTGGACGGCGCCGGCGCAGTCGCGGCCGACATTCTTGAGCAGGGCAAACGGGTTTCGGGCGGAGACCTGGAACCTCTGCGCCCATCTGGCGAGGGTCTGCTCATTATCCGGCAGTAGGCCCCAGAGGAATGCCTCGACGACCTTGCCCTCGTAGGTCCTGGTGATCGTCGGCAGGGACAGGGAGAGCGGGATCGCCACCGGGCCTTCCATCCATGCCTCGTGATAGGAGAACGAAAGCTTGCCGCCCTGCAGGTGGTGGAGCCCCCCAACCGGTCTGCCAGCGATATAGACGTCGAGGGTGTCGATCGGGTTCATCATGATCATCGTCATCTAGAGCTTGTAGGGAATCTCGTCGTCGTCATCGTCGACATGCCGTTCATCGGCATTATGATGATGATCAGCCGACGTCGGCGCCGGCGGGATCTGAAAGTCCATCTCCACACCAAGCGTGGTCAGCGCCAGTAGCACGTTGCCGATCTCGGCGCTGGGCTTGCCGTTCTCGATCCACGACACCCACGTCTGCGTCGTGGTGATCATTTTGGCCAAGGCAGCCTGTGACAGGCCGCGCCGGGTGCGGGCCTCCTTGATCAGGATTCCAATGTCGCGAGCTGTTCTGATCTTCATGGCGTATACGATTTCTGTATGAGCTAGCCTGATATAGGCTCGTATATGACGGGTGTCAATATACGTCACTATATCAATTTAAGGCTATATAGGTTCACATATCGACAACCTTCATATACTAACGTATATAAATCATTGCGCCACGCAACAATGTGCGATCGACCTTTCGCCACGGTACCATCGAGAATGACCGCTGGTCGAGAACTCAACAACTTGTCGGGGCCGGGAGCGATCCGGTCCGCTATTCAATTACTGTTGGCGAGAAGTTGTCATTCAGCATCCGGTCTGGCGGCATCGTGACAAGATCGATTTTTTGTCCGAAGAGAACGAGGCCGGCCGCAAGAAAAAGCCACGGCTTTTATGCACTTATTGTCTAGCAGGCTTAGTTGTTCCCCTGAAACTTGAATCTCCCTCAGACTCAGTGTCTTCTCAGGGTAACCGCTGGGAATTAGACATGCCTTCAGGCTCGTTTCAACACCGCGTGTGGCAACGGATTGTCGCGTGCTTTCCGACGCCGGCGCACCTCGATGTACAGGAGCGCAATCATCGCTTCCTTGAAGAGGCGCTCGAACTCGCTCAGGCGAATTCCTGCACAAAGGAGGAGGCACTCGAACTGGTGGAGTACGGACCGGCGGCAACGCGGTCAGCATCAAGAACCTAGCGTGCTCCAAAACGACACCAAGCGCTAACCGTTGTCCAGTGTGGAAGATGATTGCCTTCGTGGTTTCTCCGACGCGCCGGCGCCCGGCAGACCTTCCTTTCTGGCCTTGGCAAACGCCCGGTCGCCTTCCAGGAACCCGACCAGCATAAAGGGGATCAGTTCCGCCACCGTTTCGGACTCGCCATAGGTCTCACGGTAAAGTGCGGCATAGTCGTTGAGTGCTTGGCTCAAGTCGGCGCCAACGGTGATGGTGATCTTCGAAGGTGTCCGGTCCGGAAGTTTTCCGAGTTTCAGGTTAGCCATGAAGTCCTCCTGTTCACCCCGTGTATGGCCGCAACACGAGGTCCTTGTGCACGATGACGCGCAACGGCCAACCAGGGCGCACGGTGATCGTGGGTTGGACGTTCAGGTTCTTTTCAGTGATCCGTTGGCCCGCTTGACTGACGTTCTGCTGGGTGGATTCACGAATTGCCTTGACCAAGTCGCTTTCATTTTCCCCAAAGCTCAACTCGGTACCAACCCCCAGCAATGTGGCCACCGCGACGCCCTTGATCAACTGCCAAGTATGGAAATCCACCTTGTCCTCAAGCCCGGCATAGCCGGCCGCGTCGGTCACGGGCAGATTGTCGATTTCGGTAGAGGAGCCGTTCGGCATAACGATGCGTTGCCACACCAACAGAGCGCGCCTTTGCCCAAAGGCTACAACGCTGTCGTAGGTGCCGATCAGCCGTGAGCCCTGCGGGATGAGCAGGATGCTGCCGGTGACGCTGTCGTGCACATTCTCGGTGATCTGGGCGACGACAAGGCCGGGCAGATCGGAATTGATGCCGGTGATCAGGCTTGCAGCGATCACGCTACCGGCCATGATCTGATAGGGCGAAGCCGGCGTCTGCAGTGCATGCGGGTTGTAGATCCCGCCGGTGTTCCGTTGATCGATGAAATCGAGCTTGCGCTGTTGATTGTTCTGGTCGCCCTCGGCCGGCGCGACGGAAGCTCGCTGGCCTTCGGCATCTGGCTGCGGAGACGCCGTCTCGAAAGGGGAACGTCCGCCCTGCCCATTGCCAAAAGCTTCCGCCTGCTGGGGCCGGTTTTCGATGCGGAAGAGGACTTGCGACTCGCGCGCCTCAATCGCTTGTTGTGCAAGCCGCTGCGCCTCGGCGGAAACGTCTTGCCCAGGTGCGATGCCAAGCTGGCGCTGGTGCTCGAGAATAGGACGGCCGAGATCCCCGGGCAGCGGCGGTCCAAGCACCGGAGCCTTCGGCTTGCTCCCGGAATAGTCCTTGGGCAGCGATTCAAGTCCCTCGGCGGTCGGCTTGCGGTCCGTGCTGTAGAGCTCTTCGGCCTGCTGTTTCAGGCGCAATGCGGGTCCCCGCAGCGCCATCATCGTGACGCCAAAAACAGCGCCGGAACCAACAGCAGCGATCGCGACGATTATGCCGCGCCTGAACCGCACCGCTCGGCGGGGCGAGGCTCGCAGCTGCAGCTGTTCGGGATTGAGCTTCGGCGGAGCATTCGGATGGGAAGTATCGGTCATGAGCCTCCCCTCACCTGCCAAAACGCGAAAACAGCGAAACCCGCCGCGGCGGTTTCCGACCGTCGGTTCTCGTAATGCGCACCACCTGCTGCTGTTTGGTGCCCAGCCTTAGCTCGGCCGCAGCAAAGAGGCGATCGACGATGTAGTAGTTGCCGCGCATGCGATAGTTGACGAGCTGGTTGTCCCCGTCGGCTCCGACGATGAAGAGCGGCGGCGCCTCACCTTGGTCTATACGGCGCGGGAATTCGATATAGACCCTGCTGCCATCATCAAAGGCGCGCGTCGGTCTCCATGGTGGCGTGTCGCCGGCGATCGAATAGCGGAAGCGGATGTTTTCGAGTGCTACGTTCGAGGCCGCGGGCATTTCAGCCTCGGCCTGAGCGTTGCGCCGCCGAAGCGCCACGAGTTGGTCTTCGCTGTAAATCCAGGAGAGCGCCGCCATGGCAGTTTTCTCAGTGCTTTGAAGCTGCAGGTGATAGGATCGCCTGTCCGTCGTGATGACCAGATTGGTGGCAAGCCCCGGCGCGAATGGCTTCACCAGCACATGAGTGCGCTGGTCATCGCCTGAGCCACTAACGGTGTCACCGATCACCCAACGGACCGTATCGCCGGCTGAGACCGAGGTCAGCTTCTCGCCCCGCTGCAATGAGATATCGGTGACGCGCTCCGGCGCGGCGTAGAGCTGGTAGAGCGCGCCGTCGGCAAAGGGGTAAACCTGCACCGCATTGACATAGCCAAACTTGGTGGGTTGTTGCGTCGCCGCCTTGTTGGCATCGGCGACCTGTTCTTCCGGCGAGCGCTTATCTGGGGCGGGCTTGCCGGGTGCGGGCATCAACTGACCAGGCAACGGTAACGGTTTCGGCACTTCCACGACCTTGACCGGCTTCTCCGGCGCCTTCTCGATCGCGGCTGGTTTGAAGTCCTCGTGGTCATAGGAAATCTGAGGCGGCGGCACTGGCTTCGAGGCACAGGCCGAAAGAACCGCAGCAGACGCCGACAGGATCAAGGCAGCACGAAGCAATGGGGCTCTATTTGTCATTGGCGGGCTCCTTAGGGGAAACGGGGGTTGGCGCGGCGCTGTCGAGCTCGCGCGACCAGTCGATGGCGTTGATGAAGACGCCGAGCGGGTTCTTGCGCAGCTGCTCGGTTGTCCTAGGCGGGCGGATGAGGATGGTGAGGATCCCGATCCAGCGCGTCGTGCTGGCGAGGCTGCCGCGCTCGAACACCTGCTCGGTCCATTTGACCTGGAACGAGCTGTCGGAAGCCCTGACCACGCTGGTCACCTGCACTGACACGCTGCGCGTGCCGATTTGGCCGAAAGGGTCGTTCGCCTTGGCATATTCGTTGAGGAAGAGCGCCGCTCGGTCGGTGGCAAAGTCGTAGGCCGACAGCCAATTCTGCCGCACCAGAACCGCATCGGTGGAAACCGAACGGACATTCTGGATGAAGCGGCTGAGATGCCAGGCGATCTGGGCATCGTCGGGCTGGTAGTTTTGGACTGCCGGCGCGACCGCGTGCGCCTCGCCAAAGCGGTTGACCTCGACGACATAAGGCACGACGCGGCCCTGCATCGACTGCCACAGAAGCCCACCGGAAAGCCCCGTCGTCAGAGCCAGGCAGCCAAAGGCCATGAAGCGCCAGTTCTTGGCCTGGACGCGCGCCGTGCCGATGCGCTCATCCCAGAGTTGGCTGGCCTTCTGGTAGGGTGTTACGGGTTCGGGCGTCTTTCCATAACGCTGAACGGGTCGCTTGAAGAGCATCTAGTCTTCCTTGTCATTGAGGGAGGGATTGGCGCCGCTTCCGCCCCGATCTCCATCGCGCACCGCCTGCGTGGCAGCATTGCGATGGGCGCGTGCGGTCTGTTCGGAACGCAGACGCCTTGCCCAGACCGGCGCGGGGTCAGAGGCTGCAGCGGGCGAGGTTCCTGTCTTTGACGCGGTCGGCATGCCGCCGGTCGCGGTCCAGCCGGCATCGCGACCGGCGTCGGCACTACGGCGGAATGGTTCTGCTGCGGATCGCATTCCCCGCATCGCGGCGCCGCTAGCGGCACTCGCAACCCCATGCAGCCCAGCAGCTACCCCGGACAGCCCGGACTCGGGCGATGTCGCGCGCCCCGTTTGCCAAGCGACGGTGGCAGCGGACCCCATGGCGGCGCCGGCACGGACTGCGGCGAGGCCGCCGCCTGTTGCCATGCGCGCGCCGGCAAACGCAGCGCCTCCGGCAACGAGCGTTGATCCAGCTGCGGCCGCCGTTGTTCCAAGTGCCGCGCCAGCGCCAAGCTGCGGCGCGCCGGAAACAAGACCCGAGGCAATCCCGGGGCCGAAAATGCCGAGCCCAAGCAGCGCCAGCGCACCCAGCACCTGAGACATGGCCGCCGCCAGGTCCGGCTCCTGGCCCTGCAGGGCGGAAGCGAACTCGCCAAAGAGCGTGGAGCCGATGCCGACGATGACGGCAAGCACCATCACCTTGATGCCCGACGAAATCACATTGCCGAGCACGCGCTCGGCCAGAAACGCCGAGCGGTTCCAGAGCGCGAAGGGCACCAGGACGAAGCCGGCCAGCGTGGTGAGCTTGAACTCGAGGATGGTGATGAAGAGCTGGATGGAAAGAATGAAGAAGGCGATGAGGACCAGGAACCAGGCCAGAAGCAGCACGAAGATGGTGAGCGCGTTACCGAAGATCTCGGGGAAGCCTACTAGCTGGCTCGCTTGATTGAGGAGCGGCCAGGCGCCCTCGAAGCCGGCCGCGGCAATGCGGCCTGGCCGCAGGAGACTGTCGGCGGACAGGTTGCCGGCCGATGCGTTGATGCCGAGACCGGCAAAGGAGCGGTAAATTATGTCGGCGAGGTTCTTGAAATTGTTCAGGACGAAGGCGAAGGCGCCGACATAGAGCACTTTGCGAACAAGCCGGCCGAGAATGTTGGGCTCGCCGCCGAACGCCCAGACCAAGCCCGCGAGCGTGATGTCAATGCCGATCAAAATGGTGGTGAGAAAGGCGACGTCGCCCGAAAGCAGACCGAACCCACTGTCAATGTAGCGGGTAAAGGTCTCCATGAAGCGATCGATGACTCCGAGGTCGTTCATGTCGCCGCCTTCCTCGTTGTCTTGAAGAACTGCCGCTCAGTTGCCGGGATAAGCCGTGCCGGTGCCCAGGAAACGCTTCGTCTTCTCGCGAGCGGCTTCCTCAGACTGCGCCTTGCGCGCCGCATCCTCGGCTTCGGCCCGGAACTGGGTCGCAAGCAGCGTCTGGATCTGCATCTGCTGCTTGGTCGAAAGCGCGATCAGCTGATTGGTAGCCTGGCTTGCCTCGAGGGCACCTGCCGCGCCCTGACTGCGATTGACGAGATCGGTAAGCAGGTCGCCATCGGCCTGCACGTTCTCGACGATCTGCGACTGCGCGCTCATGGTCTGGCGGAACGCCTGCATGGCGCTCTGCCAGCGCTCGCGCGCGGCGCTCGCCACATCGCTGACCTTGATGGTGGCGTCGTAGCTTTCCGGATATTGCTGGCGCCACTGGTCCTGCAGCTTGTCGAGATCGAAGCTCAGGCCGCTCGCCTGGGTCATCAGACCGTCAATCCGTTGGAGCGAGCCGGTAAGCTGGCCCACGGAAGAGAAATCCAGGCGCTGAAGGTTGCGCGCCATGTTCTGCAGCATGGTCGCCTGGTTCTGAAGCGACTGGATTTGGTTGTTGATCTGCTCCAATGCGCGTGCTGCCGACAGCACATTCTGCGTATAGTTGGACGGGTCAAACACGATGAGCGCATAGGCCGGCTGGACGTAGTCAGCCATCGGTTTGGCAATCAGGGAAACGGTGACCAGGCTAGTAAAAAGGCGGCGTCCGATCATGACGATTGCTCCTTGTTAGGTTGAGGAAATTGCTGGAGAAGCTCGGCAGCCCAATCCAGGCCGCGCGCACTGAAGAAACGGGCGGCAAAGCTGCCCTGCCCCTCTGCGGAAAGAATATTGTCGATCAGGGTCTGCGCGGCCGGGTCGGAGGCGCCGCAAAGCGCAAGAGCGATCGGGCCTAGCCCGAGCTCGAAGAGGCGATTGCCGCGGCGCGACTGCAGATAGTAGTGGCGCTTCGGCGTGGCGCGGGCGACCAATTCGATCTGTCGCTCATTAAGACCGAAGCGCTCATAGGCTGCCCGTGCCTGCGGCTCCACCGCACGATCATTGGGGAGAAAAATGCGCTGCGGGCAGCTCTCGATGATTGCGGGTGCGATAGAAGAGCCGGCGATGTCGGCAAGCGACTGCGTCGCGAAGATGACGGAGACGTTTTTCTTACGCAGCACCTTAAGCCATTCGCGGATGCGGGCGGCAAAGAGCGGGTTGTCGAGATAGACCCAGGCCTCGTCGAGCATGAGCAGCGTCGGCCGCCCGTCAAACCGGTCCTCAAGACGATGGAACAGATAGGTGAGCACAGGCAGCACAGCGCCTTGGCTGTGCATCAGCTCCTGGGTCTCGAAACACTGCACATCCGAGATGGCCAGCCGGTCGTCATCGGCATCGAGCAGGCGGCCGAATGGTCCGTCGAGCGTGTAGGGCATCAATGCCGATTTGAGCGCATTGGACTGAAGCAGGACCGACAGGCCAGTCAGCGTGCGTTCCTGCGCCGGCGCGGTGGCGAGGCTGGTGAGCGCCGACCAGATTGCCTCCTTCACCTCCGGGGTGACTGTGACATTCTCGTGGGCAATGAGGCCGGCGATCCATTCGGCAGCCCAGCTCTGTGTGGCCGGGTCGTCGATGTGGCGCAGCGGCTGGAAACCAAGCGCACCATTCGCACCCAACGCATGGTGGTCGCCGCCCATGGCAAGCGCGGCGGCGCGCGCCGAATTGCCTTTGTCGAAGACATAGATTTGCGCGCCAGCGTAGCGCCGGAACTGCAAAGCGATCAGGGCAAGCAGAACCGACTTGCCGGCACCGGTCGGCCCGACAACCAGCATGTGGCCGACATCGCCGATATGGGTCGAAAGCCGAAACGGCGTCGAGCCGCTGGTTTCGGCGAAAAGAAGCGGCGGAGCGTAATCGCCGGTGACCTCGGCAAGGTGCTCGTTCTCCGCTGGACCTGCCCACACGGACGACAGCGGCACGAGATGGGCAAGGTTAAGCGTGTGAACGAGCGGCTGGCGAACGTTGGCGTAGACATGACCCGGCAATGAACCAAGCCACGCTTCGACGGCATTGATGCTTTCGCGAATGGTGGTGAAGCCGAGCCCGTTGACGATCCGCTCGACGGCGCGAAGCTTTTCCGCGGCGGCTTTACGGTTCTGATCCCACACCGTCACCGTTGTGGTGAGATAGCCGAAGCCGACATGATCGCCGCCCAATGCCTGCAGTGCTGCATCGGCATCGAGCGCCTTGTTGTCGGCGTCACTGTCGACGAGAGGCACCGGTTCGTTGGTCACCACCTCGCGCAGAATAGCCGCGATCGATTTGCGCTTGGCAAACCACTGCCGGCGGAGCCGAGTCAGCGTCTTCGTGGCTTCCGCCTTGTCGAGTGGAATGAAGCGCGTCACCCAGCGATAGGCGAAATCCTGGTTATTGAGCGCATCAAGGATTCCTGGCCGGGTGACGTTCGGAAAGCCGAGAACTGTGAGCGTGCGCAGATGCTGCTCGCCCAGCATCGGCTCTAGGCCGCCGGTCAGCGGCGCGTCAACCAGGACGCCGTCGAGATACATTGGCGTTTCCGGCACGGCAACCGGATGACGGCGTGTCGAGATCGTGCCGTGCAGGTACGTCAGGCTCTCGGCATCGTCGAGCGCGCGCACCTCGGGCACGAAGCCCGAAAGAAGATCGAGAACGCGGTCAGTCTCGTCTCGGAACCGGGCAAGCTCCTGGCGCCAGTCTCTTTCCCCTCCCAAGTCATGCGAGTCGACGAGAGCACTTTCCGCGCGCGCTTGGCCATCGGGCCCAGGCATGAAGACCAAGGTCAGATGATAGATGCTCTCGAAATGCGCGACCTTGCCCTCGAAGGCCGCGCGCCGTTCCTCATCGATCAGCCATGAGGCAGCATCGGGAAGGGCCGAGCTCGCATAGCCCAGCGCTTCGATGCGCTCGGCCTCGAAGAATAATGCCCAGCCAGAGCCGAGCCTTCTCAGCGCATTGTTTGCCCGCGCGCATATGCCGATGAGTTCGGCCTCCGTCGCGCTTTCAAGGTCGGGGCCACGAAACCGCAATGTCCGTTGGAAGCTGCCATCCTTGTTGAGCACGATGCCGGGCGCGACGAGTGCTGCCCAGGGCAGATGGTCGGCAAGCCGGTCGGCTTTGCCGCGGTATTCGGAAAGCTTCAGCATGCAAGCCAGCCCTTTTGACGAAGATGACGGACAAGCACGCTGGCAAAATCCGGATCACGCCGTGCGGCAAAGACCGCGAGCGTGTGGCCGGCGATCCAGAGGATCACACCCGCAATCCACTGCTGCAGGCCTAGGCCGATGGCCGCGGCCACCGTGCCATTGAGGATCGCCACCGCCCGCGGCGCGCCGCCGAGCAGGATCGGCTCGGTGAGCGCCCGATGGACCAGAACCTCGAAGCCTTCGATATGCTGCTCTCCGGTGCTCATCAGACGACTGCCCCGCCGCCAAAGGAGAAGAAGGAAAGAAAGAAGCTCGAGGCCGCGAAGGCGATCGACAGGCCGAAGACGATCTGGATCAGCCGGCGGAAACCGCCCGCCGTGTCGCCGAAGGCAAGGGTCAGACCGGTGGTGATGATGATGATCACCGCGAGGATCTTGGCGACCGGCCCCTGCACCGATTCCAGAATCTGCTGCAGCGGCTGTTCCCACGGCATGCCGGAGCCGGCAGCGTGGGCCTGGGCCGTGAGAAGAAGCGCGACGGCGGCGAACGAAAGAAAGCGAAGCTTCTTGCGCATGAGGTGACCTTTCAGAGCTGCTGGAGTTGCGGAAGTGTGAGCGGGGTGACGGCGTAATCGCCGCTGCCGTCGAGACCCGTGACCTCGGCGATCGCGTCAACGCGGCGCGCGGGTCCTCTTCCGGCAATAAAGATGACCAAGTCGACGGCATCGGCGATCAGCCGGCGGGGAACGGTGACAACGGCTTCCTGGGCGAGCTGCTCAATACGATAGAGTGCGGAGCGTGCCGAATTGGCGTGAACCGTGGCAATGCCGCCGGGATGTCCGGTGTTCCATGCCTTCAGCATATCGAGCGCTTCCGCGCCTCTGACTTCGCCGACGATGATGCGGTCGGGCCTCAGCCGTAAGGTCGAGCGTACGAGATCGGCGAGTGTGATGGAGCCCCGCCTCGTCCTCATGGCAACGCAGTCCTTGGCCGCGCATTGCAGCTCGCGGGTGTCCTCAATCAGGATCACCCGCTCATCGCATTCGGCGACTTCTGCCAGTAGAGCATTGGTAAGTGTCGTTTTGCCCGACGATGTGCCGCCGGCGACCAGGATGTTGCGCCGCTCGCGCACTGCCTTCCTCAGGGCATCAGCCTGCAGCGGGAGCATGACGCGATCGGCGACGTAGTTGGCCAGCGTGTAGAGTTTTGCCGCCGGTTTGCGGATGGCGAAGCATGGCGCCAGCACGACCGGCGGTAGCAGACCCTCGAAGCGCTCGCCTGATGGCAATTCGGCACTGACAATCGGACTATCTGCATGCGCCTCGGCGCGTACATGGGAGGCGACGAGCCGGATGATGCGTTCCGCCTCGGCAGGATGCATATGCACGCCTGTATCGACCCGGCCTTCTCCCAACTGGTCGAGCCTCAGCGCGCCGTCGGGGTTGACCATCACCTCGATGACGGTCGGATCGGCAAGGGCCTCGGTGATCGCGGCGCCCATGGCTGTGCGCAGCATGGCTCGGCGGCGGTGGTCCGCTGCGGGATGAGAGTTCATCCTTCGCCTCCGTTGCCATTGCCGTAACCAAGCGAGCGCTTCCCGGAGGCTATCTGGCGACCGACCTGCTCGACGAATTTGTCAAAGCGCTCTTGGGCGATCGCCTGTGTCGCCCGATCCGGAATTGGCGTGTGCGCATGAAGCGTGATTGAAAAGCGGATTAAGAGCGCCAGGCTCTCCAGAGTTATTTCGGCGTCGCGCCTGACATGGTCGAGATCGCGGGAAAGACGGTCCAGCCGCTTGCCGTAGCGCTGGTCGAGCTCGTTTTCACCACGCCGTTCGATGAAGGCCTCGACCGCTTTCGCGACGATTGCCGATTTCGTGGTCGACGGGTTGCGGCTGAGGGTTTCCAGCTTCTCGCTCAATTCGGGTTCGAGCAGAAACTGGTGGCGAATGCGATGGGGCTTCATACATCTCGTTCCGACTGGCCGGCGCTGATGCGCCGGCGGTGCGAACGAACATCGCCGATATCCGCAAAATCGCTTATGGGCGTTATCTACGCCGAGATACGCCTCAGTTGCGGAAAGCGTTCAGAAGCCGGGGATGATGTCCTTGTCGTCGCCCCTTCCCTCGTTGAGGCCGTAGGCGCTCGCCGCGGTAGAAACCCGGTCCATGACGCGCTTGTCTGCGAGTGCCTCGGCGTCATCGTCCGACAGATTGAAGAGGTCATCCTGATCAGGCTCCCGAGAGACGACGACGTGGTCTTCAGGCAGGCCGGGATGACGCTGCTGTTGCACGCCGCTCCCTTCTTCGATTGCCGCGCCGGCGTGTTCGTCATCGGCAGCGAGACGGCGGTCAACACTGCGGACTTGTCCGCTCCAATCGTCGGGGCGCGACGCAGGACAGTCCGCGTACAGACCGTCGCGCAACACCGGCGCCGGCAGCACCCGTTCGGTGAAATTCGGATCCTGGTAATAGCGCAACTTCTGGGCGCGGATCGGCGGCAACCCGGAAACAAGGATTAATTCGTCAGCTTGCGGCAACTGCATCACTTCGCCAGGCGTCAGCAGCGGGCGAGCGGTCTCCTGGCGACTGACCATGACGTGCGAAAGCCAGGGCGCCAGCCGGTGGCCGGCGTAGTTGCGCATGGACCTGAGTTCCGTCGCCGTACCGAGCGCATCCGATATGCGTTTGGCCGTGCGCTCGTCGTTGGAGGAAAAGGCAATGCGCACATGGCAATTGTCGAGAATGGCGTTGTTCTCGCCATAGGCTTTGGAGATCTGGTTCAAGGATTGCGCGATCAGATAGGCGCGGATGCCGTAACCCGCCATGAAGGCGAGCGCGGTCTCGAAGAAGTCGAGGCGACCAAGAGCCGGAAATTCGTCCAGCATCATGAGCAGTTGGTACTTGCGGCTTTTCTTCGGGTCACCTTCCAGCCGCTCCGTCAGTCGCCTGCCGATCTGATTGAGCACCAGTCGCACCAGTGGCTTGGTGCGCGAAATATCCGATGGCGGCACCACTAGATAGAGCGACATCGGTCGTTCCGCATCCATGAGGTCGGCAATGCGCCAGTCGCAGGCCGATGTTGCCGAGGCAACCGTCGGATCACGATAGAGCCCGAGAAACGACATTGCGGTCGAGAGAACGCCAGAACGCTCGTTCTCTGACTTGTTCAGCACCTCGCGAGCCGCCGAGGCCACGACGGGATGGACCCGAGGTGTGTCCGCCGTGCCGAGGTGGTTGGTGGTCATCATCCGCAGCAGTGTCGCGGCAAACGAGCGTTGCGGATCCGACAGGAAAGTGGCGACGCGCGCGAGCGTCTTTTCTTCTTCCGCGTAGAGCACGTGCAAGATGGCCCCGACCAAGAGTGAATGACTAGTCTTCTCCCAATGATTCCGCCGCTCCAGCGCGCCTTCCGGATCGACGAGAATGTCCGCGATGTTCTGAACGTCGCGGACCTCATCTGAACCCCTGCGCACTTCCAGCAGCGGGTTATAGCACGCCGATCTCGAGTCGGTCGGATTGAACAGGAGGCAGAAAGAGAACTTCGACCGCCAGCCGGAAGTCAGCTGCCAGTTCTCGCCTTTGATGTCGTGAATGACGGCCGAGCCGGTCCAGGAAAGAAGCGTTGGAACGACCAATCCCACGCCCTTGCCCGAACGTGTCGGCGCAAAGGCCATGACATGTTCCGGCCCGTCATGTCGCAGATAGTGGTCCTTCAGTTTGCCAAGGAAAACGCCGGCCGGCTCAAACAGGCCTGCCTTCTCGATTTCCCGAGCCGCGGCCCATCGTGAGGAACCGTAGGTGGTGACCAACCCCCTCTGCCGCGCGCGCCAGAGGGAGCCAGCTATTGCGGCCGCACACCCCAAGAATCCGCTGGCTCCGGCAAGCATGCCGGCCTTGTCGAAGACCTCAGGCGCATAGGCGTCGAAGTGAAACCACCATTCGAACAGTTTCCACGGCTTGTAGATCGGCCGGGCCGCCGCGGCAAACCATGGCGCGCCAAGCTGCGGCTGATAGTCCAGCATGTGGGCGCACCATTGCGTTGCCGCCCATACGCCAACGATGACGATGGCGAACACAACTACGATCTGGCCGACAAGGAGCTTCGTCGGTGTCACGGGCACAGCCTCCACTGTTTGGTAGTAGATGGAAGCAGCATGACGTGACGTTCCAGAATATTGAAGATACCCAACATACGCGCCCGTGCGATGCAGTGAACGTTGCAGGCTTGGAAGATTGGGGGGCGTCAAGAAATGTCATCGCGAAGGCACGAGCGAATGACTTGTATGGGCCGACTGTGGACGGTCCGGTTCCGGGCGAAGCACTGGAAAAGCTGACGTTCGGCCAACGACGCCATCTCTGTCCTTCCGAAGCCACTGACGGTCTCCCAGAATCTGCCATTGCTGGCACGCCCAACTTTCGGCTTGATCGGAGCCGTGTAAGAAGACCGTCCGCGCGCGGCTGTACCCTGCCCGCTGGCAAGCAAGTTGAGGGATGCTAGATGGGACAGGCGAAGCAGAAGAAAAGCCGCTACCAACAGCTGCTAGAGGATCATCCTCTGTGCTGCCTTTGCGGTGGCGCGACTAAGTCGTCCACAGTTGATCACATCCCGCCTCAAGCGTGTTTCCCGAAAGGCTACTTCCCCGAGGAGTTTGAGTTTCCGGCGTGCGAAGCCTGCAACGGATCGAGCAAGAAGGAAGACCAGATATTCGGCTACTACATGCAGATGGGGAACCCCGATCTATTTACCAAAGACCTGTGGTCAATGTGGAAGCTACAAGCCGGCATCAAGAACAACTACAAATCTGCACTCTTGAACACAAAGCTGAGCAATCAGGCCAAGGCGGAAGCGCTCACTAAGATGGGTATCCAGGTGCCGCCGGATGCCGACCTGACCAACTTGCCGCTTGCGGGAGCGTCCGATGAGTTTTTCGAGGCTGCGAAGGTCATTGGTCGGAAGCTAGCTTGCGCGATCTACTACAGGGAGACGGGCGGCAAGTTCCTCACAAGGAAGCACTACATCTGGACTGGCACAGTCCATGGCCGCCATCCACGCGCATCGGTGCTGACGGACTACCTGAACCGGATGCTGCCGGACAGAGAGGAGGGCAACCGGCGCAACATCAAGGAGTACGGGCGTAGGTTCGGCTACCGCTACGGCTACAAAGAGAAGGAGGACTTTATGATCTCCGCGTGTCAATTCGGAATCGGCTTTATATGCCTTACCTCCAGCGGCTTGCTTGAAAAGGGCTCAAAGAACATTCCCCCTGAGGATCTTCTGACGATCTTCCCGACGCCCGATGAACGGGCAGCCGCGGCGGCAGAAGCGGAGATTGTATAGCGGCGGATGGCCAGGAACACAGTTGCTGATGTCCCCCCGTTACAAGCCGTCGATCCAGTTGGCGATGTTGTTCCAGGTCCACACCATGGTGTAGACGCCCTCGATCTTAGTGCGATCGTCCTTGTAACACCACATGCCTCGAACCGGTTTGCCCTCCTCGCGGGCACACTTGATCTCCCATTGTTGACCCGTCGACCTCTGAGCGTTCTCGGTGACGAGGACGAGCACGCCATCGGACCGTTTGATGCGAGTGCGTACGCGGGCTTTCCACCCCTCGTCGTACGCCTCCTTCACTGACATATCGATGTACTCGAACGGCGACCGTGTATTGAGCGACTGACCTTTGAGATAGTCGCGAGATCGAACGTCCTCGATTGCAAACGCTACGAACACCACCTTCTTCTCAGCCATTCGACGCTCCCAGGGAATCGAGTTCACGGACAGACAGCCTACTGCAGGCCCGCGATTCTGCCAGCCGCATCGACGCCGCCATGGATGGCGTATCTTTGCTGCAGACCTAAGATCGAGCGAGCGCTTGGACGATGATGGGCAGATATCTCCGCACCTGCTCCCGATCGCTCTCCTTCTCCTTCTCGGTCAGCTCTTCAAAGGAGGTTTCGATCTGCCTCTCCCATCTCTCCACAAGCTCCGCGGGGAGTAACAGACTTCCGTCCGGTAGCCGGGACGCTTGCTCATGAACGAAACGCTGCCAGTGAGACCAGCGTTCGTGCTCGACCGCTGCCAGCTCGTCCGTGATTGAGCCGATGAGTTGGTCGATGCTGGCCTCGTCCATGTGCGCTCCTTTGAAGTCCTTCGTTCTCGACGATTGAGATTTACGGTGAATTCGGAATATTCCCAATAGATCGTGGGCGACTCGGCGCTAATCTTGTGGGAAATGGAGCGACTCGGATGCCGATGAAAGTGTTCATTTCCCATAAGGGTTCAGACAGCGATCTGGCGGAGCGGGTCGCTCGGCGAGTGCGTATCAACGGAATGGACATCTACCTCGACACGATCGATGACGCGCTGACCAAGGATGGTCCGGATCTGGCGGATCTGCTCCTGACCCGGATGTCGTCGTGCCAGCAACTCATCGCCGTCGTTTCGATCAAGACTAAGGACTCCTGGTGGGTGCCATGGGAGATCGGAGTTGGCTCTGAGAAGAATTTCCGCATGGCGAGCTATTCCGAGCAGCACGTCTCCCTTCCGAGCTATCTCTCGAAGTGGCCCGCTCTGCACAGCGACAGGGATGTGGACCTTTATTGCCAGTATTCCAAAACGGCGTCGATCCGGGTGGCTCGCAAGATGGACGAGGTGTTCACCGAAGAGCGCCGCGTCCTGGTCCGTAAGTCGGATGCGCAAGAGTTTCATCGTCAACTCAAGGCCGCGCTGTAGCAAGGGATTCGCGCCCGAGCCGAGTGAAGCGCCGAAAGGGGAGGAGCATGGGTATGACCAAGAAAAAGGTCTTCATCAGTTTTGACTACGATCATGACGAGACGCTGAAAACGTTCCTGGTCGGTCAGGCCAAATTGGCCGACAGTCCCTTTGAGTTGGCGGACTGGTCGATCAAGGAGGCGATAGACGAGAACTGGAAGAAGCACGCTCGAACCCGCATCAGGTCAGTCGACGTGGTTTGCGTCATCTGCGGCAAGCACACCAATACCGCTACAGGCGTCAGCGCCGAGTTGAGAATGGCGCAGGACGAGTTCGTCCCGTATTTCCTGTTGGCGGGCTATTCCTCGGGCGGCAACGTGAAGCCGAGCGCCGCCTTGGCGAGCGACGCCATGTACAAGTGGACTTGGGAGAACCTGAAAATACTCATCAACGGTGGGCGCTAAGCTCAGAAGCTCAATATGGTCGACATTAGTAGCGGGGGTATTCTTGAAAGTTCCAATTTTTCTCAGCAGACCCACGCCTCACCTAGCCACTCAGGAACTATTCATCACCCAGTTCGCTGAGGCTTTGACGCAACGCGGCTTCGAGCCCATCAGCATGGGGCCAGGCAGCAGCTACGATTTCGATGCGCCGCTGGTCGGCATCCGCAGATTACTCACCCATTGTTGCGGTTTGGTATCGGTCGCTTTTCGACGGACTCTTGCGTCGGCGGTTACGAAATATCCGGGCGCCGACCTTCCGGACATGACGGCGCGCGACGACTCCAACGTTTGGTTCACCAGCCCGTACTGCCAGATCGAGCCGGCGATGGCCTTCCAACTCGGCCTGCCCATCTTGATCATGCGGGAGCGAGGGGTATTGGCGGAAGGAGTCCTGGAGAAGGGCGTCACGGGTCTCTATCTGCCCGAATTCAGCCTTGCCGACGGCGCCGGCTTCATTAACGGGGATGAATGCCGCGGCTTGCTGGATCAATGGGGCGGGTACGTCAGGGCCGCCTATAAACGGCGCGGTGACCCGCCTAGACTGTACGATTGAGTCCGCTGAAGGAGTTCACATGAAACGCGCTTTGGTCGTCGGCATCGATTCCTATCCCAGTCATCCCCTGACCGGCTGCGTCAACGATGCGCTGGCCATGGGCGATCTCCTGGAGACTTTGGGCAACGGGGATCCGAACTATGCGGTGCATAGGCTGGTCAGCCAAGATTTCGAAGTTACATCCGCCCTCTTGAACGAAGCCGTCGAGCAACTGTTCGAGGGCGATGCCGAGACGGTCGTCTTCTATTTCGCCGGGCACGGCATCATCAACCGCGAGACCAACAACGGCTACATCGTCGCCCAGAATGGGAAGAAGGGCGGATGGGGGATGTCGCTCAGCGATGACATCCTCGGGCTTGCCAACAAAGCCTATCCAAGGATCAAGTCTAGCGTCATTATCCTCGACAGCTGTCACTCTGGATTTGCTGGCGAGCTACCGGCACTAGTCAGCAAGGATGTGTCGGTGATCGGTACTGGCGTCACCATCTTGACCGCCAGCCATCGTGATGGTGTGGCCGGCGAGGGTCAGAAGCACGGGCTATTCACCGACATCCTCCTCGCCGGTCTCAAGGGCTCTGCATCCGACATACTCGGGAACGTTACTCCAGCGGCCCTCTATTCACTCGTCGACCAAACGCTGGGTCCTTGGGGCGGGCAGCGCCCGATCTACAAGGCCAACGTCCACACGTTCGTCAAACTTCGCGAGGTCGCGCCAAAGATCTCGAAGGAATTCCTCCGTCGTTTGCCCGAGCTGTTTCCGAATGACGCCGCCGAATTTCCGCTGGATCCCTCCTACGAGCCCGCGCGCGACAACGTCCCGCCCGAGATAGTGAGCTTACCGGTCGACGAAGGTCACGTGGCGATCTTCAAGGGCCTCCAGGCGTGCAACAGGAATGGCCTAGTCGTTCCTGTGGGGACGGAGCACATGTATTACGCGGCAATAGAATCGCACAGCTGCAAGCTGACCGCGATCGGCGCGCACTACCGCAGGCTTGCCGAGCAGAAGCGCTTTTGAGTGGGGAGTCGATGCGCAAATATGTGATCATCAGGAAGACCGAGGCCGCCGTTGGTGGAGCCAATAGAGGAATCGAGAGCACCTCCCCCGATAGGGGGCCGTCCGTGCTCTATGAGAGACTTACGGATCAGGCCGCAGCCACGCTCGCTTCCCTTCCGGAGGTCAAGGCGATCGCCCCTGCCATGGCCATCAAGCTCATCCGACCGTTCCAGGGCTCGAGTTCTGCGACCGGGGACGTTTGGGGGCTGCAGGCCACCGGCGCCTCGACCTCCGGGTTTTCCGGGGAAGGGGTCGTACCCGCAATACTCGATACCGGGATCGACCCTACTCACCCGGCGTTCGCTGGCGTCGACCTCGAGGAAGAAGATTTCACTGGCCAAGGGAACGGTGACGTGCTCGGCCATGGCACCCACTGCGCTGGAACGGTTTTCGGCCGCGATGTCAACGGCCTTCGGATCGGTGTTGCGCGCGGGATCAAGAAGGCCCTAATCGGCAAAGTGCTCGACAACAGCGGCAGCGGTGATACCCAGACGCTGGAGGACGGGGTCAGTTGGGCGCTGAGACGAGGCGCCAATATCATCTCAATGTCACTCGGCTTCGATTTCCCGGGCATGGTCAAGAGCTGGATTGACGACGGTTGGCCTGCCGATCTGGCTGCCTCAAACGCTCTCGAGTCCTACAGAGTGAACCTCCGCGTCCTCGACGCGGTGATGAGCCTGACCAAGCCCAGGGGAGGTATCCACGGTGGCACCCTGGTGGTGGCGGCATCCGGCAATGAGAGCAAGCGGGAGCAGCATCCAAATTGGCGGATCGCTGCTTCGCTGCCTGCCGCCAGCGACGAGGTCATCGCTGTCGCTGCGGTGGGTCGCCGCGGCGAAGGTTTCGTGGTCTCGGACTTCTCCAACAGCGCGGCCCTTCTGAGCGGCCCGGGTGTCGACGTGATCTCCGCCAAGACCGGCGGAGGCTTGGACACGCTCAGTGGCACGAGCATGGCGTGCCCGCATGTGGCCGGTCTTGCGGCGCTATGGTGGGAGGCGACCCGCCGCGGCGGTCGAATACCAACGGCGATCAATGTTCGTTCGGCGCTGATAGGCAGCGCCCGACGGGAGGGCTTCGCAGGCTCCGATGCGGAGGCGGATATCGGGCAAGGGCTCGCAACCGCGCCATGACGGCCCAATCGATGTCGGCACACCACCTCCAACTTGCTTTTTCGCCTTGCCAGGACGCCAATGTCTGCTTTTGAGAAGCCGCAAAGGCTCGCCGAACGACCGAAGTTGGGCGCAAAGCCGCTGGGCCGAGCATGAAGCGATGACGACCCCACGCGACTCACGCGAGGTCGTCCTCTTTCAGATTTCAGTTCCCTCGGCCAGTGTCAGTGCATCCTCGACGTCGACGCCGAGATACCGGACGGTGTTCTCAATCTTGGTGTGGCCGAGCAGAATTTGAATTGCTCGGAGATTCCCGGTGGCCTTATAGATAATGGAGGCCTTTACGACGAAGCGAGTGGGTGCCATAATCCTCACGGCGAAGGCCAACCGCCGAAACCCATTCATCGACCAGGCGCGCATACTGCCTGGTGCTCAAAGGGCCAGCATGATCGACCCGACTGGGAAAGGCAAATCGTCGACCGTTCCACCTCTAAGTTCGAGCCATGCAAGTAGGCTTGCTCGGGCGTCTGCCATCAGTTCGAATTGAACTGGCCTCCCAGTCTTCTGCTGCACAACCATCGCCCGGGTCCGAATCTCAGCGCCACTCACTAACGTGCCAATCTTGAGCTTCACCAAGTCGCAACCACGTAGCTTGCTATCAATCGCAAGGTCGAACAGCGCTCGGTCCCGTGATCGACCTTCGCGGTCGAGAAAGAACCGGATTTCCCAAATCTGACGAACCTTGGTCGTTTGACGCCTACTCTCTTGCCTGCATTCCAAGCGGAATGGCCTTGTCCGACGAGGTCATACTGCGAATGTCCCATATCGTTTCTCCTCAGGCCACTATTGGCCAGAGCACAAACGTTCAGGAGATTGTGGGGTCGAGAGCGGTCGGTCGGCTTTTGCGTTCCGATTGGCGAAAGTCGCCCTTCGGGTCACCATGACGACGTTTCAGATACCTCATTTAGATGGACCCGTTGCCATCCGTTGGTTTGACGGGCTTAGGTTATACTGGCCCGAAGGTGAGGAGCGCATGCCTGAGCAGTTTGCAATCGGGGTCATCGGCTACGTTCTCGCGGTAAACTTGCTGGCGTACGCCTTCATGGCGTTCGATAAGGCTATGGCCAAGAACGGTTCCCAACGCATTTCAGAGTGGACGCTTCTTACACTCGCCACCATTGGCGGCAGCATCGGAACTGTGATCGCGCAAAAAACGATCCGGCACAAGACGCGCAAGGAGCCGTTCCGCTCCAGGCTCGCTCGCATCCTCCTGCTCCAAGTCCTCGCGGCAATCGCGATTGAAGTGGGATTGCTCTTTCCGGGATCGCGCGAAACGCTCTCGCAATTCCTCGCATTCTGAGGCGAATTCGGGGCCGTAAGTTGAACGTACGTTGTTGCGCAGCGTCGACCGGAAAGCTGCCCTTAGGCTGTGGAGCCCGCAACTCCCTGCATTTGGTGTGAGATTGAAGCCGAGCGCACGGGAGCGGCGTGAACGAGGGTGCGCACTGCCTAGCTTGTGGCCTCCGAAGCCATGTTTGCGACGGCGGGTTCCGGCCTCCGCGAAATTGTCGGCCGTTCAAGAGGCGCGCCATCAGATGGAACGAAAACTGAATGGGCGATGTGTATCGAGCGGCCTGCCCACAGTTGTCGATCTCGTTCTGTCTCGGCCGATGATTGCGCCGGCATGGTGGCGGCGGCCCTTTTCACACAGCGTTGAGCCCTCAAGCTCATCGCATAAATCGGCATTTGTGAAATGACGGGCCTTGCTTTTGCTTGGCTGGTTCCCCAATGGTCCGTTGAATTATGATGCATTGGCGTTAAGCTGATAATATTGGGGGTATCGGCAATGTTGAATGCAGTGCAGGTCTGGAATCCAGACGATTGGGAGCTTTTTGCCCAAAGTTTACTTCATGGGCGTCACGGTCCGCTGCACGTGCAGAAAATTCCGGCTGCCCACAAGGGCGACTACGGCATTGATTACTACTGCACAAAGGACGCGGTTGCCTACCAATGCTATGCGGTCGACGAACCAATTAATATTTCGATTCGGGCGGAGCGCCAGAAGAAAAAGATCACAACGGACGTGGGGAAGCTCGTCAAAAATCATGCCGAGATTGGAAAGTTATTCCACGGCGTGCCCATCAGGCACTGGGTCCTCATGGCGCTCCTCCATGACAGCAAGGACGTTAATCTTCACTGCGCCAAGAAGACGAAAGACTTGCGTGACGTTGGTTGTCCTGCGTTCGACCCTACGGTCGAGGTGATCATTCAAGATCCCAGCAATTTTCCGAATGACGCCGTTGCTCTGGGAATGTCTGCTCTTTCCAAGGTAACTCTGTCTATCCAAACGCCCTCACCATCGGAATTGGCCACATGGGCGGCAGGGTCTTCCGACCTCCTTGCCAATGCCACCGCGAAGCTCAAAAAGCGGGCATCACCAGACAAGCTCGATGATGTCGTGGGCGACACAGTGAGGTCTTTCCTGCAGGGCAACGCTGTGCTCGATGCTCTTCGCTTTGGTTCGCCCGATCTCCACGAGAAGGTCATGTCTGCGGTGAGGAGCCGTGCTCGACGATTGGAATTTGCTGGACCCCAATCAGGTGGATCCGCCGGGGAGATACTGCACGCGGAACTCGATGCCCTAATTGCTGCGATGCAAGCGGCGGCCCCAAGTCTTTCGGCGGAGAACGCAGAGCAGATCGCGTACGGCTCCATATGTGAATGGATCATGCGTTGCCCGCTGGATTTTCCCAATGGCCAGTGAGTCGAGCCTTCGGCATGCCATACTCGGCGGGGCATTCACCTATACGGCGCGTCCCGACCCCATGCCGGGGGACCTCCGCATGTCTTGGGGGATAGCCGTGCTGGTCCTCGCGCTCTTTTATAGCCGGGCGAAGAAATCCAACTTTCAGAAACTCCAGTTTATGGCGCATGCCGTTCGATTGCCGGAGGGCATGGAGGAAGTTCGCGGGCTTCTGTCAGGTGAATATACACCCATGGAGGTTTCTGTTCGAGTAGAGCCGTCTCTCAACCGAGCTGTGGCTTTGGCACATGCACTGAAGCTGGTGAAGATTGAAAAGGGCACGTCGGTCTCGCTCACAGACACCGGCGAGAAAATGGCTTCGGTCATTGTGAAGGGTGGCGACACGCTGAGAGAGGAAGTGTCGTTCCTTCGTGATGTAGCGCCGAAAATGACCGAGGCACTCATGAAACGAGTTTGGCGGCTGGAGGATCTCCTATGACACTGCGCTTCCAGCGTTTGCGACTTGTGCAGTGACATCCGACGGGTTGTACGGTGCAGATGTTCCATTCTCTCCTGGCCTGACGGTCCTGTGGGCTGACAACACAAAGGGTAAATCGACCTGCATGCAAGGAATGCTTTATGCCTTGGGCCTAGAGCGCATGCTGAGCCCACGGCGAGAGATTCCGCTGCCGCATGCTATGACAACCTATCTCAACACGGACGCCGAAAAGCGCGTTGAGGTATTGGAATCGAGTGTGTCGCTCGAAATTGCTAACGGAAGCGGCCAGGTCATCACCGTGAATCGCGCCGTGAAGGCAAGCACGGATACCCGGCTAGTCACTGTCGACTTCGGTGCCGCATTGTCAACCGACGGGGCCGCCATGCGCCGACAGAACTTCTTCGTTCTGGATCCCGGGGCTGCGCAGCGCGAAGACGGCTTTCACCACTTTCTCGAAGGTTTCGTAGGATGGCGATTGCCGCAGGTTAGGCGGTACGATGCTCCCGAAACGAAACTGTACCTTGAGACCGTATTCCCCTTGTTCTGGGTTGAGCAAAAGTTTGGATGGTCGGCGATACCGGCCGCCATACCGACCTATATGCGAATCCGCGAGGTGCATAAGCGCGCTGTCGAATTCATCATGGGGCTCGATGTATACAAGCTCGAGGTGCAGAGAGAACGCCTCGCGGAGCGCCTAGCAGCAAACTCGAAAGATTGGTCCGTGGTTCGGCAAGAACTGGAACGATTTGTGGCCAGAGGTGGCGGACGAGTTGCAGCTCTAAGCGAAAGCCCTGTAGCCGATCCGGCTGTATTGTCGAACGCGCATGTGCAGCTGGCTGAGGGGACAGAATGGGTTCCATTGAGTTCCGTCGTCTCCCAACTCAGGGGGAGTGTCGCGGAGCTAGCTGCGAGAGCGGTACCTGACGTCGAGGAGCAATCGGAAGAGGTTACTCAGAAGCTGTCCCAGATCACCCAGAATGTCGATCAGTTAAATGCCGAGCGCATTCGTGTGCATGCTGTTCAGCAACTCAAAATTGCTGACATGCAGTCCCTAAAAAGGCGCATCGGCACTCTTGAGGACGATCTGGCAAAGAACCTCGACGTGCAAAGATTGCAGCGCTACTCCGGCGTCACGGCCGCACTGACGCCAGATAGGTGTCCAACATGCGAGCAGTCACTGATAGACACGTTGCTGGCACAGGACGCCCTTTCGGCGGTGATGCCAATCTCCGACAATATCGAATACATTCGATCGCAGAAGAAAATGTTCGAAGACATCCTCGCCAGGGAACAGGCCGAGGAGAATGATCGGCGGGATCAGCTCTCGGCGATCGGTCGAAGACTGGTCGACTACTACGCTCAGATTCGGCTCCTTCGATCAGAGTTGGTAGCGCCCGGCGCCAACCCATCCGCAGCCATCATAGAAGAGCGCATCCGAGCTGAGGCACGATTGCGGGACCTCGAAGCCCTTCAGGCGATTTTTGATGATGCCCTGGATCGACTTGGTAATCTGCAAGAAGCCTACAGTTCGCTCCTCCTTGAGCGAGCCCAGATTCCGACTGAAAAGCTTTCTCCCGGCGATCATGACAAACTAAACCGGCTGACGTCACTGGTACAGGATCAGGCCAAAGATTTCGGCTTCAGCACATTCTCGCCGGCAGAGCTATCGATTTCCCAAGACAGCTACCGGCCCGAGAAGGAAGGATTTGAGATTGGCTTCGAGACATCAGCTAGTGACGCCATTCGTCTGAAATGGGCCTATCAGTTGGGACTGCTCGAACTCGCCAGTGACAAATCCACCAACCATCCCGGCATGCTTGTCTTCGATGAGCCGCGTCAGCAGTCGTCTTCTCGACCGAGTTTTCAGAACCTTCTGAATCGCGCGGCCAAAGCCAAAACGCGGAATCAGCAAGTGATATTCTCCACAAGCGAGGATCTCGAAACCCTCAAATCGATAACTTCTGTGATTGACTGTAGGGAGGTGATCTTCCCGGGCTATATCCTTCAAAAGCTTGCGTAGGGTCGTATTCCACCGAGGCCTTCATGGACTGTCGCGACCACGTTGTCGCTCATTGCGCAGAAGATTAACGTGAACGATCAGCTCTGACATACGGCGCGAAAGCATGAAATCATCAGTTTTGGTCTTCAACCTGGCTTTGAGCGCGGTAAGCGCCTCGCCTCTGGGTGAACGCTGAGCGACCCAGAGCAAAAGGTCCGTTGCCTGAAGCCCGGCATTGTCTTTCGATGACGGCATCTCGAATTGGGCGAGCTGATACTTGGCGAGTGAAGCGTCAGGAAAAGAATCGTCCATCGGGTCGTGCCAAATGATGTTGCCAAATTGCTCGTAGGTTTCGGCCAGAGTTTTGCGAAATTCGTCCTGCTTATCATGCACGAGGCGTTCCGGCGAACTGGAGTGTTTCGATGCAAAATCATGAATGGCCTGAAAGAGGTGGGTGAAAGCCACCACGTTTGGAGTGTTGGCCTGATAGCCCTTCCTCTTCAACGTATTCGCGAGTGTGAATTCCGCAGGCTTCTGCCGAGCGTATTCGAAGGCCCTAGAGACCACTTTGGACACGGCCGGCGGTGTCACCCTGATGTCCATTCCGGCTTCGATCAGATCGAGGCTGGTCGTTATGCTCGAGAAGTCATCACCCAAGAAGGCATTCCAGAATAGCTTCGCGGTGTCGCGCGACATGGCACTGTCGACAGTAAGGCATAGAACGTGGCGATTGAGTTCGTCCCAATACCAATTGCCAGGGACCGCCTTGTTCTCTCCTGCATCGAAAATCACGTCCACGAACTTGGTCGGGGCCATATAGGGCTTGTGAATCTCAGTTAGGCTGAATGACCATGCTCCTGAAGCTTCGAGAGCGTCGATGACGGATTGGCCGAGTTTTGCCACAGCGTCTTCCGGCCACTCATGCGCATGAAAACGCTCTACCGACCTCTCTTTCAGAAAAGGGGACAATGCTGCTTGCGCGTGCGGCGCGATGTCGGAAGTTGCGAGTATCGCGCCTAGTCGAAAGTACTCATTTTCGTCGAAGATGTTGCGTCCCGAATTGCCTGTCTCGTCTGCAAATGCAAACATTGCTGAACCTCTCGGCGCGGATCATCGTCTCTCGTGCTCGGATCGGGGAGCTCCCATACCGATATTATAAACAAGGGATATTCTATGGACGCGGTATGTCGAAAAGAGACGCTACGAGCCAAGCCATTCTAGCCAGTGGTCGGTGCTGATACTTGGGATCAGAGCGACCGGATTAATGTCGAAACTCACGCTGCCGGCGCGATGCTCGAATTTTGACGCACGCAAGCCTGCCCAGAACAACGCTAGGTCCTTGTCGGCGGTGCATAGCATAACTGGCTGATTCGGCCAGATAGCGAAGATGTGCATCAGAATCTCGAGCGAACGCAAATCGGCCAGAGCGTTGTAAGCTTCGTGCCTTCCATAGACGGATTTGAACTTCAACATGCCTTTCGCCGGACTTTTTCCGTTTGGACCCAAGGCAGCGCTAAGGGCTGCGAGGACCGGGAGTGAGCGTGCCGGCAGGCCGCAAGCCTTCGCGGTAGCAAGAATCTCATCGCATACGGTTTGCCTCCGCCTTTTTCCGACGGGTGCCTGAAGTGTCGGATTGAGGCGGACGAGAAAATCCTGCTTACGGCTCATGCCTTCGCGGGTATCTTCGATCAATCCTAGGATGCCCTTTAGACCATCGGCGTCGGCAGCGATTAGAGTGGCATTTGGGAGCGCCGAACGCAGCTTTCTCACTGCCTCGTCGAGACTCCGTCGTGCGGATTCCGCTGTCGGATGTTCCCTGTCGTGGCCTTCGAGAGCAAACAGCGCTGGATTGATGCGTACTGCGCTGTCCGCAAACAGATCGATGAAGTCGCCCTGCGTTCCATTCTTGGCCACCCCGCCCAGCAATCGCTTATCCAACTCAGCGACGACGCAGCGGTCCGGTAGCACGATAGAATCGTCCGCGATCGCGATTGCTGAGGGCAGCCAGCCTCCTTTAACAAGACCAATGGATTTTGATGCGTAGCGACTTTGCAGCTCTGCCCGAAAGCTGCCTACGCGCCCGATATCAGCCGCCTCGACGTCGCCTCCGATAATTGTCCCACGACCGACAAAGGGAATGACCACCGGTTGATCGAGCTTGGCGTTTGCCAGGATTTCGTAGCCCAAGGGTTCGAATTTGAAATCCGCAAACTGCACTTCTCGCCCGTCTCTCCCATCTTCGGCGGACTCTCGGCAGACCATCATGCGTTTGTTCGGCACTGCGAAGGCCGATCCGTCAGAAGGAGATGTCGTCATCGCTAGGAAGGTACTCTCGCTCATGTTGTTTGACGTAATCGATCACATGCTGATGCTTGCGCAGTATGGCATAAATCAAATCAAAATTCGCGCGAACGGTACACGGAGCAGACACTTCGTTTCGATCTCTACCAATGTCTGGTTCCGGGCATGCCAGACGCGTGTCCCTACGACCGACTTAGGCGCGTTCCCGCCTGGCAGCTTTGGGGCCGACTGCGGACTGTCCTCTTTCGGCTGTGAATTGGCGAATAGCTGCCATTAGATGCTGGTAGGAACCACCACTTTTGACCCCAAGTCGGATGCTTTCCTCAAGTTGTATCATGGTTTGATGATGTACCGCCGCCATCCCGTCTCTTTCCTCGAAGGCTAGTCGCCGCCGCCGATCGACAGACTGAAGAACATCGACGCAATCTTGCTCGCGGTTTCCCCAAAAGATATTGTCCAGCTGCGCCATTTGCTTGACCATTTCTGAAGCTTGACTTCCGTCTTCCTGCCGAAGGCATGCGACATTGGCTTGAACGAGACATCGCTGACCCCGGGGCCGAGCGGATTAGCGCAACGCCTTGAGCTCGCGGTGGGCAGGGAATTCGTCCAGTGCCGCGTCGATCACGCTCTCGCGCGAAATGCTGCCGCCACCGCCCAGGGAGATCAGGCGGAGCGCGGCGAACCACTGCGCTCGTCCGTTGCCGCTCAGCCTGAGGCGCGAGACGTCGCCCCCCGCCCGCAGCCAGATGTCCTGGTCCGTCGGGCCGAGCGGGAAGAGGTCCCCTCATGATCTGCTCGAGGTCCCGGTGGCGCTGATTGACGCCCGGTGAGATCGACTTGGTGCCGCCGAGCGCGAGTGCGACGGGGAAGTTCTCCTCAAGGTCGCTAGCCTTGAACACTGGGTGCTGCCTTCCCGGGACGGACTGCCTGACCGTCTCAGACACGTGGTTGAACAGGTCAAACCCGATGGTCCCGTCGCTGGCGGCGGTGGCAGCGCCCTTGAGGCCGGAGAGCATCGCGGTCGTGAACACGCTGTTCCGCTCGCGTCTGAGCACCAGAGACGTCTCGGTCGCACGCGACGACGCGAGCACAACCCGGCCTGTCCCCCGCGCCAGTTTCCGCAGAGACTTCTCGTCGAACCCTTCGTCGTTCCCGTCCTGCCCATCATCGCCCAGGCCGGACTTAAGCGTGGCGGTGCCGGCGGCATGGCACGCGTCGACGACGAGGATGACCCGCGGTGCCTTGATGGCGGCGATCGCAGCGGACAGCTCGGCCTCGCCGAGCGACGTTCCTGCGACGTCCGTGAGCTTGCAATCGTAGGGGAGGAGCGCGCTCGTCGCCTCGGCGCCACTGCCGATGCGCGCCCCGTGGCCCGAGAAGAAGATCGCGACGGTGTCGTCGGCGGTCGCGGTCGCCGCGAGGTAGGCAAGCGCTTTGCGGATGTTTTCGAGCGTGGACGCGTCGTCGGTGAGGACAGTGACGTTCGCCTCCGGATATCTGCGGCGGTCTGGTGTTCCAGCTTAGCGATGGAAGTCGTCTCGTTCGAACCGTGGTTCCGATGGCCTTTCAATCAGCGCTTGCCGGGATCATGCTTGCCGCAGACCTGGTCAAGCATAGTGCGGGTTTTCCGATGAGTCGGACAACCAGCACTCGCATGAATCTACTGCGCCCCCTTGGTTCTCACCTCCATGATCCGAAAGCCAAAGATTCCAGCGGCCGCTGCATCTGCAGCGATGAGGATTTCATTGCCGCCTACAGGCTGAAACACGGCTGTGCCGTTGGACAGCTGAGCAACGGGTCCGCCTAAGAAATATCTGAAGTCTTCGTTACCGCGGACGGCGAGCTGTCAAGCGCTCACCGATGTTTTCGACCACGATCGAGTGCCTGATGAGAGTGCGGGCGGATACTATGACACGCTCGGCCCGCTGCTTGCCAATGTCAGGCCCAGAACCCACGACAGAGATCCTTGAGCGACGGCTCGCCGTTTAACGTTTTTTGTACTGTTATCTACGTTCGACCATATTCGTCGTCGAAGCGAACGATATCATCCTCGGCGAGATAATCGCCGCTCTGCACTTCAATGATAACCAGGTCAATTCTGCCTGGGTTCTCGAGCCGATGCTTATGGCCGCAGGGGATGTAAGTAGATTCGTTTGTCCCCAGGAACAACTCCTGCTCGCCATTGACGATTTTGGCGGAGCCGCTGACCACGACCCAGTGCTCCGAACGATGATAGTGCATCTGCAGGCTCAACTGGCGACCGGGCTTCACCTCGATGCGTTTGATCTTGAAGCGCTCGCCTTCCTCCAGAACCGTATAGGTACCCCAGGGCCGGTGTACCGTGCTATGGACCAGATGAGCTTCATGTCCCGAAGCCTTGAGGCCCTCGAAGAGCTTCTTAACGTCCTGAACGCGGTCGCGGGATGTGACAAGCAAAGCGTCCGGAGAATCCACGATCACCAGATCGCTTACGCCCACCGTGCCGATGACGCGCTTGTCGGAGCTCACATAGGTGCCGGTCGTGTCGACCATATGCACATCGCCGCGTATCCTGTTCCCGCTTTCGTCGGGGGCGATCAAATCGGCCATTGCGTTCCAGGATCCGATGTCGTTCCAATCCATGTCGCAGGGAACCACGGCAAGTCTGTTAGTCTTCTCCATGACAGCGTGGTCGAGCGAGATTCGCGGCGCGGAACCGAAATGCTCAGGCGCGAGTTCGATTTTGGCAAAGCCTTGGCATTGACTGGCGCGGCCGTTCTCGTAGCTGTCGGCGACGGCCTGGAGCACCTCGGGACAATGCAAAACCATCTCGTCGAGCATGGTTTGCGCACTGAAGCAGAAGATGCCGGCGTTCCAGAAGAAGCATTTGGACGCGACATAGGCTTTGGCTGTCTCCAGATCCGGTTTTTCAACGAAACGGACGACGTTCTCACCATCTGCTTCGATGTAGCCGAATGCGGTTTCCGGTCTGGTTGGGGTGATGCCCAATGTGGCGATCCGCCCGAGCTTCGCATGTTCCATGGCCAGGCCCATGACGTCTAGAAACGCAGGCAGGTTGCTAATCAGGTGATCGGCCGGGAAGACGCACAGGATCGCGTCAGGGCCTTGCGTTGCCCTCGCATGGATCGCGGCTGCAGCCACGGCGGCGGCCGTATCCCGAGCTTCGGGCTCGAGCAGAAAGGTGCGTGGCAGGACCACGGAATCCAGTTCGTCAAATTCGTCCTTGGTCAGGAAGAGGTGGTCCCCGGATGTCACAGCGACGAGTTCCACGACACCTTCTATCGAAGCGGCGCGCAGCACAGTGTGCTGAATGAGAGAATATCCATCCGCTACTTTGAGGAAAGGTTTGGGGTGCGATTGCCTTGAGGCGGGCCATAGCCGCGATCCGGCTCCGCCGCTGATGATCACGGGAATGACTTTCATAACCAACCTCAATCTCGTCTCTGGAGTGATCGCCCGCGTTCTTTCGAGCGTCAGCGTCACGATCGCCGTCGCTCTGGCTTGTCTGCGGCCCCCGCGTAACAGCGAAGTTCTGGCGCGTTGCGGGCGGCGTCAGATGACGACGCTATCGGTAATGTACGACGCCTCCACTGGCGTCGGTGAGAAATGCGCATTCAACTATGCCTGTTGGTTGCGTCTGCCGAATTGCGCAGGTGGCGGGTCATAACTGAGATCAGAGACTTGGCTGTCTTCTATCAAAGTCAAACGACTTGGCTCTTTCAGATCGAATTCAATTACCCGTGGTGCGAAAAGGCGTGCATATCGTGTAAAGGCGCTCGTCGGGGGAAACCGAATTACGGTATCGCAGCGCCCGAGAAGATACATCTCAACGAGGGCGGAAATTCCGCCGTCAATCCCGAGTGCTGCAGTGTGTAAGGGGCCAGCTTGATTGGGTCCGAAGTGCTTCGGGACAGTGAGCAGATCGGGAAACCTGGCCGACAGAAGATCCAGTATCCGCGCGCTGTCCGTGCATAAGAACAGCCGCACAGGCCTGGGGTGCGGTAACGCCTTAGCCTTGTCAATTGCAGCGCACACTTGCCGAACGGCGAGCTCCGGATCGGCCCAGTAGGGCGCATGCTCCATGATGTCTTCACCGTTACCGTGCCGAACATGAATCCCGATGATGCTGTGCCCCTCAAAACGTTCCTGATAAATGGCATCTATGCGGGCTTGAATTTCTGGCCGAGGCTGGACACTCTGGAACACCTGCCGCTCTGCATCCTCATCGCACCGCCACATCAGACAAGCGTCACACACTACTGTGTTCGCTTCGACATCGTGTTCGGCCTGAAAGAGCTCGCCCAACTCATCGCGCTCTTGGAAAATCTGCTCATCTGGCCGGTAAAGGCACTCGATCGCCGGCCTGTTCCACCACTCCGGGAAGAATGGACCAGGGAAGGAAACGTCGTTGATCCGGTCGTCGGAAATAGCCGGCACGCCAGCGATGTCATTGATCGGCTGGAAGAACACCGGAAACGCATTTGTGAAGGGTTGGTCGAGGTAGCAGGCCCCCCGCCAGTCGATGACTAGAGTTCGTCCCGACCGCTGCGCGTAGCGCCAAGCGGCCGCCAATGACCACAGACAATCACCGAACCCCGTACGCCTCCGAGAGACGACGAACCGGCGCTTTTCCAATCCACTAACATGCATTTTCGGAAATCTCGTTCAGAGAGGAGGTTGCCCGGTTTGGTATCCTTAGTCGACACGTAGACCCTGACGCCGGGCGCTTGGCAGAGGCCGGGCCATAGGGCAGAAGAGCTCACTCAGCACTGCCCACTAATCCCGTGACGCTCGCACAGCTTGAAGCCGATGCCCTCGCTTCCGGTTCCGCCTTCTCTACTGGGCCTCCGCGGCATATGTAAAATCTATTGAGTGGATGCCGGCCATCCATGTGTTGGATGCCATGATGAAGGGGCTCGGCTGACGCGGGCCCGGCCAATAGAGCCGAAACAGCCGGGAAACGCTGCGACACTGCCTGCCGGAGCAAATCGTTCCGTCGACGCCATACGCCAAGGGTTCAAGGCTGCATACAGCAACCGGTACCGGGCGAGATGAGGTCGACAGCTCGACGCGCCTGGAACCAGCTGATCGACAGAATCTGCAGTCTGCTCCCAAAGTTCTGCACGACCTGTGCCGGATGCTGTGGTGAGGGCTCGCGGCCACGAACGTCGTCCTCGCCCCGAACGGAAGCTCGCGCCTACGACTCCGGGCCGGCGATGCGCCCCCGCTGCTCGGTCGGACCATCCATTCTGTGGATGCACTTTATCCAAACAATCGATTTCACTGATCCAAACAATTCCCATTAGAAGACGCTGAAGCAAGAAAGAAAGGCGTCCTCACTCGCTGATGGATGAGCAAATCAGCTGCAAGGTGCTGGGAGTACATGTCGCTCACGGCGTGAGCTGAGCGGCACTCAGACCGCATGTACGAAGCCGACAGGTTAGCGGCGCAACTCTATTTTGCTGTGACTCCAAGCAAGAGGTGTGCTCGGCTGGCGGACTGTCAATGACGAGCTTCGCGCCGCATCTGTCGAAGTGCTCCATAGCGCACGGGGCTGGCCGCACATTCTGTCGGCCTGGCGAGCCGGAGCCGAAACTTTAAACTTTAATAGGGCAGGAATAGAATGGGCGATAGCAGGAAAGTTGCTCTTATTACGGGCATAACTGGACAGGATGGTGCCTATCTTGCCCGTCTTCTTCTCAAAAAAGGCTACATCGTTCATGGGATTAAGCGACGTTCCTCTTCCTTCAACACGGGTCGTATCGAAGACCTCTACCAAGACCCGCACGAATCCGATCCGCGCCTGATCTTGCATTACGGTGACCTCACTGATTCGACTAACCTCATCCGCGTGGTTCAGGAATCTCAGCCAGACGAAATTTACAACTTGGCTGCTCAGAGCCATGTGCAGGTGTCGTTCGAAACACCTGAGTACACAGCAAACGCGGACGGTATCGGTACATTGCGACTTCTTGAGGCGATTCGCCTCCTCGGTCTGACGGACAAGACCCGCTTCTATCAAGCCTCGACTTCGGAGCTATACGGCCTCGTGCAGTCCGTACCGCAGAACGAAACGACGCCCTTTTATCCGCGCAGCCCTTACGCCGCCGCCAAGCTCTACGCCTACTGGATGGTCGTCAATTATCGCGAGGGCTATGGTATGCACGCTTCCAACGGCATTCTTTTTAATCACGAAAGCCCCCTTCGTGGCGAAACTTTTGTGACGCGCAAGATCAGCCGCGCTGCCGCTGCTATCTACCTGGGCAAGCAGGACAAGCTTTATCTCGGCAATCTCGATGCTCAACGCGATTGGGGCCATGCGCGTGAGTACGTGCGAGGTATGTGGATGATGATACAGCAGGATCAACCGGATGATTACGTGCTGGCTACGGGCAAAACGACTCCTGTCCGCCAATTCGTCGAGTGGGCTTTCGAAGATATCGGCGTCGAGATCGAATGGCGTGGCAAGGGTGTCGGCGAAAAGGGCTATGATGTAGCGAGCGGCAGATGCCTAGTCCAAGTGGACCCACGCTACTTCCGCCCCACGGAAGTCGATCTTCTCCTGGGTGACGCTACCAAGGCGAAGGAGAAGCTCGGCTGGGTGCATGAGACATCCGTGCGCGAGCTTGCTGCGGAAATGGTACGCGAAGACCTGAAGGTCATGCAGACATCTGTAGTCATGAAGGAAGCGTAATGTATGATCTGAACGGAAAAACCGTGTGGGTCGCTGGCCACAAAGGTATGGTGGGCAGCGCTGTTGTACGCCGACTCGCGTCTGAAGACTGCAAAGTTGTGGCCGCCCCTCGGGGAGAGCTAGACCTCAAGCGACAGACCGAAGTTGAAAACTTCGTGGCAGTGATGAAACCGGACGCTATCATTATGGCGGCGGCAAAGGTAGGTGGTATTCTCGCGAACGCCACCTATCCGGTCGACTTTCTTTACGACAATCTGATGATCGAGGCCAATATCTTCGCGGCAGCCCACGAAAACAATGTCGACCGCGTCCTCTTCCTCGGCTCGTCTTGCATCTATCCGAAGATGGCACCACAGCCCATTCCTGAAAGCGCGCTTTTGACCGGGCCACTAGAGCGCACCAACGAATGCTACGCCGTCGCCAAGATCACCGGCATCAAAATGGCTCAAGCCTATCGCCAGCAATACGGCCGCGACTACATCTCCGCTATGCCGACGAATCTCTACGGGCCAGGCGACAATTATGACTTGCAGTCAAGCCACGTCATCCCAGCGCTGATCCGGAAAGCGCATGAAGCTAAGCTCATAAGTGATAAGCAAATCACCATCTGGGGCACGGGCACACCACGTCGGGAATTCATGCACGTCGACGACTGCGCCGACGCATTAGTCTTCCTTCTGAAGAACTACTCTGACCATGATCACGTCAATCTCGGCTGCGGACAGGACATCACGATCCTAGAGCTGACTAGAATGATCTGCCGTGTAGTCGGATTTACCGGGGAGATCGCGCATGATCACTCTAGACCTGACGGTACACCGCGAAAGCTGATGAGCGTCGACAAGCTGCGCACTTTGGGATGGGCAGCAAAGATCACTCTCATGGAAGGCATCGAGAGTGTCTATCATGCATTTCTAAACGGGAGCTACACCGAACGGCGATAGATAAGAGGATTTGCTGCGTCTCAGGCCTGTACGCGCTTTCGGGACCCAGAGCTAATGTAGACTGAGACAATCACTCGATGGCGATAGCGCTCATGTGAGCCAGCCGCGAGGAGCCCCGCCGGACCCGGACCCCATCCGCTCCAACCTCGTCGCCGTGAAGGTCACGGTGCGCTGCCCACGCCGACGCCGACTGCGTCAATCCTCACAAGGGTAACCGTCGATAACCGAACGCGTCTACGGTAACCGAATGTACTTCTTGTTCTCGTCCGAGGGATCTGTCGATGGGCATTCCGGACGAGCCAAAGTTTGAGCATGTTACCTTCAAAACCCGGTTAGCAACGTCGGATTTGGTATGAAATTCGGAACAAGTGGATTACGGGGCCTGGCGACAGAATTGGCAGGAGCCGCCTCTGCCCTATATGCAACGGCATTCGCGACATTCCTGCTGGAATCCGGCCTGGCCAGAATTGGCGACGAGATACTCATAGGGCGCGACTTTCGCGCCTCGAGTCCGGCCATCGCCGCCGTCTGTGCGGCGGCACTGTCCGCGCTCGGCTTCATCGTAGTCGATTGCGGCGCAGTCCCCACCCCTGCCCTGGCACTGTATGCTCAGGCGCGTAAGAGTGGTTGTTTGATGATCACAGGCTCGCACATTCCGGCCGACCGTAATGGAATAAAATTCTATCGACCCGACGGTGAGATCGACAAGGGTGATGAGCGGGAGATAACGCGCATCGCCTTGCAGTTGGAGAAGCGCGGATACGTCCTTGAAGGTGCTGTTGCACGTCGGCAGCACCGGGAGGCCGAATGCAAGGCCTTTTTCATGGCGCGCAATCGAAAGCTTATGGAGATTAATGCTCTAAAGGGCTTAACGGTGGGCGTATATCAGCACAGCACAGTCGCGCGCGATCTCTTAGTTGACATTCTCTCATATCACTGTGCGACGGTCGTAACCCTGGGACGTTCGGAAGGTTTCATTCCTGTCGACACTGAAGCGGTCTCTGACGAGACTGCTCAACAGTTCAAGCTCTGGGCCAAAGAGCATCGGCTTGATGCGGTCGTCTCGGCAGATGGCGATGGTGACCGCCCACTGGTAGCTGACGACCACGGAGACCCCCTTCGCGGTGATTTGTTAGGCCTGATTACGGCGAACTTCCTGCAAGCGAAGGCAGTCGTCACGCCGGTCACATCAAACTCTGGTATCGAGACCGCAGGTTCTTTTAAAGTCGTGCGTACCAAGGTTGGATCGCCATTTGTTATTGCTGCCATGCTCGATTTGGTTGCGTCGGGTCACGAGCGCGTGGTTGGTTTCGAAGCAAACGGTGGTTTGTTGACCGGCACGGACTTTGACCCGAACGGAACTAAACTGACAGCGCTACCTACACGCGACAGTTTTCTCCCCATCCTTGCGGCACTTTCCCTTGTTAGTACAAGTGGGCAGCCACTGTCGGAGATTGGCAGTTCCTTTCAATTGCCGGCAGCGGCGGCGGATCGCTTGGAAAATTTTTCCGTCGAAAGCAGCACTCGCCTCATGACATACCTTCGTACAGCGGAAACTAACATCGCCGCCTTCGTCGGGTCGATAGGAGTGGTAAGCAAGGTTAGCGATGTTGACGGACTTCGTATCACTCTCGCGGATAAGCGTGTCTTGCATTTGCGTCCATCCGGAAATGCCCCGGAAATGCGGTGCTACGTCGAAGCCGAAAATCGGGAGGACGCGGAGCTTTTGCTCCGGACTGGATTGGATCGAATTCGTAATTGGACGCAAGGCTAAATAAAAGCCGCCTCCCTGCGTATTCCAGGTGACCCTGGGGGTCGCACAAGCTACTCAAGCGCGATCAGAACGTCCACAGTGTCCCGGCCCTTTCCGCTTTGAAGCAAACCGGAACGCCCGTGGAAACAGCCGATCCGTACCAGCCACGGAGCATCCGGTAGCTCATGGTCAAGGCAGCGCCTTCCGGTAGCGAACAGCCGGTCCCGCACTCACCGCCTGTGCCGCATGTACGATGGCGTTGGTGTCCAGGCCGTGGTGACGGTATAGGTCCGCAATAGTCCCCGTCTGGCCGAACTGCTCGACCCCGAGCGCCTTCACGCGATGCCCGTTAACCCCACCGAGCCACGCGAGCGTCGCCGGGTGGCCGTCGATCACGGTGACGATGCCGCAGTCACGCGATAGCGGCGCGAGCAGCCGCTCGATATGACTCAGGGCGCCAATCGCGCCACGCTGCCGGGCACGTTCCGCCGCCTGCCAGCCCGCATTAAGCCGGTCCGCGGAGGTGATCGCGAGCAGCCCGACATCGCGCCGGTCCTCCGCCAGAAGACCCGTCGCGGCAATCGCCTCCGGCGCGACGACGCCTTGATAAGCAATGACGACACTCGCGTTGGGCCCAGGCGGACGCAGCCAATAGGCGCCATTGACGATGTCCCGCGCGAGCGCCGGGTTCATGTCGCGCGGCGGCTGCTCGAGCGGCCGGGTTGACAGGCGAAGATAGACCGATCCTCCGGTCTGATCACGCAGCCACGTCGTCTCATCCGGATCCCCCTCGCCATTACGTTGCATGTAATCGAAGGCAAAGCGCATGATCACGGACAGTTCGTCGACGAAGGCCGGTTCGAAGGCGCAAAGCCCATCCTGCGCCATGCCGATCAATGGGGTGCCGATCGACTGGTGTGCTCCGCCCTCGGGCGCTAGCGTCACGCCCGAGGGCGTTGCGACCAGCATGAAGCGCGCATCCTGATAGCAGGCGTAGTTTAGCTGGTCGGCCGATCGGTAGATGAAGGGATCATAGACTGTCCCGATCGGCAGCAGGCGCACGCCATTGATCGAGTGCGAGAGACCGAGCGCCCCGAGCATGATCATCAGGTTCGACTCGGCGATCCCGAGCTCGAGGTGCTGCCCCTTCGGCCCAAATTCCCAGGTAAAGGTCGACGGAATGCGTTCGGCCTTGAAGGTGTCCGCCATGGTCTCCCGGGCGAAAAGGCCGCGCCGGTTGACCCAGCCACCGAGATTGGTCGAGACCGTCACATCGGGCGAGGTGGTGACAATGCGATCGGCAAGCAGACTGCGCTCGCGTGCGATGTCGTTCAGGATCTGTCCGAACCCCATCTGGGTCGAGAGCGGCTTGCCGGGCTGCCCCGGTGACGGAAGGGTTTCAGGCACCGGCACCGACGGCGCAGACAGCCTCCTACGCCCCTCACTGAAGAACGGCGCCTTTGCGAAGAAGGCGTCAAGTTCCGCTTCCGGCAAGGTGGCGGCCGCCCATTTGTCCCACTCCTCACCCCGCTTTACGCCCATTTGCAGGCGGTAGTCTTCCATCTGCGTGGGCGTCATCTGCCCCGCGTGGTTGTCCTTGTGTCCGGCAAGCGGCAGACCGTAGCCCTTGATGGTGTAACAGATGAAGCAGACGGGACGGTCATGCCTGGACGCCGCCTCGAAGGCTTCGAGGAGGCTCGGCATGTCATGCCCGCCAAGGTTCGTCATCAACGCCTGCAACTCGTCGTCGGAGCGGCGTTCGATCAGAGTGGTGACCGGCCCTTGGTCTCCGATCTCGTCGAGCAGCCGCTTGCGCCAGGCAGCACCCCCTTGGAAGGTCAGCGCCGAATAGAGCTGGTTCGGACAGCGCTCTATCCACTCGAGCAGCTTCTCGCCCCCCGGCTCGGCAAAGGCAGCCTCTTGCAGAGCCCCGTGGCGCAGGACCATCACGTCCCAGCCGAAGTTGCGAAAAATCTGCTCGAACCGCTGCCAGAGGCCCTCCCGGATCACGGCGTCGAGCGACTGGCGATTGTAGTCGACCACCCACCAGCAGTTCCTGAGCCCGTGCTTCCAGCCTTCGATCAGGGCCTCGTAGATGTTGCCCTCATCCATCTCGGCGTCGCCGATCAGGCTGACCATTCGGCCCTCGGCACGCTCCTTCATCCAGCCGTGACCCGAGACGTAGTCCTGCACCAGCGACGAGAACAGCGTCTGAGCAACGCCGAGACCCACCGACCCGGTCGAGAAGTCGACATCGTCGACATCCTTCGTCCGCGAAGGGTAGCTCTGCGCGCCCTTGTAGCCGCGGAAGTTCATGAGCTTTTCGTGCGTCTGGTTGCCCGCCAGATACTGAAGTGCATGGAAGATCGGCGCCGCATGGGGTTTGACCGCCACTCGATCCTGCGGGCGCAGGACCGAACCGTAGAGCGCGGTCATGATGGTACTCAGCGACGCGGACGAGGCCTGATGCCCCCCGACCTTGATCTCATCGCCCTCGCGGACGTGGTTGGCGTGGTGGATCGTCCAGGCTGCGAGCCAGGAGACGCAGCGCTCGATCTCGTGCAGATATTCCAGTTTCCTCGTCATTCAGTTTCCCGCAAATCAGCTGCCGGTCTCACAGGACCCCCGCCCAAATGGTCAAAGATCGAGTTTCAACACACCTGTCGCGCGCGACACACAGGGGATGAAGCGGTGGTCGCGTGCCTCTTTGGACAGGACGGCATCCCGATGGATCGGCTGTCCCGCCAGCATTGCGCATTCGCAGGTCCCGCACACCCCGTTCTCACACGAGGCCATCAACGGCACACCGGCCGCACGCAAGGCGGCCAGTGCCGTGGTCTCAGCCGAAACCTCAATCACCCTGCCCGCACGGAGTTCTATGACGAATGGTTCCGGTGGCGCGCCATCAAACTCGGGAGGCTGGAAAGTTTCGAAATGAACCGTGCCCTCGGGCCAGGGTTCAGCCGCCCGCCCCACGGCGGCCATGAATCCGGGCGGCCCGCAATAGTAAACCTGAGCCTCGGCCGAACGGTTCGCCAGCAGCGCGGCGATGTCCTGGCGGGTCGCCGGCTCGTCGTCGAAATGGATCCGCACATTGCCGCCAGGAAGATCGCTCCCGATCGCCGCCAAGAGTGGGGTGAGCGCCCGGCTGCGGGTGAAATAGTGCAACTCGAAGGGCTTGGCCTGCCGGGTGAGCGCGCGCGCCATGGCCAGAATCGGGGTGATCCCGATTCCCCCTGCCAGCAGCAAAGTCGGCCCCTCGCCTGGCTTGAGCGCAAAATGGTTGCGTGGCGCGGAGACAGGCAGTGTGGAACCGACGGCAATGGTTTCGTGGATCCACGCCGAGCCGCCACGGCCGTCATTCTCGCGCTTCACCGCGATGGTGTAGCGGCCAAGCTCGGTCGGGTCGCCGCAAAGTGAATACTGACGCACCTTCCCTTCAGGCAGATGGACGTCGACGTGAGAACCCGCTTCGAACGCCGGCAGCACAGGTTTGCGTGGGTGTTTCAGGTCGATGACCAGCACCTCGCCCGGCTCCTTGCGGGCGGCGGTCACGGTCAGCTTCATGATGATGCGCGGCGAGGCCATGGCGTTTCACTCGTCGATGGGCAAGATCAGATCACCGGGGCGGATCACGCCCCCGACCTCGATTGTGCAGTTCAGGCCGGAGCGGTTCAGAAGCCCCTCGTAGAGACCCGGAAGCCCGAGCAACTCCTCGATATACTTGCACGGCACATTCATCCGGGCGGCCCTGAGAATCGTTTCCCCGACCCGGAAGCGTTTGCCGACAAGATGGCTAAGCGGAACGCCTCGTGTCGTCAGATTGCGCCGGTGATCTTCGGGTCCGAGCTTGGCCTTGAAGCCCGGAATCCTGGGCTCGCCCTTCGCGATGGCGTCCAGAACTTCAGCTTCGATCAATGTCACCTCCCGAACGTCGGGACGCGCCGAATAGGTCCCCGTCCCCAGGTAGTAGCGGTCTCCGACAATGCCTTGGCCGGCAATAAGCTGCGCCTGCGCCAGCTCCTCCATTTCATAGGAGGCGGCAGGCGCGATATGGACTTGAAGCAGCTTTCCTCGCCAGGTCATCATCGCTCTCGGAAATTCGTCTCGTGGAAACCTGCTGCAAAACTGGCCTGATCAACAGCGCCAGTTGCATGGCATTTTCCCGGTCCAGTTGGCTGTTTGGAAAGAAATACGGCGGGCCCTCGGACCGTTTTCAGCGCCAGCTTTCGGCGTCGCCCCGTCTCAGTTGTTCCGCGCCGGCATCGCGTCTTGCACCTGCTTGACAACCTCTCGCAGGACCTCAACGCCCTTCCCGATCTGCCGAATGCTCAAGGCGGCATAGCCCATGACAAGTCCGACGCGATCGGTGCGGCCTTGGTCCGATGGCCGTTCGTAGAGCGGCGAGATCAGGTGTAGCCCCAGGCCAGCGTCGCGGGCGGATTCGACCAAGGCCGTTTCCCGCGATCGTGGCAGGTCATTGAACCAAACCGCGACGTGCAGTCCCGCATCTGCTCCCTGGACAGTGATGCGATCCCCGAAGCTGTGCTGCAAGGCACCCAACAACGTTTCCCGACGCTCGCCGTTCAGCCTGCGCACACGGCGCACATGGCTTTCGTAGCCGCCGCTCTCGATCAACGATGCCAGCGCTTCCTGTTCAGCGACCGGCGAATGCCGGTCTGCGAATTGTTTGGCGGTTGCGAAGACCTCCTGCAATTCGGGCGGGACGACGAGGTAGCCGATGCGCAGCATCGGCGAGAGCGTTTTGGAGATCGTGCCGAGGTAGATGACAGCCCCGTGGTCCTCGAGACTGTGCAGCGGAGGGACCGGATTGATGTCGTAGCGATATTCGCTGTCGTAGTCGTCCTCGATCACATAGGCGTTGTTGTGCCGCGCCCATTTCAGAAGCTGATGGCGGCGCGCGATCGGCATGACGCCGCCAAGCGGAAACTGATGCGATGGCGTCACATACGCCAGTCGTGCTCCGATCCCCGCCAGCAACTCGGTCCTCATCCCGTCTTCGTCCACGATGACCGGGATGGGTGAGGCACCCGTACTGGCAAAGACCTGACGCGCCATCCTGTAGCACGGATCCTCGATGACGAAACGGTCGGCGGGATCGAGAAGCAGGCGCGCGCACAGATCAAGGCCCTGCTGCGAACCGTTCACAACTATGATCTGGTCGAGGTCGCAGCTCAGGGTCCGGGCGCGCCAGAGATAGCCCTGAAGCGCCTGGCGAAGCCGGCGCGAGCCGCGAGGATCGTCATAGGCAAGACGCAGCGGGCGCTGCCCCATCGCCTCGTTCATCGCGCGTTTCCAGACCAATGAAGGGAAATCCGACGGCGCGAGGTCGCCATAGCGGAACTCGACCTTCAGCCCAGTCGGCAGATAATCTGGCCAGGGTGACGTCGCGCGCAGCCGCTCGCCATATGCGGACAGGTGGATCGGGCCGACCCGTTGCGCGTGAGTGCGCCCCGTCCCATGGCCCATCAACGAAGACGCAACGCGAGGTCGTGCGCCTTGACGGACTTCGATGAAACCCTCCGCAGCCAGTTGCTCATAGGCGACCGTCACCGTGGTTCGCGAAACGCCGAGGTCATTTGCCAGGGCCCGGGAGGATGGCAACTGACTGCCGGTTTCGTAGACGCCGCCGAGGATTTGCTCGCGAAGGGCTTCGTATATCTGGCGTGCACCCATCGCGTGCGAGCGCGCTGCAGACCCGGCACTTGAAGACTGGACCATCTCTTTCATCGCCAACTGGATATTTCACATTGGCCAGGTTGCCGTCAATCTTTCGGAACCCCAAGAGAGATCGCAGAGGCCGAATGACCAGCTCCCATCAATCCGAAACCGATGCTCCCACGGGGTCGCTCAACCGCACCAGCCCCGGATTTGCCACCCGGGCGATCCATCATGGCTACGATCCGGCCGGCTTTTCCAATGCCGTCCAGCCGCCAGTGTTCCTGACGTCAACCTATGGGTTCGAAAGCGTGGCAGCAAACGATGCCGCCGCCGCCCTTGGTGGACGGCTCTATGCGCGCGAATACAATCCCACGACCGAGATCCTCGAGCAGCGGCTCGCGAATCTGGAAGGAGCCGAGGCGGGGCTGGTTGTTGCCTCGGGGATGGCGGCCTTCGGCACTCTGATCCTGTCGCTCCTGTCCCAGGGCGATGAACTCATCGTCCACAAGACGCTTTATGCGAACACGCTTGCCATGGTCGAACAGGCGGTCCCCCGCTTCGGCATCAAGGTCGTCGCGGTCGATCTGTCAGATCCCCAAAATCTCGATGCCGCGATCACCGAGCGGACGCGGCTGGTTTTCTTCGAGACGCCGGTGAATCCGCTGAGCCGCATCGTCGATATCTCTGCCATTGCCAAGCGCGCCCACGCGCGCGGTGTGAAGGTTGCCGTGGACAGCACCTTCGCCTCGCCCGCGCTCCAGCGACCGCTTGAGCACGGGGCGGACATCGTGCTCCATTCGCTGACCAAGTACATCAATGGTCATGGCGATGCGCTTGGCGGGGCGCTTCTCGGCGACGCCCAAACGCTCCGTACGCTGCATGAAACGGGCCTGCGCTACATCACCGGCGCAGCGCTCTCGCCCATGTCAGCTTTCCTGATCCTGCGCGGTCTGAAGACGCTGACGCTGCGTATGGAACGGCACAGCGCCACGGCCCTTGCGGTGGCTCGGGCGCTGGAAGCGCACCCGGCGGTGGCATTTGTGAGTTATCCGTTCCTCGACTCGCACCCTGATCAGGTGATGGCGCGAAAACAGATGTCCAACGGATCGGGCATGTTGGCCTTTGGCCTCCACGCTGGATACGAAGGAGCGCGCCGGATGATGGACCGGCTCAACCTGATCATTCGCGCCGTCAGCCTCGGCGATGCCGACAGCCTCATCTATCATCCAGCAAGCCTCACCCGTGCTCGGCAGCCGATCCGCAAGGATGCCCATTTGGCCGATGGAGTCGGCGAGGATCTCATGCGTCTCTCGGTGGGGCTTGAAGACGCTGATGACCTGATCGCCGATCTGCGGCGGGCTTTGGACGTCTTGTAATGACCTGGCGTGCGGCCATCTCTGCGCTCACACATAGATCTGGAGCCTTGCCATGGCATTCCTGAGCGGTCTTTCCGCGTTCCCCATCACCCCGACCAATCGTGACGGCCGCGTCGATAGCGTTGCCCTGCGCAGGCTGATTGCTCGGCTTGGCATTGCTCAGGTCGATTCCATCGGTCTTCTCGGCAGCACCGGCACATACATCTATCTGTCGCGCGAGCAACGGCGGCGGGCGCTCTCCGAGACCTTGGACCAAACGGCGGGGCAAATGCCGGTCGTGGTGGGTGTGGGCGCGCTGCGCACCGATGAAGCCGTGGGGCTCGCGCAAGACGCCAAGGCCCTTGGAGCAGCTGCGGGTTTGCTTGCCGCCGCCTCCTACACCCCGCTTACTGATGACGAGGTGTTCGAACATTTCTCCACTGTGGCGCGCGAAAGTGGCCTGCCGATCGTCGTCTACGACAATCCAGGAACGACGCATTTCCATTTCAGTCCACCCCTTGTCAGCCGCCTGGCAAAGGTGGCTGGGATTGTCGCCATCAAGAATCCGACAGACAAAAGCGATGCGATCAAGAACCACCTGACCGCCCAGAGGCGCACACTGCCGGAAGGGTTCTCGATTGGCTACAGCGGCGACTGGAACGCCGCCGAGGCCATGATCGCCGGCGCCGACACATGGTACAGCGTCCTTGCGGGCATCCTGCCCGAGGTCTGCATGACGATCGTCACAGCGGCGCAACAGGGCGATGCGGCCGAAGCGCGACGGATCAATGCCGCGCTGGTCCCGATCTGGAGCCTCTTCAAGGAGTTCTCGAGCCTTCGCGTCGTCCATGCACTCGCTGAATTGCTCGACGTTTGCAGTGCCGAACCCCCGCGTCCCATCCTGCCTCTGCCCCCAGCAGCGAAGCGCCAGATCGCCGCCGCGTTGAAAGGTTTGCCATCGGATGCCAGCCGGTGAACAGCAAACCCCGTTCGGCAAGTGAAAGGAAGTGCATGTATTTACCCGCTCATTTCGAGAATTGATCGATAACAACGCACTCGGCGTGCTGATAGCCATGGCTGGAGCGGTCTCGACGCCAATCACACCCCTTCGAACTCGACAATCGACTGCGGAGGTACAGACTGCGCAGGGCACTCCGCCCATGCCGCACCGTTCGCCTTCAAACTAGGAATCGGTGGTTTGTCCATTTGAATGGCATCGAGCCGGCGCTTTACTCCGGCCGGGTGCGCGCATTGAAGCCGGTGCCAATGCCGCCGGCGAACACCAGATTTCCGTCCTCGACATTCGCCAGAGCACGCTTCCCGACCGCCGTAACTGTTGCCGGGTTCGCAGCCGATGACGATGAACTCATCACTCAGCACGCATTTTGTCTCACCCATTCTTGGCGCCGGCCGGATCGATATGGACTGACACGCAGCTTGGAGACGATGCCGTCGAGGCCGAACTGGCAGACTTGCGCGAGAATGTCGCTGCCGCCGCTGATCTCGTCGCTCAGAACGATGCCGTTTGGGCGGCGTCTCAGCAGGTTAACTAGCGCTTTGCGCCGATCGACGAGTGGCCGATCGCGAAGACCCTCGCCGTCGATCTTGAGCAGGTCGAAGCCGGCAAGCATGGTCCTGACGTCTCCCGCCGCGGCCAAGAACCCGCTGAAGACTGGGAATGCGCGACAAGCCTTCTGGTCAACGACGAACGCCTCACCGTCTATTATCGCGTCCGAGGCGCCGAGCTCGGCCACCGCCCGGGACGATAGTCGGAAACCTGAGGGTCCAGTCGTGGAGGTTGCGGGTCGAGGTAGGCCCCCATCGATAGTCGTCCCATTTCATTTCGTGTAGCCAATCAGGGCCCTGCCGGACGCGGCCGACCAGCGGTCGATGTTCGCGACGACCCGAATGTCCAGTCTCGTGTAACTCAGCCTAAAGCGGCCTGTCCGCCCAAAAAATGACATTCAGTTGCCTCCAGCCTTTCGACACGACCCACTTCACGATCTCGTAACTCGCCAACCTAGCGGCTTGTTGCTTGAGCTGCGCGTTCCTAGGGTGTGGTCGCTAGGCCTCAGCAACAAGAGCTGGTTGCCAGGCGGGCGGAGGCTCAACGAGATAGCCAGCTCAGGACAAGGAGAGCAAGCAATGGTCGCTTTTACCCTCAATGGCGAGGCGCGAACACTCGACGTCGATCCAGAGATGCCGCTGCTCTGGGCGGTCCGTGACGTCATCGGACTCACGGGAACGAAATTCGGTTGCGGGCTTGCCCAGTGCGGCGCTTGCACGGTTCACGTTAACGGCATGCCGACGCGCTCTTGCCAGACCGCAGTCGGCGACATCGAAGGAGCCTCGATCACCACCATTGAGGGTGTGTCGGGCAAGATAGGCGAAACGGTCCAGGCCGTGTGGGCCGAGTTCGACGTACCTCAATGCGGCTATTGCCAGTCTGGCCAGATCATGTCGGCCGTGGCCCTCCTTACAGAAACGCCTAAGCCGACGGACGATGATATTGATTCGGCGATGAGCGGCAATCTCTGCCGCTGCGCCACCTATCATCGCATCCGCGCGGCCATCCACGAGACCGCCAACCGGCTGGAGACTTGAGGCATGTCGCAGTTTCTCTCGAAGCATAACTCCGTGCGGCCCACGCGCCGCCGGTTCCTCGTCGGCGCGGGCGTCACCACCGCTGGCCTCGCCGTGGGCTACCGGCTAGTGCTGGCGGCGTCCGACATCGCACAAACGACTACTGCAAAGGTTCAGGCGAACCCCTTCCAGACCTATGTCGAGATCACAAAGGAGAACCGGATCATCATCTACTCCTCGCAGTTCGAGATGGGACAAGGCTCCTATTTCGGCATCGCCACCCTGGTTATGGAAGAGCTCGACGGCGACTGGGCGCAGGTGGACGTGGTCGGCGGATATGGCAATACCGCGCTCTACGGCAATGTCGCCTGGGGCGGGGCCGCACAGGTAACTGGTGGCTCCACGTCGATGAGTTCGTCGTGGGAACGCTACCGCAAGGCGGGTGCTGCCGCACGGGCCTTGCTGGTGGCGGCCGCGGCGCAGCGGTGGGATGTGCCAGCCGGCGAGATCAAAGTCGCTTCCGGGGTCGTGTCGCACGCCTCAGGGATGCAGGCGCGCTACGGTGACCTGGCTGAAGCCGCAGCGGGAATGCCGGTTCCCGACGACGTGCCGCTAAAGCCGCGCGACAAGTGGGCCCAGATCGGATCGGACAGCCTCAAGCGCTACGATTCCGCCGGCAAGACCAACGGCGCGCAGACCTACACGATCGACCTCATGATGGAGGGACTCCAGACGGCCGTTATGATCCATCCGCCGAAGTTCGGCGCCGAGATCGAGAGCTTCGACGCAACCAAGGCCAAGGCACTCGACGGCATTGTCGATGTCGTCCAGACGCCGCGAGGCATTGCCGTGGTTGGCAGGGACACCTGGACGGCGCTGAAGGGCCGCGACCTCGTGGAGGTGACCTGGAACGAGGAGAAGGCCGAAGAGCGCGGCACGGCCGAGATCATGGCCGAATACAACAAGGCAGCAGACGATCTGGGCGCGGCCACCGCGCGCGACGACGGTAACACTCCCGCAGCGTTCGCCAGTGCTGAGAAAATCATCGAGGGGCACTACGAATTCCCCTATCTTGTCCATGCTTCGATCGAGCCACTCAACGCGGCCGCCCGAATCAACGAAGACGGCACCATCGACGTCTGGGGCGGACACCAGATGCCCGACCTTTATCAGGCGGCTGCCGCTCAGGTAGGCGGCACCACGCCGGACAAGGTGAGGCTGCACGTGATGAAGACCGGCGGCAGTTTCGGCCGCCGCGCGGTCTTGGATGCAGATGTCATCATCGAAGCTGTTTCCACAGCGCGTGCACTGGGACGCGGCAAGCCAGTGAAGGTGCAGTGGACCCGCGAGAATGACATGCGGGGTGGGCGGTACCGGCCGGCCTATGTGCACGCAGTCAAGGCGGGGCTCGACAAGAAAGGCAATGTCGTCGCTCTCCATGACCACATCGTGGGCCAATCGGTCTTGGGCGGTTCGACCTCTGCGGCGATGATCAAGAACGGCATCGATCCAACCTCCGTAGAGGGCGCCACCAACCTGCCCTATGCGATCCCGAACCTGAAGGTCGAGCTGACCACCACGGACGTGAACATCCCGGTGCTGTGGTGGCGTTCGGTAGGCTCCACCCACACCGCTTACGCGGTGGAAACCCTGATCGATGAGCTCGCCGCCGCTGCGAACCGTGATCCGGTCGACTTCCGCTTGTCAATGCTCGGTCACCATCCACGGCATGCCGCCGTGCTTAAAGTGGCTGCTGAGAAGGCAGGCTGGGACAAGCCTCTGCCGGAAGGCCGTTTCCGCGGCGTGGCCCTGCATGAAAGCCTCTCGACCTATGTCGCCGATGTGGTGGAGATCACCCTCAACGATGAAAATGGTTTCAAGGTCGACCGCGTCGTCTGCGCGGTAGATTGCGGCACCGCGATAAATCCTGACCAGATTCGCGCTCAGATGGAGGGCGGTATCGGATTCGGGCTAGGCGCGATCCTCCAGGAGGAGCTGACCCTGAAGGGCGGTGTCGTAGACCAAGAGAACTACGATACCTATACACCGCTCAGGATCGAGCAGATGCCGCGAGTCGAGGTGCACATTGTGCCGTCCGAGGAGCCGCCCACGGGAGTTGGTGAGCCAGGTGTGCCGCCGATCGGCCCGGCCGTCGCCAACGCGCTACGGGCGGCGACGGGCAAGACTATCCGCAAGCTGCCGATTATAAAGAACATGTCAGGAATGACACCATGAAACAGCCGCGATGAAGATCGCGCCGTTTTCGAACGCCTCCTGACAGGCGCTCATTTCCATGGGTCAAATTCCGGCGGCTGCCCGCTCCAATAGCCGGTTTGGAGACGGCACCCCGTGTTCTGAACGACCACAGACGGGCCTTGGCGCCGGTTCCACTGAAGAACCGCTTTCGAGACGCAAATGCGTCCACTCCATTGAAGAGCACAACCGTATAGCACCAGGAAGGCTAGCTACCTCCATCGCTTCGGAGACCCAGGAACCCTCAGAAAACCGAACCTCCCGAGCTCAGAGGCGCTCGTGATCACAATCGCGCTGGTGCGTGGATCATTGTTCAAGGGTTTGCCGATAGGCAGGCGAGATGGCCGATCGACATGATCTTCGCCCGATGCCCTACAAACACAATGCCAGCCGCTGTCACGGAGTCGCGAAGACGAAGGCAATGAGGGTCGACGCCGATACTCGTCGTTTGGTTGACAGAGCGCTTGGAATGCCATGCGCTTCACATCGGAGTAGCCATCCGGGAAGCCTGAAGCGCTTTGAAAACGCATGTGCTGCGGCTGTTATTCATAGCGTGGATGACTTTGATCAAAACAATCGATTTCATCACTCTTCCGGAATCGTGCATGGACAAAAAAGAGCCTCACGCACCAATCACACGCTGCTCTATCGCGTGACGAAAGCTGCCTTAGGAATAATCCAAAGGAGAAAATCTTCGATGCGCCCTGACGTGCAGTGGAGGTCGTGCCGAGAAAGTGAGTTGCAACTGGCCGACAAAGTCGGGCGGTGCGACCATGGTCGCTTCGGAGAATGAAATCGGGCCAGTTCACGGGGGCGGTACTGTTATTCGTCGACGGCCGCCCTTCCCAAGAACAGGCGGCATCGCAAGTTGGTTCTGCCGATGAAAACGACATCGCCGGATACATTTCAGCAGCCGCTCAGGATTGGATGATCCAGCCAAGCTCTCGGCGTGATGGCACTGTAGGCGTCACAGTCGAAGCATCTCATTGATCGTTTATGAGGCTTTCTTCGATGCCGCTGATGCCTGACGGGCGGTCGCAGCTGCAGGCGACAACACGGCCTATTTAGTTGGAAACAGTCGAGGTAAGCCAATTTGGCTTCCCGTTACTATTTGGAGAAAGAAATGCTGTGCCTAGGAATCAGCGGCGGACTTGACCAAGTCCATGAAAACCGATTCGAGCGTCCGAACGCCTTTATGCACGATGGCGCCGCGGTGCTCGTCCGAGACGGAAAGGTGATAGCCGCCGTAGAAGAGGAACGCCTCAATCGAATCAAGCACTCGAACAAGCTGCCAAGTGGTTCGATTCAATACTGTCTCTCGACGGCCGGGGTTCAGCTCAGCGACATTGATCGTGTCGCGGTCTACGCCAGCGAGCCCTATGCCAACGCCATGCTTGAAGGTATGTCCGCTTCCCAACCGGACATTCTCTCCACTCCGTTGGATGCTAAAATGTTGGTGCAGAACCTGTTAGCGCGTGAGTTCGGCACTAAGTTGGACAGTTCGCGTATTTCATTCGTAGGTCATCATCAGGCGCACGCCGTGAGCGCCTTTGCAATGTCGGGCTTCGAACAAAGTCTCATTCTAGCGATCGATGGCTGTGGTGATTTCCTGTCGGGCCTTGTGGCGGTAGGGTCTGGCACAGAAATTACGCAAATCGAGGCTTTCCCGGAGGACAATTCTCTTGGGCTGTTTTATCTCGAGACGATCCGCTGTCTCGGCTACGGCATGTTCGACGAGTATAAGGTAATGGGACTCGCGCCCTATGGCGACCCCGCTCCCTATCGCGAGCTCTTCGAGCAGTTCTACGAGCTCTCCGCCAACGGTGGCTACCGTGTTCACCTCGACCGCATCGGTCCGGCGTTGCTCCGCAACATCGAGATCAGGCGAAAGGGAATGCCTTTCACCCAGCAGCATCGAGATGTGAGTGCGTCACTGCAGGAAGCGCTTGAGCGGATCGTGTTCCACATTCTCCGGCACCACCGTGAGGCCACCGGCATGAAGCGGTTGTGTCTGGCGGGAGGGGTAGCCCACAACTGCACGATGAACGGCAAGCTGCTGTATTCAGGGCTTTTCGAAGACATCTTCGTGCAACCCGCGTCTCACGACGCTGGCTGCGCATTGGGAGCTGCGCTGATAGTCTCTAACGAGATGGGCCGCCCCGCGCCGCGTGAGCGACTGCAGGAGGTCTATTGGGGTCCTGATCTCGGGAGCGACCGCGCCGTGGAACAGGAACTGAATGCATGGTCCGGACATCTCGAGGTTGAACGCTCTTATGACGTAGCGAGCAGTGCAGCCCACTGGATCACCAACGGCGCCGTGATCGGCTGGGTGCAGGGTCGTTCGGAGTTTGGGCCACGTGCGCTGGGCAACCGCAGCATTCTTGCCGACCCTCGGCCCGCTGCAAACAAGGACCGGATCAATGCCATGGTCAAGAAGCGCGAAGGCTATAGGCCTTTCGCACCATCTGTGCTGGAAGAGGATGCGAGCGAATTTTTCGACCTCCCGGACGGTAAGCACGAATTTCCATTCATGAATTTCGTCGTTCGCGTGCGTGACTCAAAGCGCGCCTTGTTGGGTGCCATTACGCACGTCGACGGTACGGCTCGGCTGCAAACAGTATCGCGCGATGCCAACCCCGCTTACTGGGAGGTCATCAATGCGTTCAAGAAGCGGACAGGCACTCCAATTCTGCTCAATACGTCCTTTAACAACAATGCTGAACCGATCGTGGATACGGTTGCAGACGCGATTGCCACATTTTTGACGACAGAGCTGGATGGACTTGTGGTCGGGCCCTTCTTGGTAAAAAAACGGGCTGCAACGCTGCAGGATTGGACTGCGCTTGCGATTTCATTGCCTCCCTCAGTCTCCCTCCATCAAACCCGTGCTTACACAGCGCGAGATCATCAGGAGACTGTCTGCGAGATTATTCCGAACCACTCCAGCATTGACAGTGTGCGAATTTCAAACGACCTGTTTAATCTGCTGATGCGGATTGAGGGCGAAGCCGTGTTAAGCGATCACCTCAATATAATTGCGCCGGATAAGGCTAAGCATGAAGCTCTGCTGGAGGACCTGCGAAGACTGTGGGAGCAGCGCCTGGTTCGGCTGCATCCCTCACAAGCTGCTCGGATGGATCATGGGTCCGATAAAACGCCGGACCAGCCTAATAGGCTATCAATGTGATAGAGATGCCGCTCAAGCTCGGCCAATCAATAGTGTTCATCGACCCCGCCTGCGAGCTCACCGCTGTGATTAGGGGGGTCGAGGTCGCCCTGGTCAGTATGCTTAGGAATGCTATTGAATGGGTCGTGTGCCTGGGTTGGAAAGGCGGGTCTGGCCTCACCGGACTTCTGTGTCGAGAGGTCCAGCCCGCAAAACTTTAGAAACTGGCGATGATGACCTAAGCGGCGAAGATCGCCGGCTTCGGCAATGACGGTCAATGCCTCGATCGGTCCGATGCCCGGGATTTGTCGCAGGAGCTGATAATCCTGGCTGTGCCGCAGCAGATCGTCGGCCTGTGCTTCGATCTCATTGCGGTGCCGGATCAGGCTGCGTGCTTCGTCAATGACCATCTGGAACATGCGAATGGCAGGCGCATCAAGTCATCCAGTGGCAGCGGCAATCCGATCGATGGGCGCGCCGTCTCGAAAACATCGTCAGAATCTGTGTCTTGCTGACCTTGCGGCCGACGGCATCCCAAGCTGCTGCCACAAACTCCTCCTTCGTCAGCGCCGTGAAGCTTGCTGGGGTCGGAAAGGCATGGAGGAAGGCAAAGAACCGATCGCTGCGGCTGTTCCCCCGGAAGCGATCGATCTCGGGAAAATACAGCGGCTGGTAGTGTGTCAGCATGCGGTGCTGGATCTCGGTCTAGGCCCTGGCGATCGCTTCATGTGTCTTCGACAGTTCATGCACTTCGTTGATGCCGGCTCGCAGCGGATCATGGTAGACCTGCGTCGCCTGTATCCTGAGCATGTGTAGGATCACCTGGGCATCGATCTTCTTGCCGAATATGACGCCGAAGGCCTAAGGAAGCCCAGGCATCTGTTCTCGATTTTGCCTACTAGGCTGACGAGAAGGTCGCGTGCCGACAGCAGCACCCGCACGACACAGGTGCCGTGGCTCTTGATGCGAACCTGCTTAAACCATCCGGTCCGTCCGATCTGAGCAAGGCCCGCCGCTCGCGGCGGCCCGATTTGTCCGGCATCATCGAGAGGGCGGCGCTTGACACGATCGGAAGTCCGCGCTTCGTTAACTCGTTCCAGAGCCAGATCGCAAGCGGTCACGGCTCCATGCCGATCCGCTCCGTCTCCGCAGCTCCACAGTCCCGCCCGCATCTCCCGGTCGCGCCCGGGTAGCCATTGCGCTGCAAGGCGGGTCTGATCGCTACGGCGGCGCCGCCACCATCAGTCGGTTCGGCGACAAAGCCAATCATCTCCCGTAAGAGAAGTGCTTTCGGGCAAGTTCCGCAGGTTCAAGGAGATCGTTGACGGCGCCGCCACTTGGGAGCTGCGTCGAGTGCATGGTCGAGCTTGCCGCCCAAGGTACGTGGCTTCGAAATGCGTGCGATTGCGCCTCATTCAAGACCGGTAGCGGGTGGTCGCCGACATACAACGGGGCGCCGGCGACTGAAACGAACCCGTCGGCCACGACGGAGCAATCCTGCCGCCTGACCAGGCGCGTGGAAAAGTATCACAACGGTGACCACAGCGTCGCTTCAGGCCGTCAAAAGCTATTGCCGTGCGTCAAGGCGGGCTAGGTGACCCGTCGGAGGCCGGCACCAGCGGCTTTGTCGGGACAAGACCATGCTATTGGGATTTGGCCGCCGCAGCCGCGAGCATCGCTTCTCCCATCGCAATGGCCCCTTGGGCACGCAGCATTTCACCAGGGTTCTGAATGTCGCGCAAGTCTTTGTTCTGGCTGAGTTTTGATTTTCCAACCAGGCCGGTGATCTCGATCTCCAGGGCGACGATTGCCTTAACCATCGTGTCGATGAAGTCCTTCGGCGCGTCGCCCATCTTCCACGGGGCAGGCTGCGAGGCTTCTTGCATATGAGTGAGCTTCGCCACGTTACGGCGTACATATCGCCCATCATCCCGGACAGTGATGCGTCCGTGGGCGTGGACGACGAGATAGTTCCACGTCGGCACCTGCTTGTGGAGTTCGTGCTTGCTTGGATACCAGTTCGGCGAGATGTAAGCGTCGGCCGCACGGAAGATTACGAGAACCTCATCGCCATTGGCGACTTCCTCCCAGACTGGGTTCTTGCGAGCGACATGGCAATTGAGAACGCCCTTGTCTCCCTTCGAGCGGTCAAGCTCGAAGGGGAGGTGGTTCGCGTCCAGTGTGCCTTTGCTTTGGGTGACGAGGATACCAAGCGGGTGTTTCTCGATAAGCTCGAACAGGGCGTTCTGATCAGGGACGGCAAAATGAGGCGGAACGTACAACGGTTTATCTCCTGTCGCGAATGTGCGGTTGCTAGTAATCGGCGGAGCCTTACGGAACGGGCTCCTGAATCTTCGCTGCCGTCGACGAGTGCCCCGGATCTCGGTGTCCACCACGCTCAAGAACCGCCATCGAGAAATGGGCGGGCACATCAGATGCCGCCGCGTATGAGTGCGGTTGGTCAGTGACAAGCCGCGCACTCTCGCCTTCGCTTAAAATGACCACATGGGTACCTACCACAACGCTCAGGGCACCCTGACTGACCGAGATCAACTCGCGCGTATCCGGACTATGAGCATCCGCGGAAAACACGTCGCCCGGCATAATGACCCAGCTCCACAATTCGAACATCGTGCGTCCCGAGGTCGACGAATGCAGTTGTGCAGAGCTTCCCTTGGCGCTCGTCCAAAGCCTCCTGGTCTCTGTCCGCTCGATGGGAAGGCACACCGTGGAAGGGTGCTCGTTCAACAAATCGGCCACCGAGAGCGAAAACGCCGCCGCCAGCCGACACAGTATGCCGATACTGGGGTTCGCCCTACCCTGCTCCAGCGCGACCACGGTTCCCTTGGACAGGCCGCTTAGTTTAGCCAGTCGATCCAGGGTCAGGTTTTGGTCACGCCTCAAGTCTCGGATCCGGGCCGCTATCGCTTGCCCAAGGACCTGCTCGGCATCAAAGGCTGTCGTAACATCGGTCATTATATTGACTTAGGACCTCGGCTCACCTATTGCGGTCAGTATAATGACCGGGGCGAAATTGCAACTGCCCGTTAGGAAGGAAATAACCGATGCGTTTTGAGACGAAGGCGATCCACTGCGGCCGAGGGGTCGACGCGTCCACGGGGGCCGTATCCATGCCGCTGCACACCAGCACGACGTTCGAACGCGGTGTCAACGGGTCATTTCCGTCCGGCTTCGAATACACAAGGGATGGAAATCCTACACGCAATGCGTTCGAGGCGGCCATGGCGACGCTTGAGGGAGGGGAAGACGGCATCGCCTTCGCTTCGGGCATGGCCGCAATCGCTGCAGTTTTCGAGAGCCATCCGTCGGCGGGTCGGATCGTTCTGCCGGATGACATGTATTTCGGCATTCGTTCGCTGATCGAAGAGACCGACATTGGGTCTCGCTTCGACTTTGCCCCAGTCGACATGCGCGATTTGGACGCTTTGCGCGCCGCGGTGACATCGAAGCGGACTGGCCTCGTCTGGATCGAGACGCCGTCAAACCCGATGATCCGCGTTGTCGACATTGCGGCCATCTGCGCAATCGCGCACGAGGCAAACGCCTTGGCGGTGGTGGACAATACGTGGGCCACCCCAGTGCTTCAACTGCCACTCGAAATCGGGGCAGACGCAGTGATGCACTCGGCGACAAAGTACATTGGCGGCCACTCGGATTTGATGGCCGGTGTCGTCATTGTCCCAAACGCGTCACCCCTCGGTCGCCCATTGCGGATGGTCCAGAAACACAAGGGCAGCGTCGCAGCGCCCTTCGACTGTTGGCTGGCGTTGCGGGGCCTGCAGACATTGCCGGTCCGCATGCGCGCCCATTGCGAAGGCGCCCAGAAAGTGGCCGAGGCCCTGGCGTCTCATCCGCGCGTCGAAAAAGTGCTCTTTCCTGGTCTGCAAACTGATCCGGGACACGATCTTGCTACGCGGCAAATGAGCCATTACGGAGCGATGCTATCCTTTATCGTCGAGGGCGGAGCCGATGCTGCAATGGCCGTGGCCGGCCGCCTGAAGATTGTTGTCCGGGCGACAAGCCTTGGCGGGACGCATTCTCTGATAGAGCATCGCGCATCCGTTGAAGGTGCGAAGTCCAAAGCGCCAGGCGGATTGCTGCGAATCTCTGTAGGGCTTGAACATCCTCAGGACATTATCGATGACCTGATGCAGGCCCTAGGCGAAACCTGCAAAGCGGGAGTCCAATGACGGGTGCAAGACTCTGGCGCCGCTTTATGTGGCGGCTGGCGCAGCCGACGATCGGCAGAACAATGTTCCTGCTGAGTAGAACGCACGTCCTCTGGTGAACCGCTACCGCCGTGTCGCATCGTCTCGGGCGCGTGGTCGCATGGGTGATGAACGTCTTCGGGTTTCTGGACGATGGCCACGCGCCCGACCGGAAGCGGAAATACCCAGATTTGCCGTTGACCTGCTGATGCTCAACCTCGTCGGAGATCGCGGTCAGCAGATGGGATGGATGTGCTGGCACTACGGCAGTTTGACAAGCCGGCCATCGGGGCGCTAGCACCGTCCAAAGCCAAGAGTCGCAGGGCAGAACTGACCGCACCAAGCGGGCTGCGGGACCCATCAGCTAACGGCCAGGTTGGTACCTCAACGCGCATCAGCACCGTGGATGCCACATTGTCCTTGTTGCGAGCGCGATCTCGGAACTTCGTTGTGACGCAGTCAGTGCACAGAGCGCACCGCTGCAAGCAAATGAGCGGAAGAACGACACCCAGTGGAGGCGAGAAGTGATGCGGCGTCAAGATCCTCTGCGCTTTGCGGCAAACACACTGATCCCTCTTCACAACCCGGTCTTTCGTTCTATCTGGACAGCCACGCAGATATCCAGCCTTGGCTGGCTGGTGCAGAGCGTGGCTATAAGCTGGCTCATGGCCACGATTTCAGCCTCCGATCTGATGGTTGCGCTCGTACAGGCTGCATCGACACTGCCCGCGTTCTTCCTGTCGATCCTTGCTGGAGCCATTGCAGACAGCTTCAGCCGCCGTGGCGTGATGCTTGCCGGACACTGCCTGATCGCACTGGCATCCACGGCGCTGGCACTCTCTGTGGGACTGGGCTTTGCTAGTCCATGGCTGATCCTGGGACTGAGTTTCTTGGCCGGATGCGGCTTTGCCTTGAACGATCCAGCCTGGCACGCCTCGGTCGGCGATATCCTGGAAAAGCGCGACATACCCGCTGCAGTGACGCTGATGTCGGTGGGGTACAACGTGGTTCGGAGCATAGGACCGGCGCTGGGCGGTGTAATCTTAGCTTTGCTGGGCCCCCTTACGGCTTTCGCCCTCGCTGCGCTAAGTGACCTGGTCCCGTTGAGCGCTGTTTTGCGCTCACAGTGGCAAGTTCGCTCTTCGCCTCTTCCGCGCGAGCGGATGACTACGGCCATTCATGATGGCATGCGATTCACGGCGATATCCTCAGAGATCAGAGTGGCGATCGTGCGTGCAACCCTGTTCGGGCTATCAAGCATCTCGATCCTTGCTTTGCTCCCCCTCCTGGTTCGCGACCAACTGGCGGGAGGGCCAATTGTGTACGGCGTGCTATTGGCCGGCTTCGGCACAGGCGCCTTCATCGCCGGCATTGGCAGCAGCTACTTGAGACGCATCACGTCCCAGAACCGATTGATCACGCTCGCATCCGTTGCTTGCGCAACGTGCTGCCTTTTGATGGCCCTCACATCGTCGGTGGCTGTGGTGGCGATCGCGCTTGCAATCGGTGGCGCTGGCTGGGTTGTCACCTGGACCGGAACCGACGTGTGTGTGCAGTTGGCAAGCCCAAGGTGGGTCGTTGGTCGCACCCTGTCCATTTATTACGCCCTGACCTACGGCGGCATGGCAGCGGGTAGCTGGATCTGGGGTGCTGTCGCGCAGTACTATTCGCTGACGTGGGCTTTGGAAGGTGCTGCAGCGGCACTGTTGCTGGTCGCGGCTGTGGGAAAGCTATTGCCGGTGCGGCTATGGGAGGAATCGGATCAAGCGGCCGTCGACTTCAGGCCACCAGAACTGGCCCTCCCTTTGAAGCCCAGGAGCGGTCCGATCGTGATCAAGGTGGAGTACTCGATACTCGAGGAGAGTATCGATGAATTTCTGAGCTGCATGCGCGAAAGGCGGCGCGTTCAGAGCCGCGCCGGTGCGCGGGACTGGACCCTCCAGCGAGACCTTCAGAAGTCGACGCTTTGGACCGAGACATTCCGCACGCCGACATGGACGGACTATCTTCGTCTAAACCATCGACTAACGGTGAATGACAGGGACATAGGCGAGCGCCTTGCCGCTCTGCACATGGGTGATTCTCCGCCTCGCATCTCACTTTCAATCGAGCGGTCGACAAGCCCCGCCCCCGGCAGCCAAGTCCAGCCTGTGCCTTTTGTATCGCGCCCGTGAGAAAACCAAGACTTGTCTGGGCTTGCACACGGAACGAGCTACTCCTTAATTTGCCTGCCCGGATTGCAAATCGTTCCGGCCGGTTAGGCGAACATGAGGATTCGCGTGGCAATTATGTCCATCACGGGTCCCATGTTCAGCCCGAGACCCCCCTCTCTGCCGCCAGATCGGCTTGAGCACGGATTCAGGTCGCCTGTCCTTTGCATAGCGGCGGGCAACGAATAGCAAGGGGGCGGAGGGTATCCCCGTCTGCGAAGCGGGCAGAGGAGGATCCGCAAGGCGGGTTGCTGGGGAGACGGGCCGCGCGCCTCTTTCCGCCTAGTTTTCTCCGTTACAAAGTCCCCCGGGACGGACTGCCAGTTCACGCCAGGGCCAACAGCATGCTCGCACGGGCGACCGCCGCGTCTGCCGGTCCTGCGAGTAGAATAAGATCGGGAAGTGCGGCTTCATCCTCGATGCCAGAACTCGCGTCGCCGTACCGCGGCCGCCAGAGCCCCTTGCGCTGTCACGAGTCAGCCCACCTTTCTAGCTGGCAGCGCATCGGGAGCCGATCCGCAGCACCTGTCGGCGCGCCTTCCGTGTCAACGCAGAACATGATGCATATTCCCAGCGCTTTTTGACAGAGCGAACTACAAAATGCAGAACACTGACTCTCCGCCAAATGAATGCTGCGAGCAAGCAGCAGGCGGAGGAACTCCGTCTGGGCTGAGTATGTGTTTCAACGCAGACAAATAAATTATAGCCAGTTCACGAAACGCCGGGCCCGCTCCTCTGGCGTCCGATCGTCCAGGAAATCCCCTCGGCGCGCACCACGCCAGACACCTCCTTGCCGATATGATGCTCAAGCACCGGCCGCCAAGGCACCAGCGTGAACTCGCGCGATTTCTCGATGACACCGTATTTTCCGCCGGCGAGCTCGACGCAGCAGCGCAGTGTTCCGTCTATTCGATTGCCATGCTGCGCTTCAGAATACGAGAGCCCGAGTTCGTCCGAGAGCTGACTGGCAACACGGTTCAGCTCTCGTTGGCGCAGCATTGAAAGCATGTTGGCGCGATAGATGACCCGATCCTGCGCATCATGGGCAAGACCTTGCGCGATCAGCCACTGCTGTCGGCGGGCCTGGATCTGACGTACTTCGCGACCGAAGCCAGAGTCGCGCAAGGACTCAGGGTGGGCTGATACCAGCTCCTGGTCGATCCAGGTGGCGCCGTCGAAGCCTACTTGGCTCTCCAGCGGCATTGATGAGAGCTTGTCGACGACAACAGGCTGGGCCCTCGCTCGCTGACGCTCGTAATCCGCGACGCGGTTGAGATGGTCGGGCGCGACTGTCCATGTGCCGTCCGGCTCGCGCTCGACGCCACCGGTCGCACGGCGGATCGCCTCCAGTCGCCGCACGTGCGTTTCGGCAAAGCGTTCGGTGGCCGAGGGGTCATGCTTGAGATGGATATCGATGCTGTAGCGCCCGTCGTTGACCGTGGCGATGCCGGCAATTGTGCGGTCGACTTTTCTTGGCCCGGTGTCCCTCGGCCTGACCCGCACTATGCAGCCCTCTGGTGTCGGTTGGGTGGCCTCGCCTTTGCCGATATCAAAATAGTGGCTTTTGCCGTCCACGCCGTCGACGACGAGGTAATGGCGGTCAGTGATTTCGTCGGCCAGCCCGCGCCCGACGACACGTCCGACCACGGTTTGAGCCGACCCGTCGGATCGATCGTGGATAAGATGGTCGGCGGCACTGCGGACGAGCCCCTTGCCGGTCAGCTCGCGATGGATGGTCTTGACGATATCGCCGCGCGCGCCGATGCGGCGTAGCGTGGCTTCGAGCTCATCCTCCAAGCGCCAGCGACCGGCAGGCATCTCCCCGGCGAGGCCCATCCGCTCGAGCTTGCGCAGGCGGCCCTGGTGCAGCGTCTGGCGAAAGGTGTCTCGGCTGGCCAGTGAGACACACCCCTCATCGTCGCGCATGCGCATCAGCTGCCGGTCGATGCTGGTGAAGCGTTCCTGCTCCATCTCCTGGCGCAAGCGCTGCTCGATCTCGCGGTCGGTGCGCGGGCCAAGGTCGAGGCTAACCAGTTCGGCTGCGCGCTCGCGCAAGCCAGAGGAGATGTAGTCCCGCGCTATGACGAGGTTTTCGCCGTGATCATCCCTGCCGCGCACGATGATGTGGGTGTGAGGATGGCCGGTGTTGAAATGGTCGACGGCCACCCAGTCTAGCCTGGTGCCGAGGTCTTCTTCCATTTGCGCCATGAGGCGCCGGGTGAGCGGCTTCAGGTCATCATACTCGATTCCGTCTTCAGGGGCGACGATGAAGCGGAACTGATGACGGTCACCGTTCGAGCGATCGAGAAAGGCCCTGCCGTCCGCGCGGTCATTGTCGGCAGCGTAGAGCTCGCCACGCTCGCCTTCCCGGGTGACGCCGTCGCGCTGGAGGTAGCGGAGGTGCGCACGAGCCCCGTCGACTCCCTTGCCGGCCAGCTTGACGATGCGTGCCTTGACGACTGCGCGCCGCTGCCGAAACGCCGCGTGGCGGTCGCGCGCTCTAAGAACGGCGGCAGCGGCCCCGCCGCGCCCCACCCGGCTTCCGATGAAGCGGCTGCCGCGTCCGCTCCTGCCGCCTGCTCGGTTGATCGCGGCCTGCACCTGGCCAGCGTAGCGTTTGCCCGCCTTCGAGCCGCGCGAGCCAATTTTGCCGAGCTTCGGCGTGAATTCGTCATCCTGCATGCGGCCTCCGATGAACCAGCAGCAAAATCAGAAGCTTGCCCGCCAGACCCTCCTGGACCCGGAGGCAACCTCCTGGGAAAAGGATGTGCAGACAAACACTTCGCCGCCTCCAGGAGGCGCTGCCTTTATCTTGCCTTCCGCGGACCTGCCTCCCTGGCCCCCGCCCGAACCACGGTAGCCGCTGCCCTCACCTGCGATCCGGCCGGCCTGACCTTGCTCGCTCCGATCCGAGCGGCACCAGGAGTTGGCCATTCGGGCCGGTCACGGAAACACCGTTTCGGAGAAAAAACAGCGACTGCCCGGACGGGATTCCCGGCGCGCTTTTGGAACGGGATTTGCCGGTGAGCGCGTCCATATCGGCGGCCGAAATGCCCGCCGCCTTGATCTCTTCCAGATACGAAACCGTCTCGCTGGGCAGCGGTCGCCCGCGCTGCAAATGCTGCTCGTAGCGCTCCGGCCCGGCGTTATAGGCTGCAAACAGGCCTGGAAATCCGAAGCGGTCATACATGGCGCGCAGATAGGCAGTGCCTGCCAGAATGTTGTCGCGAGGGTCGTGCGGGACGGCTCCCAGGCCAAGCTCTGCGCGCAACTCCTCGTAGGTGGCTGGCATCACCTGCATGAGGCCAATGGCGCCGGCGCTCGACGTGACCGGCCGCCCATTGAGCGTCGTCTGCCCCCGGCTTTCGGCATCCATGACGGCATAAATCCAGGTTTGTGGAATGCTGAAACGCCGGCTTGCTTCGGCTACGAAGGGCTGCCATCTTGCAAGCTGCGGACTATGGGAGATGACGACCGGCTTCGTGTTGGTCGCGGCGGAACAGGAGCATGGTGCGAGACACGCCATGCCCAGCATAAGGAGGGTCACTCGGTCCATAGCGGCACGAGCCTCCCGATGATGTTTTCGGCCGGCACCGGCCCGAAATAGCGGCTGTCGAACGAGCGATCTTTATCGCTGCCGAGCAGGAAAACCTCGGCGGCGGCGAGTTTTCGGCATGCATTCCACCAAGGCAGCGGACGGTGCTGCGTGTCGGTTGCAAGCCGGCGCGCGGCTATCTCGCCGCCGATGATGATGGCGTCGCCGAAGGTGCAGACATGCTCGCCGGGCAGCGCCGCAAGGCGCTTGATCAGCGGCACGTTGCTGGGCAGATAGAAGCGTTCGGCGGCGAGATCGGCGACCGGTCTTGGTGGGCGGACGAGTACGAGATCACCAAGAGCGGCAGATCCGGATGCGGCGCGATAGAGGCCCACCGGCGCACTCGCCGAGGCGTTCCAGACCAGCCAGGGCGATGGTTTGCCGAAGGCGGCGAAGCCAATCAGGCCAAGGCCGATTGTGGCAACGACGATCGTCTTGCGGGCTCGAATGCGCCGCAGATGGCTGCCGATCAGACGGATGGTGGGACGCCGGCTCATGAGCGGCCTCCCTCACCGGCCGAGCCGGATTCGTGCGCGCCATCCTCGGGCGCGGTCTCCTGCGCGTGCCCCTTCGACCAGTCGTCGAGTTCGTCGATGTGATAGCGGACATAGCGGCCGTGCTTGCGGAATTGTGGGCCACCGCCTTTGAGGCGCATCTTCTCCAGCGTGCGCTGGGACAGCCCGATATAGAAGGCCGCCTGCGCGGTGTTGAGAAACGGACTGCCCTTCTTGGCGCGGGCTGCGCGTTCGTTTTCGTCGTCCATGATGATCCTCGGTTCGTTACGGGCAAGCGAGGCGAGGATCGGCGAGCGAGATCGTTTTGGGGACGGGCGAAGAGTGGGGGGCGAGTTTTCGCCGCCCCTTCGGCGGCCTCACGGGTCCTGAGAGAGGCCCTGCGCCGATTGGCGGCGCAGGGCTTTGCGGGTCGGCCGGTCAGTCGACCGGGTTCCAGATGATGGCGTAAGTGTCGTCGTCATCCTGGCCGGCGGCGCGGCCCAGATTGGCGTAGAGCTTGCGCGGGCCAAACTCGGGGGCCGCAATCGACAGGCTCACATAGTCCTTGCCGGAGGCCTCGCCGGTGCGGATCCAGGCCGCACCCACTTCGACCCCTTGCGTCAGCACCCGGAAGTCCGGATGGGTGTCGGCGCTCTTTGCCTGATTGGGCACGATGTCGATGTCGGCGCGGACGCTGAGCGTCTTGAGCTGGCCCTTGTAGCCGCCGTTTTCCTGTTTGGTGACGTATCCGATTGCGGTCATTTTCAGTCTCCTCTTGGTGCTCGCAGGGGACCATTCCCCTGCGATGGCGGACCGTGATGGGCGCGTCCGGATCGCCGGAACCGGCACGGCCGCAGCGATAGCGGAGGACCCGAGCGGGGAGTTTTTTTGAAGCGAAGCGGCGCGAGGAAGCCGCCGCAGGCGGCGGGGAAAAAAGCTGCCGGCGAGGGTTTCGGGCCGGCCGGATCCGCCCATAGGTCGTCAAGCCAGGCGCAGGGGAATGGTCCCTGAGACACAATGGAGACAGGTTGCGCGATCGGGGGCACAATAAGCAGGCGGCACTATGCAGGGGGCCGGCGGCGCGGGCTCTCTCGGCAACCGGATGTACAATTGGCGCCATGCGCCTGGCGCCTCAGCAAGCAATCCGGGGCGGTGCGGGGCTGCCGAAATGGGGGCGAATTGGCGTTGGAATTTATCGCACGCGGCACTGGCTCGGCAAGACGATCAATCGGAGCCGGCGCGGCCCGGAGCGGCGCGCGCGTCCTTAGCGGCAGTACTCGAGAAAACGCCGCTCGGGCCCTGATCGACTATTCGCCACGAACAGCGACTGCTTCCTTGCGCACAGATCGGCGAATAGGAAGGCCTCGCAGCTGGGTAGCTTTCGGCCGGGAATTTGATCCAGCGCGGCAGCCAGGCCTCAAGCTGAGGCGGCTTCTCGATGTTCTTGCCGCCGATCTCGGCGAGCATCGAATCGGCGATTTCCTTGTCGCGCAAGCGATCGAAACGCCATTGTCCGGTTGCCGCCATATGCCGACGACGCGCATGAATTGTCGTCGCCAAGCGCCCACCTTGCGCGCGAACATGCCGGCGGCAGCAAGGGGTCGCGATTGCCGCCGGCCACCACGCTATTCTCGGTCCGGTGATCCGAGCAGGGCCAACAGCTTGTGCCGCATTTGCCGAATGCGGCGTCAGCCTTGCAGCCGGCAAGGATGGCAGTCACCGTCTCGTTGGCTGCGCGCTGCGACCCGGGGCGCACCTTGGCGATGCAGATCGGCATAGTTCTGCATCGGGGCGGGTGAGTCCCGGGCGCCGTCGGGAATGGGCATCTCCTCGCTATCCGGCGTCGGCTCGGTCGTGGCCAGTTGAGCATCGGGCATCGTCATGCCGCAGTCCCTTCTTGCGCCTCGCCTTCCGCATCGGCCTGAAGGCCAAGCAGGAAATCGGCGGCCTTCGAAGCGAGGCTGGCGGCACGGAAAATGGCGCGGTTGTCCTCGCGCAGCACCTTCAGCCATGAGCCGATGTAATCGGCGTGACGCACGGTCGGCTCGATGCCGAGATTGCTGCAGACGAAGGCGGCAGTGATTTCGGCGACCAATTCTTCACGCGCGTAAGCCTTGGAGCCGAAGGAGCCGGAGAGGTCGCGAGCAAGCCGCGTCGGGTGGCCGGTCCAGTGGCCAAGCTCGTGAAAGCAGGTCCGGTAATAGTCGATCTGCTGATGGAACGCCGGCTGCGGCGGCACCTGAATGTGGTCGCTGCCCGGCATGTAGAAAGCGCGATCGCCGCCGACCCTGAAATCCGCACCACTGGCGCGAATCAGCGTTTCGGCCTGCGGCACGATCTCGCACTGAGGCAGCGGCTCGGCGGGGGCATGGAGGTGTTCCGGAAGATTGTCGCACTGCGCGACATTAAAGACGGTAAAGCGCTTCAGAAAAGGCACGGCCTGTGGTGCATCGCCCTCGTGGCGTGCGCGCTCCTTCTCGTCCTTGGGGACAAAGCGGTCGGCATGCACGATGGTCGTGCCGCGCTCGCCTTTCCTGACATTGCCGCCCAGGGCAAGCGCCTGCCGGAAGGTCAGCCAATTCTGGCTGGGATAGCTGCGCTCGATGACGGCGCCCCACAGGATGAGGATATTGATGCCGGAATAGCTGCGCCCCGTGGACGCATTCCTCGGCAGGCCGAGGCCTGCTTTTGCGCTGCCCCATGGCTTGACCCATGGCACGGTACCGCGCTCCAGCTCGGCAATGATGCGGTCGGTGATCTCCTGATAGAGGCTGGCGCCCGGGCGCCTGCCCTTGCCTGCGCCAGCCTCTCCGCTGGTGGTACGCTTGCTGTTTGCACGCATGTGTTATCCTCCGCTCACCAATCGCCGCGCCTTTCCCCGGAAGCGGGGTGGGCGGCGAGTCGCGACCGGAAGGGCCCGCCCAGTAGGCGGACCGCATCCGAAGGACCGGAACGAAGAGGAGGACCCTGAGCGGCACGCGAAGGGTTGCGGGCTGCCGCAGCGGGTCTAGAAGGGAGTGCCGCCCGCCCCGCGCCACCGGGAAAGGCCAACAGACAAACCGCGCCGCCCGCAAGGGCGGCGGCCGTCACAGCCCGAAGGGCTGCCCACGCCAAGGGGCGAAGCCGAATGGCCGAGACCGCCTGAGCTTGCCGAAGAAAAGCGGGCTCGGTTCACGAGCACCTGGTGCGCGTCGTCAGGCGCGCGGGCGCGCGCCAAGTTTTTTCGCACATGGTCAGGCGGCGCAGTTACGTCGAGAACCCAAAGGCACCGCCGCCGTGCGCGCGGCTTCCTCCGAAAACCAGCGCTCGCCTTTCAACAAATTGAGGCATTGTCCTAGACAATATTCCTGTCCGGATCATGATAGATGCGGCGCGCCCGCTAGGACCGGAGGCTGGACAGAATCTCGCACGGATCAGCGTCAATGGCCGCAGTTATGTCGAGAAACTCGATGACGTCGAGACGCCGCTCTGCGCCCTCGTACTTGGCCACGAAGGATTGGGGACGACCAAGCTTGTCAGCCAGCTGCTCCTGGGTCAGGCCTTTGGCCTTGCGCAGCGAAACCAGCTGGGCCAGAAACCGCTGGTGGCGGGGCGATCGAAGGGATTTGGGCATGGAGGCGAACCGGTCGGGTAAAGACCGGATCAGCGACTAATCCCGGTTTCGGATTATCCCATTTTGGGATATACTGCGTGCGCTCACAGGCGAGGTTCGCAGGCATGAATGGACCAATGGGAACAGATGAGACTCGAAGCTCAACTTTGAGCGATGAAGTCCCCTGGTCGGAGAACCTCACGAGCTACGACAGGGAGCATTTCACGATCTACCTGCGGATCCTGGATGCCTGCGCCGACAATGCCAGCGAAAAGGAGATGGCCGAGCGCATTCTCGGCATCGACCCGTCCATTGACCCGGTCCGCGCCCGCAAAGCTCTTCGCAGCCATATCGACCGTGCGAACTGGATGGTGACGACCGGCTACAAGGAACTGTTCGCCGGCTGATGCACAACGCCCACTGCCACGTGTTTCGAGCAGGCAAGTCTCTGTAGCCAAATTCGGCAGCGCACGGCCGCGACAGCCGGCGCGGCGGGAGCGGTCACAACTGGTTCGCGTGCTGTTTGACTGCCATTTCCAGTGCTTGCATCAAAGGCACAGCCTTGGAGAAGAGGAAGCCCTGAGCGGTTCGGCAGCCAAGCTTGTGCAGGGTTTGCCGATCCGCCTCTGTTTCGACGCCCTCGGCCATGACCTCGATCCCGAGCATGTCACCGAGTTCGATGACCGATTTGACAAGCAGTCGGTCCTCTCGGGACTTGGCCAAGCCGCGAATGAAGCCCTGGTCTATTTTCACCTTGCGTATCCGACGGTCCTTGAGAGATGCCAAAGTAGAAAAGCCGGTGCCGAAGTCATCGAGCGCGATGGAAATACCGGCATGTGAAAGCCGTCCGAGCTTTTCATCCACTCTGTCCGGGTCCACCGGCGATTCTTCGGTAATCTCGATTTCGAACATCGTCGCAGGCAGGCCTCTTGCCGCCAGACCCTCCAGAACCATGTCGTCGATATCGCCGGCTTCCAGTTCGCGAGGGGAAACATTCATCGCCACACGAATGTCACGACAGTCAGCTTTCACCAAGCCGTCGATAAAAGCACAACAGTCGGCGAATACGGTTTGCGTCAGCAGCTGAAGCATTCCGGTTTCGCGTGCGGCCGTGATGATTTCGGGTGGAGAGATGGCACCATGCGTCGGATGGGACCATCTCAGCAAGGCTTCAAAACCGACCACGGTCTCGGTTTCGAGTTTCACGATCGGCTGGAACCAAGGTTGCAATCTTCCCGTCTTTATCGCCGAATGAAGATCCCGTTCGATCGACTGGCGACGTTGCAGTTCCCTGTCGAGTTCGGCATCGAAAAGGCAAAATTCGTTCCTGCCATGGCGCTTGGCCGTATACAGGGCGATATCCGCCCGCAACAACATTTCAGTCAGGCTCGGCGTCTGCGCCAAGTATATCCCTATCGATGCCCCGACCCGAACGGACGCGACTTCGATATAGGGGCGAGCAATTTTGGCTATGATATTGGAGGCGAGATCACTGGCAGAAAGCGAAGCTCTCGTTGAGGGAAAAACCAGCACGAATTCATCGCCGCCGATACGAGCGAGCGTTGAGCCTTCGGGTGCTTCCTGCTCTATGCGGCGGGCGATCATGACAAGCAGTTCATCACCGGTCCTGTGACCGTAGGTGTCGTTGACAGATTTGAAGCCGTCCAGATCAATCAGCATTGCCACGAAGGGGCCATCCGCGGTCTTGAACCGACCGATGGCGTGTTCAAGGCCCCGCCTGTTGAGAAGGGCGGTCAGATGGTCCTCCCTGGAGTTGCGCTCCATTTCCGACGCAAATCGCTCTGCCTCATGTCTCAGGCGGCTTGCTTCGCGGAAGCGCGCCTGCCCAACAAACGAAGCTCGGACCAAGCCGCCCATGAAGAGCAGAACGGTGAAAGCCAGAATGTAGCGTTCAAAATTGCCTTTCGCCAAAAGGCACGCCACCGTGATGAGGAGTGGAGGTGTGATGAAGCTGGTCGCCGCCGCGGCATACGAACTGCCATATGTAACCGCACCAGCTGAAATGCCCGCCAGTATGACCAGATGCATCGGTGCTTGTGGTGTTGTGTATCCAACAGTCAGCACGGCCGGGAAGGACCAGGCAAACCCTGCCAGAAGGGCAAGGACGCCAAACATGCGAAGGCGCGGCAAAACGCCAAGCAAATCCTGATGGCGCCCCGTTTCCTTTAGCTGAAAACGGGCGAGTGCAAGCCGGGCGGCATTTAGCGCATTGACGACCAGGAACCAGCTTGCAGCGGCAAACCCGCCGCCAGAAAGGGCCTGCACCGCGCAAATCAGGCCTGACAGGATCGCGCTTATCGGCATCGACACGAAGAGCCCGGCCCTCAGGTCAGCAAGCTGATCCTGACGGATTTTGGCCTCCAGCGATTCTTCTTCCTTTTGGGGTGCCATGAATGGACCAGCTTGCTTGCGTCGTTGTTCGCGAGGACCAAACCTATGCAAGCCCACTGAAGGACGGGTTAACTACCCAGCGAGGGTAACCAGTGCGCTCACCATGCTTCGGGTCACACCTTTGGCTTAGCATTGCCGAATCATCAAGGCTTCGCCCGCGCGCGTGCCTTGATCCGAATCATGCCATGATCGGCAACGTCACCAGGAGACAGCCTTGCCCCTCGACGACGCGCGCCAGCAAGACAAGGAAGCCTCGCCGAGACAGCGTTCCAGAGCGGCAGCGCTCTGTGCGATTCACCGCCTGAGCATGGCCGAAATGCCATGGCGGACAAAGGGAAGATGTTGGGCAAAGCGGAGCCCAGCATGTCTTGCAAGCCGTGCCGCCGAGTGCTCGCTTGAGTAGAGACCGACAAGCATGTTGGTGGCATGATAGAGCGGCCCCGCCGACAGCCGCAGCCGGCTTTCGTATCTGCCGAGCATGTCGGGATCGGCAATGTCGCGGCGGGCGCGACATGCTGTCAGTATTTTATGAGCGAGTTGCTTCTGGCCGCCGAGGCCGATGTTGAAGCCATGCGCGGTCACCGGGTGCATGCCAATGGCAGCGTCTCCGATCAGTGCCGCACTCGGAGCCGAGAACTTGTGCGCCCAGGTCGTGACCAGCGGATAGGCATGGCGGGTGCTTGCCAGGGTCATCTGCCCGAGGCGTCCTCGACACCGGTTCATCAATTCCATGAGGAACAATTCGTCATCGAGAGCAGACAGTCTGTCGGCCTCGCTTGAGCGCAAAGTCAGAAGCAGCGACGACAGGCCTTCCATGAGCGGCAACATCGCTATGGTCTGATGGTGGTCGAACCATTCGACCGCGATCTGGTGATGGACGCGCTCGTGCCTCACTCGGCAAATCAGCATGGAGTGGCCAAGCGGATGGATGTTGGCGCCAATGCCGAGCAGGTCGCGCATCGCGGACAAACGCGAATCCGCTGCTACGAGCAGCCGAGCGGCCAATTGCCTGCCATCAGAAAGCGTTATGACCGCCTCGTCTTCGCTATTTGTTGCATTGACGACCGAGTTGCCGCACAGCAGCCGGGCATGATCCTGGAAGTGGACAATTTTGAACAGGGCATCGCGGATCCGACAATTTGGGACCAGAAATCCGAGTGGTTCCCCAGATCCGCTGGGAGCATCGAAGCTCAGGGCGAAAGGGCTGGATCCGTTGAGCACGCGCGCGCCATGAAGCGGTGATTTGTCCGATGCGGGGATGGCATCCCAGGCGCCGAGCTCGCGAAGGATTCTCACTGATGCGTGGGTCAGCGCGATCTCGCGACCGTCGAAAGCCGGATTCGCCAGGCTGTCGAGCGACTGCCGTTCAACCACTGCCACCTTGAGTCGGCTCCAGGCGAGCGATGCTGCGAAGGCAAGTCCGACCGGCCCAGCTCCGACGACAATGATGTCGAATGTGTCGACATAGCCGGCCATCAGCGTGCCGCCATAGCGGCTATCTTCGATACGAAGCGCTCTTGAAGCATCGCAATCACCCACGGTTTGTCGCTCATCTCCCCAACTCGATAGACATGCGTTCTCCGTTGGAAGCCTGGTCAATGAAACCATGCCGATGAAGAGATAACGCTGATCTGGATCAACCAGGCTCGACAAACCCGGCAGCGGCGGGTTCACGGTCGAGTGGTCGATTGCCGTGAAAACGTCTGCATGTCTGGGCATTCTGAATGGTCGGCTTCCCAATCGCGTGCCCCTCCTGGCCAAAGGCTCGGCAACGCATTGTGGCTGATCCGTTCTTCGCACGCGCGCCGATATCGTCATGACGCGGGCAATCGCCAGCAAAGATTCGGTCGACTGACGACCAGCATCCGCACAGTCGTTGGCGCCGCCAACCGGTTCAGCCTCGCGGCTCTTCCCGATCGATAAGGACCCGCTCGGCGGAGCCGGAGAGATCTTCGTATTGGCCGCTCTTCAAGATCCACAGGAAGCCCCGGTCCAAGCCCCACCAAAACAGGCAGCGGCCACCGCATTTCCGTCAGGACGGGCGTCTTGCTGCCGACAGCGTGCTCTCCGACCATAACGCGCTAGACGCCGAAGGAACTCGCCGACGGCCTCATGTCCAAGTGATGTGGGAAGGGAGCAGAACCAAAGGGACTCTGCTTGGCGTCCCCGCTTTTTTCGCAGCTATGAAACCATCACTGAGAACGGATCCGTACTGAGGAGGAGGCGGTCCTTGACTTGCCCGACGCGGCAACCTTCTCAGCCGCAACGATCGCTGCCTTCCGCTGACGCTCGTCGACAATCGCCCCCTTCAGTTCGACAAGGCCGTCGCTGACCCTCACATCGATCAAGTCACCACCGCTCCAGGTTTGTGGCTGCAGTTCGGCAAGGATAGCCTTGCGGATCAGTTCGTCATCGGGTGGCGTGGTTCCCTGTTTCGGCATGGCGGATCAGGACAAGCAGCAAATCAGTTCGCGTGATGATGCCGACGACCCTTTCCCGATCGACAATCGGGACATTGTTGATGCGGTGTTGCATCATGAGGTCGACAGGAGGCGCCCAGATGAGGTGTGTGGTCCTCACCTGATGGATGATCCGTCCATTCGAGCGCACACATAGTCATTGGCGGTTGTGCCCGGGCCAAGATCAAGCTCCAGCCAGCGCGGACGCACACGCTGGGTTCCGAGTTCCTCTCGGCGCAAGAAGTCGCTTTTGCTTACAATGCCAACCAAGGTGCCGTCGCTGGTCGTTACCGGCAGGCAGCTGACTTTGCTTGAAAGCATGACCGCTTCGGCGATCGTCGCGTTCGCATGCGTCGTGATGACTGGCTTTGTCATTAAGGATTCGGCTTGCATCCTCACCCTCCTGATCTTTCGTCGGACGACGATAGGACATCCCGACCCGCGGCGCGTTGATCTGAGTCACTTGGAACGAGTGGCATTCTCCGCGCCGTCGTCGCTGTCGATGAGAATGCGCTCCGCCGCGCCATCGAGATCCTCGTACTGGCCGCTTCTCAACGCCCAAAGGAAGCCGGACAGGCCGAGTGCGCCAAGGAATAGCGCTACGGGGATGAGGTAGACGAGCGTCGTCATGACGATTGAGCCAAGGCGCCGGCCCGCGCGGGCCTGTCTTGCCGCGCAAATACGGACGACGCACCCGTTGCGAAGCCTTGCAGACGCATGGCATTTCCAACCACGAGCAATGACGAGGCTGACATCGCGACCGCGGCGATAAGAGGCGTAACATCGCCCAGAATGGCGATCGGAACGGCAACAGCATTATAAACGATCGCAATTGTTATGTTCTGTCGGATCAGGCTTCCCGCCTTGCGCGATACGTCAACAGCCAGCGGGACCGCCAAGAGGCTTTCGCGCAGGAAAACGAAGTCGGCTGCATTGCGGCCAATGTCGGCGGCGGTGGCGGGTGCGATCGAGACATGCGCAGCGCTCAGCGCCGGCGTATCGTTGAGCCCCTCGCCAACCATCAGAACCTTGTGCCCGTCCCTCGCCAGCGTCTCGATGCGTTCAACCTTGCCGGACGGCAGCAGGCAGGGAACGAAATCATCGACACCAAGCCCGTCCGCAACCTCGGCGCAGGCTTTCGCGGTGTCGCCCGACAGCATCTCCACGCACATACCAGCGTTGTGCAGTTGATCGATGGCTGCCCTGGCGTCGACGCGCAGCGCATCCTCGAAATCGAAGGTCGCGACAATGATCCCGTCTTTGGTCAGAACCGTCCCGCCATAGCCATGTCTGCCTTCGCGGCCGGTGCGGGCTTTCCATCCTCCGCGTCGACCCAGCCGCCAGGTGCTACCGGTCGCTGTGGCTTCGATCCCGAAACCCGGGTGCTCGGTGACGGCATCGAATTTGTGCTGCCCGCCAAGGCAGGCAAAACCGGCTATGGCCTTTGAAAACGGGTGACGCGAGTGCGCAGCCATGTCTCCCGCGATTGCCAGCATGGCCGGATCAATCGAGTCCGCATTGACCAGCCGGGGCTGGCCGAGGGTGAGCGTTCCGGTCTTGTCGAACACCGCTCTATCAATCGTCGCCAGGCGCTCCATGGCCGAACCGTCCTTGACCATGATGCCGTTCTCGAACAGGCGCCGCGCCGCGACCACCTGGACGATCGGTACGGCGAGGCCGAGCGCGCACGGGCATGTGATGATGAGAACGGCAATGGCGATGGTTATCGCCCGGTGCCAGTCACCGGTCGCCGCCATCCAGCCAAGGAACGTCGCGAAGGCTGTGAGATGAACCACCGGGGCATAGAGCACCGAAACACGATCGGCGATCCGGCGATAATGCGCGCGGCCGCCCTCTGCGGCTTCCATGAGCCGAACCATTTCCGCCAGAAACGAATCTTTCGCGGCGGCTGTCGCCTCGATCGTCAGCGGGCCGGTTAGGTTGAGGATACCGGCCTGAACGGCTTCGCCTGCTGCAACGCTTCGAGGCGTGCTCTCGCCGGAAACCAACGAGCAGTCCAGATCCGAGGCCCCTTGAATGATCTTGCCGTCGACGGGGATTCTCTCGCCGGCAGCGATCAACAGCAGCATGCCGGGTTCGATCTCGCCAACCGGCAGATAGTCGCGTGCACCATCGCCGCGCAGCACCATGGCGCCACGTGCGGCCAACTGGGACAGGCCTTTCACGGCGGTCCGGGCACGTTCGCGCATGACATGATCCAACGTGCGGCCGATCAGGAGGAAGAACAGCAGCGACACCGATGCGTCGAAATAGGCGTGGTCGCCATGGGTGATCGTCTCATAGAGGCTCATGGCGTATGCCAGCGACACCCCGACCGCGATCGGCACGTCCATGTTCATGCGACCGTGGCGCAACGCATTCCAGGCCGAGCGGAAGAAGATGCCGCCGGCGAAGGCTAGTGCAGGGATGGCGATAACCGCCGAGACCCAGTGGAACAGGTCGCGGGTAGCGCCTTCGGCACCGGACCAGACCGAGACCGAAAGCAGCATGATGTTGCCCGCCGCAAAGCCCGCAACAGCGACGGCGCGGATGAGCTCCGAGAGCGTCTTGTCCTTTGTATCGGTGTCGGCTTCGAACAGATGTGTCTGGTAGCCCAGGCGTCCGAGGATAGCGACGAATGGCGGAACGTCGTCGCCGCGCCAGCGGATAGACACCCGCCTCGTTGACAGGTTGACGCGGGCGGCTTCGACATGATCGAGCTTTCCCAATGCCGTCTCGATAGTCTGAATGCAGGCACCGCAGCGAACGGCCGGTATCGAAAGCTCGGTCTGATGAAGGTCGTCGCCAAGTGATCGGCTCGCCAGCTTGATTTCCTGGCTGGACGGCAGGGCCGAGGTCACGCTGACCATATCCAGCGCCATTTCAGCACCCGGCGCACAACAGCTCATTGCAGCGCTCCATGGGAAATCACGATCCTGCGCACGTCGCGATACGGTTTATCCAGGCCGGCATCGGCGTCGACTTCGACAATCCAGACACCATCCTTCGGCAAATGCTGGGCGGCGAATTCCTGACCCGAGGCGAGGACGAGCTTGATGGATTCATCCTCTTTTTCGTAAGCGGGATGGCGAAACAGCGCCTTCACGCCATGCAAGGGAACCGGTTTGCCGGCGGCGTCGATGAGGCCGTAGCGGACTTCACCCGATGCGATGGTCAGCTTGCCGGTCCAGCCGAGGGCTGCCTGCGCCCGCCCTTCCTCGGCCTTCCTGTTGAACTGCTGGCTCGCCACATAGGTGTTTTCGACGACCAGGCCGGTCCAGCTCGTGTTGGCAAGCGTCGCCATGGTCAGATTGACCGCGATGACCACACCGAAAAAGGCCAGGATGATGGCCAACATGTGCCTGCCGGTGAATTCGCGGGTTTTTTGTGTTCTGGCGCTCATCTGGCAGTCTCCGGCGCGTTGAAGGTGGCGGTGTACTCGTTCGACTCGAAGCTGGCTCTGTCCTCGACGCGGAACTTGAAGGTCTGTGCCGGAGCGCGGATCTGGTCCGCCGGCTGGCGAACGAAGACCCTCAGCATTTTCAGGCGGTCGGGTTCGACCGGAATGGCGAAGGAACGGCCTGCGGGGATGTCGTCGCCGACGACGACCATGTCAGCGCCTTCAAGGCCCTGCATGGTTACGACGATCGTCCTCGGCTCGGGGATCATGTTGAGCAGCTTGACGGTGTAGCCGTTGCGGATCGAGCCGTCGGAGAGCGTCACGAATTGTGGATTGCGGTCGTGCAGGACATTGATTTCGAGCCGGTCGCGCGTCAGCAGCGAGTAGAGGAGGCCCAGGCCGATCAGCGACCACATAGCCATGTAGACATAGGTGCGTGGCCGAAAGATCTTGCGGATGTGGAAATGCGCCACTCTGTCCGAAAACAGGCCGTCATCCGTCCTGACCAGCGCCGGATTGACTGAGCTGGACCCGCCTGCAGTCGCCAGCATCATGTTGGCGTTGTAGTCGGAGAGCGTCGCATAGGCGATCAGCCCACGCTCCCTGCCGAGCTTGTCCATGACGCCGTCACAGGCGTCGATGCAGAGCGCGCAAGTGATGCATTCGAGCTGCTGGCCATCGCGAATGTCGATCCCCATCGGGCAGACCGCGACACAGGCATTGCAGTCGACGCAGTCGCCCACGAGCTGGCCTGCGGCCAGCACCTTCTTGGCATGACGCGTGCGCGGTTCGCCGCGCCAGTCATTGTAGGTGACGGTGAGCGAACTTTCATCGAGCATGGCTGCCTGGATGCGCGGCCATGGGCACAAATAGGTGCAGACCTGCTCGCGCATCAGCCCGCCGAACGTGTAGGTCGTTGCCGTCAGCACCGCGACGGTGATGTAGGCGACAGGCGCTGCCGTTCCGGTGAAGAGTTCGCCGAGCAGCGTCGGCGCGTCAGCGAAATAGAAGATCCAGGCGCCGCCCGTCAGCGCGCCTATGGCCAGCCAAATGGCGTGTTTCGATACCCGCAGCACAAGCTTGCGGGGAGTCCAGAGACCGGCATCAAGCTTGATACGAGCGTTGCGGTCACCCTCGATGGCTCGCTCGACGACAAGGAACAGATCGACCCATACGGTCTGCGGGCATGTGTAGCCACACCAGGCACGGCCGACAGTCGAGGTGATCAGGAAAAGACCGACGCCGGCCATGACCAGAAGGCCGGCGACATAGTAGAATTCCTGCGGCCATATCTCGATGAAGAAGAAATAGAAACGCCGGTTGGCGACATCGAGCAGCACGGCCTGGTTCGGGCTAAACGAGCCCCGATCCCAGCGCAGCCACGGCGTCAGATAGTAGATGCCGAGCGTGACCGCCATCACCAGCCATTTGAACTGGCGAAAGCTGCCCGAGGCCCGCTTCGGGAAGATCTTCTTGCGCGCGGCGTACATTGGCTGACGCACCTTGGCGGAGTTGACCGGCGTGGGTTCGATCCTTTCTATTTGCGAGTTATCAAGCACGAGAAGCTCCAGTCACCAGCGACGATTTCGCCGGAAGCCGACTCATCGGTTCTGGATGATGCCGAGGCCCGGCTTACGCCGGGCCTCGTCGCTTGGCGGGAGGGGGAGGACGAGAATAGGCTTCTGCTCCTATTCTCCGCCGCCAAGCGAATGGATGTAGACCGCCAGTTCCTTGACCTTGGTCTCGCCGAGGCGCACGCCCCAGGCCGGCATCACGCCCTGTTTCGGCGCGGTGACCTGGGCGGCGATGGCCGCTTCGCCTGACCCGTAGAGCCAGATGGCGTCGGTCAGATCTGGAGCGCCGAGTTCCTTGTTGCCTTTTGCATTGTCGCCGTGACAGGCCACGCAATTTTCGGCGAAGACCTTGGCGCCGGGCGCGACCAACGATTGATCGCCGACAGTGCCGGACAGGCTGGCAACGTAGGTGCTGACCTGTTTGATCTGATCGGCGGTGATGATGTCGCCAAAGGCCGGCATTTCCGACAGGCGCGTAGCCGGGTCGGAGGCGAAGCGGATGCCATGAGCGATCGTCTGCTGGATCTGGTCCACCTCGCCGCCCCACAGCCAGTCGTCGTCATTTAGGTTCGGAAAGCCCTTGGATCCCTGGGCGCCGGAACCGTGGCACTGCACGCAATTGACCTTGAACGCGGCGGCGCCGGCAGCGACGGCGAATTCGCGCAGCGTGTCATCCGCAGCAATCTCCGAAACACTTTTCGACTCTATTGCGGCGACATATTTGCCCTTTGCCGCTTCGGCCGCGGACAACTCGTTCTTGACTTCGTTGCGGCTGGAATAGCCAAGTACGCCCTTTGTCGCGGAGTGCAACAGCGGCCATGCCGGGTAGGCAATTGTGTAACCGATCGCCCAGACTATGGTCATGTAGAAGGTGATGACCCACCAGCGCGGGAGCGGGTTGTTGAGCTCGCGAATGCCGTCCCACTCATGACCGGTCGTCGAGATGCCGGAAACCTCGTCAATGTGATCGCTGCTCATGATCAGTCCTCCTTCAGAGGAATTTGAGCTGCTTCGCCGGCTTGCCTGCGGCTGCCGGGACGAAGTGCAAAGGCAACGGATCCGATGAAGAAGAGAGCCATGGCAAGCAGGCCCCAGCTGTCGGCAAACTCCCGCATGAAATTGTACGTCATCGCCATTGTCCTCAGCGGTAGCCGGCGGTCTCATCGTAGTTCTTGAAATCGACAAGCGTGCCGAGCATCTGGAGATAAGAAACCAGGGCGTCCATTTCGGTGACTTGCTGCGGATCACCGTCGAAATCGCCTATCCTGGCCTTGGGGTAGCGGGCCTCGAGGCCGGACGTGTCAGCGTTGGGATCGGCCTGCGCCATCAGATCGGCATTGGCGTTAGCGATCATGTCATCGGTGTAAGGGACACCGACACGCCTGTTTGCGACCAGATGCGTCGAGAAGTCCTTCACCGCGATCGGCGTGTCCTTCAGAAAGCCATAGCTCGGCATGATCGATTCCGGCACCACGTTCCGTGGATCCGTCAGGTGTTCGACCTGCCACAGATTCGAATAGCGGTCGCCCACCCGGGCGAGGTCCGGTCCGGTGCGCTTCGATCCCCACTGGAAGGGGTGGTCATACATCGACTCGGCCGCCAGGCTGTAATGGCCGTAGCGCTCAACCTCGTCACGGAACGGGCGGATCATCTGGCTGTGGCAGAGATAGCAGCCCTCGCGCACATAGATGTTGCGCCCGGCGAGTTCGAGCGGCGAGTAAGGCCGCATGCCTTCGACTTTCTCGATCGTGTTGTCGAGGTAGAAGAGCGGCGCGATCTCGACGATGCCGCCGATTGTCACGACCAGCAGCGACCCGAGGAGAAGAAGTGTAGCGTTCTTCTCGATGACCGCGTGTCTGTTCATCAACCTCATTTTCTGTCTCATCATCGCGCAAGCTGGAGGGCGGGGGTCGAGCGCGGCATCGGATCCTCCTCGCGCCGGTAGCCCAGGATGGTCATGGCGATGTTCCAGGCCATGATCAGGGCGCCGGAGAGGTACATGGCCCCACCGATGGCGCGCATCACATAGTAGGGGTGCATGGCGGCCACGGTTTCGGCGAAGGAATAGACCAGGAAGCCCTGCTCGTCGTATTCGCGCCACATCAAGCCCTGCATGATGCCGGACACCCACATGACCGCGGCGTAGACAACGATGCCAAGCGTCGCCAGCCAGAAGTGCCAGGTAACGAGGCGCAGCGAATAGAGTCGTTCACGGTTCCACAGCTTCGGCACCATAAAGTAGATCGCGCCGAACGAGATCATGCCGACCCAGCCGAGTGCGCCCGAATGGACGTGTCCTATGGTCCAGTCGGTATAGTGCGACAGCGAGTTGACCGTCTTGATCGACATCATCGGACCCTCGAAGGTGGACATGCCGTAGAAGGCAATGGCCATCACCATCATGCGGATGATCGGATCGGTGCGGAGCTTGTCCCAGGCGCCCGACAGCGTCATCAGGCCATTGATCATGCCGCCCCATGACGGCATCCACAGCATGATCGAGAACACCATGCCGAGCGTCTGCGCCCAATCGGGCAAGGCGGTGTAGTGCAGGTGATGGGGTCCAGCCCAGATGTAGAGAAAGATGATTGCCCAGAAATGGACGATCGACAGCCGGTAGGAATAGACCGGCCGGTTCGCCTGCTTGGGTACGAAATAATACATCATGCCGAGAAAGCCGGCGGTCAGAAAGAAGCCCACGGCATTGTGGCCGTACCACCATTGCGTCAGAGCGTCCTGGACCCCGGAGAAAGCCGAATAGCTCTTCGAGCCCAGGAAGGAGGCGGGCATGGAGAGGTTGTTGACCACATGCAGCATCGCGATGGTGACGATGAAGGACAGGTAGAACCAGTTGGCGACGTAGATGNGAGGTTGTTGACCACATGCAGCATCGCGATGGTGACGATGAAGGACAGGTAGAACCAGTTGGCGACGTAGATGTGGGGTTCCTTGCGCTTCAGGATCGTGCCGAGGAACAGGATGAGATAGGCGACCCAGACGATGGTCAGCCAAATGTCCACATACCATTCGGGTTCCGCATATTCGCGGCTCTCGGTGATGCCGAGCAGATAGCCTGTCGCTACCATCACGATGAAGAGCTGGTAACCCCAGAACACGAACCAGGCGAGATCGCCACCGAACAGCCGGGCGCGGCAGGTGCGTTGCACGACATAGAGAGACGTGCAAAGCAGCGCGTTGCCGCCGAAGGCGAAGACGACTCCCGACGTATGCAGTGGCCGTAAACGGCCAAAGTTGAACCAGGGCTGGATGTTGAGATCGGGATAGGCGAGTTGCAGCGCGATGACCACGCCGACAAGCATGCCGATGACACCCCAGAACATGGTGGCGATGGCGCCATAGCGGATTGGCCCGTCCATGTAAGCGGACGGGTCGATCGGCGCGGCAGGCTTGAACTCAGTGTTGCGCAACAGGATCGCAGTGAAGCCAGCCAAGGCGAAGAATAAGACCCACATATGCTGGCGAAAGGGTTCATCCACCCCAGCGCCAGCGGCCACCAAAGCCGCGAATGCGAACAGGCTTAGAAGCACCATTTCTTTGCCGAATTTCATCGCAAGCCCCGATTTCCAATTCCGGCGGATGCCAAACCGCGGTGCCTTATTGCGCAGCCGTCGCCTGCTCGCCCTGATCCATGTCAGAGCCGCACCATTTTGCTTCGAGCAGCATCGAGTTCGGTGCGATCAGACTGTGTCGAATGTGGAAGTGCAGCAGCGGCCGCCGGTTTATGGACAGGCCCGGCGTCCCCAGTTGGGGCCCGGGTATGGAGGCGATCGCGGGCGTGTGGGGAAGCGCACCTTCTGTGACGCTGGTAAGCAGGCCGATGCCTTACCGAACGTCGATCGTTTAATGCCTTGGAACAGCCAGCGCCAGCGTTGCGCTGCCTTCGTTACATTTATGGTTTGGACGGCGATTTTCGCCTGCGTATGAGGCATATTGACTTCGGCCAAGTGTGGATGCTTCGCCGACGAGCCGAAACGCAACTGGCGCATACGATCGGATGGACAACGGGCTGTCGCTACGCGATGTCTTCTGAGCCCAACGCGAGCATGCCCTACCCCGAATGAAGTAAGTGGCGTGGGCCATGCAGCTTCGTGTCATTCAAACGGCTGTTGCGCCTCGGCCGCCGCAGCGCCGTTCCAGCCGGCTCATGCTGTCCACGGTGACGCGGCGGTTGTTCTCGATCCGAATCACGCCGTCCATTCTCAGGCTGGTCAGCTGACGGCTCACGGTCTCGTTTGTGATTCCAAGGAAATCAGAGATGTCGGCACGCGTCATCGGCAGCTCGAAGCACGCCGACCTAGCCGCCGGGTCAACATTATTGGAGTCGATGTTCCGGGCAATCATGAGGAGAAAGCTCGCCACCTTCTCTGGTGCGGTCTTGCGCCCCAGAGTCACCATCCATTCGCGGGCCTCGTCAAGTTCGTTCAGCGCCTGCTTGAGCAGGCGATGCACAAATTCGGGTGACTGCTTCATCATCCGTTCGATGGCCGCTCTCGGAAACGAGCATAGCGAGACAGCTGTTGCCGCTTCCGCATTGATCGCACTTTTCATCTTGAAGGGCCGTCCCAGAAAATCCGGCGCGAACTGGAGACCGACGATCTGCTGGCGGCCGTCCGAAAGGCTCTTCGTGAGCTTCACCACGCCTGAAAGCACGTTTGAATAACAGTCGACCGCCTCGGCGTCGCCGATCAGTTCGACCCCCGGCTCGATATTGTGCCGCGACGACGTCTTGGCGAGCTGAGCCAAATCGTCTGGCTCGAGCGCGCCACAGACACCGCGGCGCCGTGCCTCGCAAGGCAGGCAAAGAACGGGAATGCCGGAACTGTGAATATCCTGCCGTAATGTCATTCGATCGCTCTACCGGTCCAGTGCGGGCAGGATAGCAATCCACGGTAGAAAAATCCTTGCGGCAGTTTGTCCGTGCTGAAGGTTGATCGAAATCAGGGCTTAGGCTCATCCAAGCATCCACAGTTCGGGCGACGCAAACACGGTGGACCACGACATGCGACAAAAGCTAGCTGCCAGACTTGGCGAGAACGTCCCGCGCTATACCAGTTATCCGACTGCGCCCTATTTCCATGCGGGCGTCGATGCCGTCGTTTACCGAGGCTGGTTGGAGGCGCTCGAAGGTGGTGACGAGATATCGCTTTACCTGCATATTCCCTATTGCGACAGGCTCTGCTGGTTCTGCGCGTGCCATACCAAACAGACGCGCCACTACGAGCCGGTGGCCGCTTATCTGCGCTCGCTGTATGCGGAGATCGCCACGGTTGGCGGCCTTGTTACCGGCAAGGGCCGAGTTCGCGCGGTTCATTTCGGCGGCGGTTCCCCGACGATGCTGGAACCTGAGGATATAGTGGCGCTGGGAAGCGTCCTGCGCAACAGCTTCGCCTTTCTTCCCGGCGCCAAGATCAGCGTTGAAATCGAACCCAATGATATGGACGATGCCCGCCTCAATGCGCTTGCCGAAATCGGCACGACCCGTGCGAGCCTCGGCGTCCAGGACTTCGATCCGAAGGTTCAGAAGGCAATCAACCGCGAGCAGAGCTTTTTGCAGACCAAAGCGGTAGTCGACGGTGTTCGTTCGCGCGGCGTCGAATCGGTCAATCTAGACCTGCTCTACGGCTTGCCGCACCAGACGAGGGAGAGCGTCTCCTCCACCGTCGCGCAGGCGCTGACCTTGGAACCCGACAGGATAGCGCTTTTTGGCTACGCCCATGTGCCGTGGTTCAAGAAACATCAGACCATGATTGATGAGGCCTGGTTGCCAGGGCCGGAGGAGCGGTTTGCCCAATCACAACTGGCAGCCCACGCTATTCTTGACCGAGGATACGAAGCAATCGGGCTCGATCATTTCGCCAAACCGGGCGATGCGTTGGCAGTAGCGGCTCGCGCGGGGGCTTTGCATCGCAATTTCCAGGGCTATACAGAGGATCGCTGCGAGACATTGATCGGTCTCGGTCCGTCATCCATCAGTCAGTTTCGGCAGGGCTATGCGCAGAACATGCCTTCGACCAGCGAATATCGACGCATGGTTGATGACGGCGGGCTGGCCGCCGTCCGCGGTATCGCACTTTCCGACGACGACCGCGTTCGCGGCTGGATCATCGAGCGGCTGATGTGCGACTTCGCCTTCTCGGCCATCGATCTGGTGGAACGCTTCGGCGAAGCCGGCCAGAGGCTCCTCCTTCAGTCGAGTTCCATGGCCCTACACGATCCGGTTCGATTGCTTGAACTTGATGGCGACAGATTCGTTGTGCCGGCTGAAAGTCGCCCTTTCGTCCGAAGCATCGCGGCCAGGTTCGACAAATATTTCGAAACTGGAACGGCCAGGCACTCGGCGGCAGTCTGAGCACCGCAGAGGAACGGTCATGGCTCTCACTCGATCGTGAACCGATTGCGATCGTTTTCCACTGTTGACCGGCGACCGTCGGCCGAGACGGTTCGAAGCGGACCAGACGCGTCTTGGCATAGCGACGATATCGCCCGCTCATGCCCTGCCTGTCAGATCATGGTTGTCGGCGACAGCTCCCTTCGACCTTGCAAGGAGAATGCAAGGTGCCGTGCAAGCGGCTGACAACACTTGGGCCGGTGGCAGAAGTCCGCAAGCACCCCGGCAGCGCGGTCAACGTTGAACCACCCGTTCACCCGAATATGCCGGTGCAGTTCAGGTGGAAAGGGCCTGGCCTAGACGGCTCTCTTGTTACCCCAGAGCATAACGTGCAGCTGCGGTAGCACGCGGGCTTCGAACCATTTGTCGCGGGTCACGCTGTCAACCAGCCACTCCATGCGCTTCAATATTCCGTCAAGGTCGACGGGCGCGTCATCATTTGCCGGGTGTGGCGGCGTGTGATTGCCGGGTTGCAGATAGATCGGAAGTTGCGGAAATTGCGCAGCGGCGTCTTTCGCGTAGGCGTAGTCCCTTTCGTCGAAAACAATGAGCTTGAGCACGATTTGGGGCTTGCCTTGTGCCGCCTGGAGGCACGCCTCGACAGCGGCCCAATCTGTCGTCATTTGGCTTGACGGCGGCTTTGGGCTGAGGATCAGCACGTCAAGGTGCGCAAACCAGTCCCTGGCAAGCGAACCTTGGGTTTCCAGCGCAAAACGGTAACCGTCACCATGGCCTCGGTCGATGAGCGCGCCGAGCGGCTGGATGGCCGGATTGCCGCCTGACAGCGACACCATAAGCGGGCGGCCACCGGAAAGCGCAAGCACATTTTTCCACACCGCGCCGACGGACATCATCTCCCATTCATGGCGGAATTGATTGTCCACAGCATGCAGGCTGTCGCACCAGGAACAGCGAAAGTCACACCCGCCGGTTCTGACGAAGATCGTCGGCAAACCTATGAGCACGCCCTCGCCCTGGATCGTCGGCCCGAAAATCTCGCTAACGCGGATTGCGGGATGAGTATTGGTCATGGCCGGTATTCCGCCCAGGTTTTCGGCGTTTCGCTCACCCGCACGGCCGCGGTTTCGCTCAGGCGTGCCTTGCACCAGTCGTAGAAATGTCTGGCCAGATATTCCGCCGTGACTTGCTCGTGTCCCAGTACTTCGTTGAGATGTCGGTGGTCGAAGCTCTCGTCGATGTAGCGTTTGAATGGCGCCAAATCGTGGTAGTCGCGCACGAAGCCGTGATCGTCCAGTCCATCCGCTGAAAGCTCCACTTCGACGATGTAGTTATGTCCGTGCAGGCGCGCGCATTGGTGATCGGGTGGCAATGAGGTGAGCTGATGCGAGGCTGAGAAGTGGAATTCCTTGGTGATGCGGAACATTACGCGGTGGTCCTTCGCAGCGCTCCCAGCCAGAAGTCGGAGTCCTCGTACTCGGTTGGGTCCGGGTGCCCAGCGATGTGAAACGCCTCACGCCGCTCGACGCAGGTCCCGCACCTCCCGCAATGACGCTCGGCGCCCCTGTAACAGGACCAGGTCTGCGCAAACGGCGTGCCGTATGTGGCTCCATCCCTAACAATGTCCGCCTTCGTCAGGTTCACATAGGGTGCATAAAGGCGAATCTGCGCGTAGCCGTCGAGCGCGTGGTCCTGCATCATCTGGAAAGCATCGATGAAGGCCGGACGGCAATCGGGATAGACAATATGATCCCCACCATGCACGGCCGTCGCCACCGCGTCAGCGTCTTGCGCTGCGGCGAGGCCGAAGGCAATGGCCAACATGATGGCGTTCCGGTTGGGCACCACCGTTGCCTTCATCGTATCTTCGGCATAGTGCCCGTCGGGCACGTCCACATTGTCGGTCAGCGCGGAGCCGGAAAGGCCGCCGCCGATCTCGTGGATATCGATGATTCGCTGCGGGACGCCCAGGCGCTCCGCGCAAAGGGTGGCGAAGCCCAATTCCTTCCTATGCCGTTGGCCGTAATCGAACGATAGCAGGCCGGTAAGCTGGTGCTCCGCTGCCACCTTGTGAGCAAGAGTAACGGAATCCAATCCGCCGGAGCAGACGACGAGAGTCTTCATCGTTGGGTCCTTGTTTTAACCGGGTAGGCTGCGACCGGAGATTTCTCTGCGCTCCAGTACTTCAGGAAAACCATTTTGTGAAGTGAACGGAGACCAGTTTCGTGCGCTTGCGTGCGGTTGCGCAAAACGCCCTCGCGGTGAGCTGCAAGGACACGGACTGGTGAGACGTCACGCTTTAGCGGAATGCTCAAGCGAACGCTGCTCGCGGACAAAGTTCTCGACGAGCAGAGCCTGGCGGTTCCGAGCGCCGAGGGACGCCACTGCAACGGTTGCAGGGTACAAGGAGCCCGGATGGCTTGCCGCAAAGATGACCGGCAAACCCTGAATAACCGGTGATGAGCCGACATCTGTGAACAAGCGGTGTGGTCGATTGCAATCACCCATGTCTTGCGCACAGGTACCTTATGTCAGTGGATGAACTGAACTTGATGGTTTTACAGATGGCAGTCGAAAGCGTCCGCTCGCTCTCGTTGAGCTTCGCTGAAAAAGCCGCCGAGATAGCCACCAGGAGCCGCGGCATCCTGCTTTTCGACGTGCGGATCGACGGTGACGCGCAGGTCCAGCGGGTCGCAGCCATCCGATATCACGGCGGCCAATTCGGCGTGCTGGCGTTGGATGTACACGGCCTAGTTACCCACTATTGCATCGTTAACGGTATGTTCTCACATTACATTGCGTCCTTGGAGAGCTGGCACAGGATGCCCCTGTCGATGCAGGCCAAGATGGATGCCAACGGCAATGCCCGTCTCTTCGTAGCCGCGTTGCGGGATGCCGGACATATGCTGGGCACCTAGCATTGGGCGAGAATGCATCTGTGAATTTTGCATGTGCGTCACTGCGATGGCGCCGGCATGATCGTCATGCTCCAAAACGGCTGCGGCCCCCGCGAAGCGGTCGCCGCGATGATGGTGATCAACGGCGTTGCATCGATGCGAGCGTTTAGACAGAGGTCTCCTCCTGGCATCGAGCGCATGCAAGGAGCTACGCAAGCGCAACTGCATCAAGTATTTTGAAGGGACGACCTCATGCATGGAGCTTGCGCTGCATACGGGCGGCGCGAGCCGCGTTGCCATCCAGCAGAGAGGGTGCTTGCGGTACTCTCAATGACCCGAGATCGCAAATGGACGTGGGTAAGCACCAGAACTGGCAACACCCATGGTGGTCCGCTGGACTCGCTGGAGGAAGCACAAGGTGTCGGCGGGCAGAGCGCAGCGAGTGCCTACCTCGATCTTTCTAGAAGCGCGCCGGCAGCCTGGGCGGGGGGCTTGGGGTTAGACTGCCGGCGCACGCCACTCACGAAGAGCGGCCCCTTTTCGTGGTTCGAACACCCATAGTCAACCCGGAAACGTCAGGATGTCCGCCATGTTATTTTCAGAGCGGCGCGATGCCGGCCATGTTGGCCGATTCAGCCTAGGAGTAGCCACTCTCGTAGGCCGAGTTGATGCTCAAGCGGCAGCATCGCCTCGCCGAACTACCAAGAGTTCGCCGTTACAATCCTTCGTCGCGAGCCGATGCCCTCGTGCACGTTTCGTAGCACTCCGGGCGGCTATATCGCCTTGTTGTTCGCGAGCCCATGTGAAGGGTTCCTGCATCGGAAAGTTGACGAGATTCTCTTGGCGGTACTGCGCCAGAGGCATCCCAACGGAATCAGCGTCTACAATCAGCCGCAAGCTTCACATCACAAGAGCGGTAGTCCACCCATTGCGGATCATCCGACTGATCAGGCGGCGTCCGAAATGTGCGACTCTGCCTCAAGGATTCCCACAGGTATGGAAAGCGATCTCGCTATCCGATCCCGATATCCCTTGTTGTACCTCAGACCTCGCTCGATGTTTTGAATTTCCTCAGCGGCAAGCCCGCTCGCGACCGTCAGGTCCTCGATCGAATACCCAAGGTGCTCACGATAAGCGCGGACGATGTGGGTCCCCTGCGACATAGCCGTCAAGACTGGTTCGGGAATGCGCGAATCGTTCATAAACATCTCCAAGAACATGGGAGCTCCCTCGGGAGATACCCCCCGGCGGCGCAGACCAAGCAAATCAAAAAATGGACGTCCATTCAGCCGGACCGGCCTCATCCATGGAATGGGCCGCCTGAATTAGGAGCTGGGTCGGAATATGGCGGCTCACCTCCTTCTAATCAAGAAAGCCAACGGCGAGAATTATTCGCGAAGGATCGCAGGTCGGATGCGCTACAGCCGATCAGGCCATCTCAGGAGGGGGCCCTGGAACTCTGAACACCAACTCGAACTCCCGGTACGGACACTGCTTCCTTCGGCCAATCTCCACCGGCGGGGGAGCGAAAGACCCACTCTTGAAAGCCCCCGGCTGCGTGCTGACGTCGGCTCTAGGAAGCTCGATCGCCCTGTGCCCCGATCGACCGGCCGAAAAAAGGGATTCCAAATTCCAGCAAACACTGGTCATCTGGTTTTCATCCGGATCCAGACAAAGGGTAGCTTTCCATCGAGAGCTTCGCCATCTGTACAGGTTCACAATCATTCGACCGTGACCGATTTTGCGAGATTGCGCGGCTGGTCTACATCTGTCCCCATGAAGAGCGCCGTGTGGTAGGCAAGAAGCTGTATCGGCAGCGAGAAGATCATCGGCGCGATAATCTCGTCGACAGCCGGCAGCACGAGCGTGTGCATGGTGTCGAGTTTCGATGCGGCTGCCCCATTTTCATCGGTGATGAGGATAATCCGCCCTCCACGGGCAGCCACTTCCTGCATGTTGGAGACGGTCTTGTCGAAAAAGCGGTCATGGGGCGCGATGACGATCACCGGCATGTTCTCGTCTATCAATGCGATCGGCCCGTGCTTCAATTCACCCGCTGCATAGCCCTCGGCATGGATGTAGGAAATCTCCTTGAGCTTCAGCGCTCCTTCCATCGCTAGCGGGAAACTGGTGCCACGGCCGAGATACAGGACGTCACGACACTTTGACAGTTCGCGCGACAAGAACTCGATCTCCGGCTGGATGCTGTTGAGTACCTGGCCCATGACGCGCGGCAATTCGGCGAGGGTCCTGACGAGCGCCTGCAGCTCGCCTTCGGGGACGGTCCCGCGGGCTCTGGCGGCGCCGATGGCGAGTGCGGCTAGAACGGCAAGCTGGCAGGTAAAAGCCTTGGTAGAGGCGACGCCGATCTCCGGTCCGGCAAGGATCGGGAAGACCGTATCGGCCTCCCGAGCGATGGTCGATTCGCAGGCATTGACGATAGCGCCAATTTTCAGCCCACGCTCCTTGCAGTACCTCAACGACGCAAGCGTATCGGCGGTTTCGCCGGACTGCGAAATGAAAAGAGCCGCCGATTGCGGCGGCAACGGGATGTCGCGGTAACGGAATTCGGACGCAACGTCGATTTCAACCGTCAGGCGCGCATAGCGCTCGAACCAGTATTTTCCGATCAGTCCGGCGAAATAGGCGGTCCCGCAGGCAGAGATCGCCAAGCTCGGAACCTTGGCGAAATCGATGCCAGGAACCATGTCGCGATTCTCTATGATGTTGGTGTAATGACGGAGAGTATCGGAGATAACCTCGGGCTGCTCGTAAATCTCCTTCTCCATGAAGTGGCGATGGCTGCCCTTGTTGGCCAGATCGGCCGCGGCCGTGGAGATATGGCGCGGACGCTCGACGGGATGGCCGTCGATATCGAAGATATGGGCGCCCGAATTGCCGACAACGGCCCAGTCGCCGTCTATGAGATAGGTAATTTCGTTGGTGAAGGGAGCAAGCGCGATCGCGTCGGAGCCCAGGAACATCTCACCGTCGCCGTGACCAATCGCCAGCGGTGGTCCGTTGCGCGCCGCCGTGATGGTCGACGGTTCATCTTCGAAGAGCACGGCAAGCGCATAAGCTCCCCTGACGCGTTTCAGCATGGCACGCGTCGCTTCTTGCGGCCTCATGCCCTCCCGTCGGTATCTTGCCAACAGATGCGCGACGACCTCGGTGTCGGTGTCGGTCTGGAACTCGGCGCCCACCGCCGCCAATTCGTCCTTCAGCTCGGTGAAATTCTCGATGATGCCGTTATGGACGACGGCGACACCGTCGGTAAAGTGCGGGTGCGCATTGCGTTCCGTCGAGGCCCCGTGGGTTGCCCAACGCGTGTGGCCGATGCCGATATTGCCGCTCAGCGGCTCTTCCTTCAGTCTCCTCTCGAGATTGACGAGCTTGCCCTCGGCGCGCCGGCGATGCAAGGCGCCCTCGATGATCGTCGCAACGCCGGCGGAATCATAGCCGCGATATTCCAAACCCTTCAACGCGCCGACCAACCTATCCGACACCGGCTGTTGCCCAACGATGCCAACAATCCCGCACATGTTCGTCTCCGCATTCTTTCGGGCAGCTTCAGAGGCGAGACGGATACCCACCGGCCGCTTTATGACGGACCTTGTAGTAGTATGCCGTAATATTGGTAAAATTGATTGTAGTGATAACTACCATCCACCCCATGGATAAGGCCGCGTCTGTGGGCCCTGACCTAGCTTCTATTCGTGCCTGAGTGCCTGACGCTCTTATGACGATCGCAAACTCACACACGCGGCAGGACACGCGGTGAACGGTGAAGCCTCAGACAGGCCAGCAGGCCTTGGACAGCGGACGTACAACGGGATGGCAACGGCCGAGTTACAGCCCAGAATGCGCTCGAAATAATGGCCGCTGAGCAACGGACGGCCAAACCGCGCCTCAGCCTCCGCATGCTCCGCCGGCATGAATTCGAGTCGGCGATCGAAATTGCCGAAACAAGGTGTGCACCTGGCGAATGCGGCTACATCTTCACGAGGCCGGGAAAAAGCCCATCCATCCGCAGCGCGTCGACAACGTCCTGGCAATTGACACCGGCAAACATCGTGTCCTGGGCTCTTTGCGACCTTCGGACCGGCTTTGCACCACGCCAGTGCATTCTCCGTGCCGGCATGGTGCGCGCCAACATGAACATGGGCAGCCACGCCGGGTTCTCGCGAATATCCGACAGGTAGGTCGGAATGCGTACGGCTATGCGACGCAGCATGCTGCCGTTTCGCGCGATCGTTTCAAGGCTCGCCGCGCCGGCTTTGTCGGGGTTCATAACGGTCATCGGGATCCTCAAGGCATGAATGCACTCATCGACGAAGGTTGGGTCCCAGTGCTTCGCCGCGATTCGCCGCGGAATTACCTCAGGAACTGTCTGTAGCCGCCGCCCATCAGGTAGCGGCCACGTTGGATGGCGCGACGTACCTGATCGCGAAGATGGCCACCTGGATGACGCCAATCTTCTTCGACGCGGCGTGTCCCGAACAAGGCAATGGCGACCTCCTGATGAGATGCTCCGGCAAGCGAGCCATCCAAAGCCTGGAGTACGATACGCAGACGCGCTCCGCGGTGTTCCGGCGGAAAGCAAGCAGCTGACAGGCGGGCGCAACCATTGACGTGGTTCAAGAACTGAAGGGCAGCGACATGGAACTTGAGGTGCTGCGGCTGAACGATCGCGTCGACATATAGCCGCAACGGGCGGAGGACGGACGCACCGGAAACGGCGATCTGCAGACTCCGGCAGTTCTCCCTCAGCAGCACGTGCTGCACGCCCGCAGCTGTCAGCAGGATGTCCTTGCAGCATGAGAGCGAAGAAAGGTGAAGCGGTTCAAAATCGTGGTCGAGCCCAAGCGGCTCCGCGGCCGCTCGTAGAATACAGGCGCAATCGCGCGGATCCCAAAAGACCCTTGCCGATGTAGCGTCCGAAAGTGGCGCGTCGGCGAAAAAGAAGGCTCCATTGTCTTAGGAGAGCTGATCCTGTCGTCAACTCGATTATCTGCATGTCGCCTTGGGGTCCGACAATGCAGGCGGACGGTGCCATTTTGGCGTGGTCGCGCTGGAATTGTGGATTGCGCCGAAGAAACTCCCAGGCCCAGCCGGTGCGTGGCAATCGTCTGGCATAGTGGTAAGCGTCGTGGCGACGCCAGTCCGGCCAGCATACAAGGCCGACCGTCGCTTCCTTGGACAGACCAGCATCCTTCATGGCTCAGGTGTCCACTATGGCGCTATGCCGACGGGCCTAGAACCGGTTGCCACAGTACCGGTCCAATCAGACGTCCCCTGCTGCGGATGCGCAAAAGGCTCGCGTGGGAAATCTCGAGAAACCCAGCCACCGCCTCCGTTTTGCCGACGCATTTGGGTTCTCCGATGCGCGACAATGGCCACGTAGCCAGGCGGAGGATCCGCTCCATGCGCGTATCCGTCACCGTTACTATCCGGGTCAGATCCTTGGCCAAGCCGAATTCGATCATGCCCGCGAAGAGCTCGTAGGTCGCCTGGGCCAGCCNCTATCCGGGTCAGATCCTTGGCCAAGCCGAATTCGATCATGCCCGCGAAGAGCTCGTAGGTCGCCTGGGCCAGCCCGCCCGCAGCCTTGGGCGCCGACGGAGGAAGATCGAGCGCGAAACGACTGCTCTCCCATATGTCGGTGGTCGAGGGCACGACGTCAGCACCCAGCAGCACCGGGAAGGTGTCGCGCAACATTGTGGGTCCGGTGCTGGGCAGAAGACGCACGCAACCGCGAATTCGCCAGTCGGATCCTTTGAGGAGCAGATAGACGGGCTTCAGAGCATCAAACGGATCGGATTCCATCTGGTCTTCGGTATCAACTTCCCAATCGAGCCTTTCCTTGAACACCCGAAACCTGAGCCCGTGCATCTCTTTGAGTTCGCCTGCAAACTCGTTGTAAAAGTCTGGTGTTATCAGTTGCATCATGGTCGCCTCCATGTGGGATGTGTTCCCGCCATCGAAGGGCAAAGCTGACAGCGATGCAGCCTGTAGAGGTTTACAGGTATCGTGGCTGAAGAATCAGGATCTCGTCTGGCCGGAGGCAGCCATTCGTGCAACGGCCTGGTTGATCGTTCGGACGCCGAACTTTGCCTTGGCGTTTTCCAAGTGAAAAGTCACGGTGCGCTTTGAGACGCCGAGAAGCTGGCTGATATCCCAAGCCGACTTGCCGCGCGCCGCCCATTTCAGGCACTCGAACTCCCGCGGGGTGAGCGTTACACCATCCACCACGCGATCATCGGCGAGCCTGCGCCGGACATGGATATGAAAGTTGATGGCCACCAGCTGCAATGCTTTTTCGTAACGTGCCAGTGACCGTAAAAGAGGCGGACGGGACTCGTCGGAAGCAAAGGTCAGGGCAGCAAACCGGCCGAGATGATCATGCATGGACATCGTCAGGCCGCCGCAGATGCCAAACTCAGCCGCACTCTCCAGAATTTGTTGCTGCGAATTCGGCAGACAGTGTCGAGCGCGGTCCACACCCCAATCGAATGTATCCCAGCCTTGCAGCCCGCGCAGGATGACCGGATCAAGACTGTGGTACCGCTGTTGCAGATAACGTGATGTCCAGGATGAAGGATAGTTTGAAATCAATTGGGGGGCGTCGCCGGAGGCCGACGGGTAAGTGAAATAGGCGAATAGCGGGAAGTCGAAGCCGGCTGCAGCGGAGGCCATTGCCTCACAGAGATCGGCAGCATCAACACTTGCAGACAGTTGCTCGACGAAGTTCTCAAACACGCGATGCATTTGCCCTGTGCGTAACCTCCGTTCGCTCAATGCCAGGCAGAGACCTTGTTTTAAACGATCCCGGACGGATACAGCGCGTGCCGGAACGTGGCTAATCTGTTGAACCAATCCGAAATAGTCTGACGTTGTCTATGAGACGTGTGCCGCCGAGCCAGGCCGCGGCAAGCAACCGTGCCGGTCGATCAAGGCTTGTCATCGGGTGCAGATCTGCCTCTTCGCGAAGTTCCAGGTATTCGACCTCGCGATAGCCTGCAGCCAGAATTGCTGCGCGAGATTCTGCAAGCGTTGGCAGGACGGGTGAGCCGCGCCCAAGCCGCTCAGCCGTCTTGAGCAGGACCGATGATAGCTTGGGAGCAACAGCGCGTTGCGCTGGCGAGAGCCGCACATTGCGCGATGATAGCGCAAGACCGTCGGCTTCGCGGACTGTCGGACAGGCAACAATGGTGATTGGAATATCCAGATCCCGGGCCATGCGCCTGACCAGGTGAATTTGCTGAAAGTCCTTTTCGCCAAAGAAGCCGAAGTCAGCGCTGGTCTGCAGGAAGAGCTTGGCGACGACGGTCGCCACGCCATCGAAATGTCCCGGCCGGAAGGCACCGCACAGGCCCTCGCTGACACCGGACACCGAAACGGTGGTGGCGAAGCCCGCCGGATACATCTGATCTGCATCTGGCGCATAAAGCAGGTGCGCGCCAACCGGTGCCAGCTTGGCGGCATCCTCGTCCTCGGTGCGCGGATACGCGGCAAGATCGGCCTGGCTGTTGAATTGCTTCGGGTTGACGAAGAGCGTCACGATCACACGGTCTGCCTTCTCGAGTGCAGCGCGCACCAGGCTGAGATGGCCCTCATGCAGGACGCCCATCGTTGGCACCACGGCAATCCTCACGCCCTCGCGGCGCCATGCGGCGACGATTTCGCGAAGCTGGTCAACGCTCCTGACGATCGGCACGCTCACGCTGCTTCTCCGCTCTTGGTGGCGTCCGTGTCGGCGGGCTTGGGCGCATCGGCAAACACGTGCTTGGCGGCCGGAAACTGGCGCTCCTTCACCTCGTGCGCATAGGAAGCGATCGCAGCCGCAGCCGCCTCCCCCAGTTCAGCATAGCGCTTGACGAATTTGGGTCGGAAGTCGCCGAAGAGGCCCAGCATGTCGTCGACGACGAGAATCTGGCCGTCACAGGCTGCCGAGGCACCGATGCCAATGGTCGGGGCCGCCACCTCCCCGGTGATCCGGCGGGCGAGCGCTTCAGGAACCTTTTCCAGGACGACCGCAAAGGCGCCCGCTTCGCTCACCGCAATTGCGTCGCGCCTGATGCGCTCGGCATCCCCGCCCCTGCCCTGCACGCGGTAGCCACCGATGGCGTTGATGGCCTGCGGCGTCAAGCCGACATGAGCCATGACGGGCACGCCGCGTGCGGCGAGGAAGCCGATCGTCTCTGCCATCGTTTCGCCGCCTTCGAGCTTGACGGCCGTGCAGCCGGTCTCCGACATGACGCGCGCAGCATTTCGGAAAGCCTGCTCTGGGCTTTCCTCGTAGGAACCGAACGGCAGGTCGACCACCATCAGCGCCTGCTTGATGCCACGGCGCACCGCCTGGCCGTGCGTGATCATCATCTCCAGCGTGACACCGAGCGTCGAGGGCAGGCCGTGGAGAACCATGCCGACGCTGTCGCCGACGAGCACCACATCACAATGGGGATCGACAAGCCGGGCGACTGGGGTGGTGTAGGCGGTAAGGCAGACGAGCGGCGTCCCACCTTTGCACGAACGAATATCCGGCGGTGTGATCGCCTTGGTGTCACCAAACGCGCTCAATGGATCCTCCTTCCCCTACGTTACCAACCGCGGGTGTCGCCTTTGGCACATTTTTGTGCAGGTGCGAAGAGCTAAAAATGCCCGTGCAGCTGTGGGGTGTTGACGTGCCGACAGGCGCGCTTACACTAAATCGATTAAGGTCCCCCGAGCTGGCCAAGTAATTCGCGAACATGGACGATCAGGCAATACGACTCAGGAAAGACAGAGCCGCCTTCAAGGCCGACGACGTCAAAGTGGACCTGATCGCCCTTGTCGTCGCCGTAAACGACAGTGAACCCTGTGTCCTCACCATCGGCCAGGCAGACACCTTGCCCTCCGGTCCCTTTGCGCTTGAGCACCGATCGCTGCAATCCGGCTTGAGGGGGTGGGTCGAGCAGCAGACCGGCCATCGGCTGGGGTACATTGAGCAACTTTACACGTTCGCTGATCGGGATCGCATCGGCGCCGAGCGCCAGCAGCGCGTCATCTCCATCAGCTATCTTGCATTGACCCGCAAGGAACAGGCAGCGGGCTCGCCCAAGTGCGGATGGCAGAGTTGGTATGAATATTTTCCATGGGAGGACCACCGCTCCGGCACGCCTCCGGTCGTGCTGGACGTTCTGCGACCACGCTTGATTGAATGGGCAAACGGCGTCCGCGATGCGGCCACGCGACGTGAACGCTGGCAGCGGGCGACGATAGCCTTCGGCTTCGACGACCGCCTTTGGAACGAGGAACTCACGCTTCAACGCTATGAGTTAGTCTACGAAGCAGGCCTGGTCCAAGAGGCCGTAAGAGGGCGGGACGCGGCGCCCCCTCCGCTGGTGCCCAGCAAGTCCATGGTCGCCGATCATCGCCGCATCGTGGCGACCGGCATTGCGCGGCTGCGCTCCAAGATCAAATACCGGCCGGTCGTCTTTGAGCTGATGCCGCCGGTCTTCACGCTTTTGCAGCTGCAGCGAACCGTCGAGGCGCTCGCCGGCAGGCTCATCCACAAGCCGAACTTTCGCCGACTGATCGAACAGCAGGAGCTGGTCGAGGAGACCGGAGAGGCCACCGCTGAGACCGGCGGCCGGCCAGCGAAGCTTTTCCGTTTCCGCCACGCCGTTCTCGACGATAGGCTCATCTCCGGGACAAAATTGCCGCTGGCGCGGGGTTGACATCCCTTATACTCACAGCAAGTATATGCTGGTTATTTTCAATTAGAGTATAAGCGGGAGGGGGTCGATGAGCGCCATGCTGCCTACGGCCGCGTTGCTCTACGAGCACGTCCGACGAGTGATCCCGCCGATCGAATGGCCGGCTTTCGCCGAGGATATCGAGGCGATCCTTGCACTGAAGCGCGAGCGCAACGCCATCATCCTGGCGCACAACTATCAGACGCCCGAGATCTTCCATTGCGTGGCCGACATCGTCGGCGACAGCTTGGCATTAGCCCGCACGGCTGCGACGATCGAGGCGCAAGTCATCGTGCTGGCCGGCGTCCATTTCATGGCCGAAACGGCCAAGCTCCTTAATCCGGACAAGACCGTACTCATTCCGGATCTCAGCGCCGGTTGCTCGTTGGCGGAATCAATCACGGCAGAAGACGTGCGCTTGATGCGCCAGCGTTATCCCGGGGTTCCGATCATCACTTATGTAAACACGTCGGCCGAAGTGAAAGCCGAGTCGGATATCTGCTGTACATCCGGCAACGCCAAGGCGGTCGTCGAATCCCTTGGGGTTCTCCGGGTGATCATGCTGCCGGACGAATATCTGGCCCAGAATATCGCCGCCCAGACCGATGTGCAGATCATCGCCTGGAAAGGGCATTGCGAGGTGCATGAGCGCTTTACACCGGCCGACATCCGCGAGTTGCGCGAAAGCCATGCCGGCGTGGTCGTGCTCGCCCATCCCGAATGCCCGCCCGACGTCGTGGCTGAAGCAGATTTTTCCGGCTCGACGGCTGCCATGTCCGACTATGTCGAAAGGCAAAGGCCGCCACGTGTCGTGCTGATGACGGAATGCTCGATGAGCGACAACGTCGCGTTAGCGCACCCAGAGGTCGAGTTCATCCGGCCCTGCAATTTGTGCCCGCACATGAAGCGGATCACGCTTGCCAACATCCGCACGGCGCTCGAGCAGAACCAACATGTCGTAACCATCGAACCCGGGATCGCCGGGCGCGCGCGGCTTGCGGTCGAACGGATGCTGGCAGTTTGAGCGCCGACCTCCGCAGCTTCTTCGGGCGGCCGATCATCATCGGCGGCGGCATCGCCGGACTGATGACCGCGCTTCAACTGTCGCCGGAGCCGGTGCTTCTTCTGTCAAGGTCGCTGCTGGGAGCTGACAATTCGAGCACCTGGGCACAGGGGGGTCTGGCTGCAAGTTTCGGCGAAGACGACGATCCGGCAATGCACCTGGCCGATACGCTTGCCGCCGGGGATGGTCTCTGCGACAGAGACGTGGCGAGCCGCATCCTCCAAGCCGCGCCCAAGGCGATAGAGGGGCTTGCGGGCTTGGGGGTTCCCTTTGACCGCACGCCGAAAGGATCACTGTGCCTCGGATTGGAGGCCGCACACAGCCGACGTCGCATCGTTCATGCGCATGGGGACGGCACCGGGCGTGAGATCATGCGTGCCCTGATCGCGGCTGTGCGTTCCACTCCGTCGATAGTTGTCGTGGAGGGCGTGGAAGCGCGCCGGCTGGCCGTGCGAGAGAATGCGATCCGGGGCGTCTGGGCGAGCTGTTCGATCGGACCTTTCTTCTTCGGCTCACGGCGGGTCGTCCTCGCCACCGGTGGCATCGGGGGACTGTTTCTCGACACCACGAACCCTTGGGGCAGTTGCGGACAAGGCCTTGCACTTGCGGCCCGCGCTGGAGCTGTCCTAGCCGACCTCGAATTCATCCAGTTCCACCCGACCGCGCTTGACGGCCCAGAACGCCCTATGGCGCTGGTCAGCGAGGCTGTCCGAGGCGAAGGTGCTGCCCTGATCGATGAAACCGGCCAGGCTTTTCTTCAAAGCGTGCCAGGGGCGGAACTTGCGCCTCGCGATGTCTTGGCCCGCGCCGTTTGGAACCATCTTGCGAACGGCCACCGTGTTTTTCTCGACGCCCGACAACGGCCTGGCCCGGCATTCGCTCGACATTTCCCGACAATCGCATCAGCCTGTCGTGGAGCGGGCATCAATCCCGCGCGCGATCTCATCCCCATTCGTCCGGCCCAACACTACCACATGGGTGGCGTTGCCGTGGACAGCTTTGGCAGGACCTCCGTCGAGGGGCTGTGGGCCTGCGGCGAAGTCGCTTCGACAGGACTGCATGGCGCCAACAGGCTCGCCAGCAATTCCTTGACCGAGGCAATCGTGTGCGCCCGCTGGGTCGCTGAAAGTGTCGCCGGAACGCCTGCTCGCAGAACAAGACCTGCGTTTGCGAAGGTTTACCCACCGCCCGCTCCGATACCCGTGCGTGTTTTCCTGTCGCGCGCACTCGGCATCGTCCGGGACGGTGAAGGGTTGAAAGCAGCCGCGCGTGCCTTATTGCCGCTCGCCGAAAGCAAGGATGCGGTCTCGGATCCGGCGGCTGTCGGGCTAATGATCGCGGTTGCCGCCTTGTTGCGCGAAGAAAGCCGCGGCGCTCATTACCGGACAGATTTTCCTCATCATGCGACTGCCGCCCGACGGTCCGAAATCACGCTCGAAGCCGCCTTGGGCACTGCGCGCGAACTCGGACACTCGCCAAACTTGGAAGGGGCAAAGTGATGAGGCTCTCACCGCTTCCCACGGTCATGCTTGAGCCGCTTGTACGGGCATCGCTTCTTGAAGACCTTGGCAGAGCCGGCGACTTGACCACGGATGCCATCGTCCCGAAGGAATACCAAGCGGGAACCGTGTTGGTGGCGCGACAGTCCGGAGTTGTAGCCGGCCTCGATCTGGCGATGCTCGCTTTCCACTTGATTGATCCTGATGTCGACATCTCGGTGGAGCGGGCAGACGGCTGCAATGTCGTGGATGGAGAGATCATTGCATCAGTGGTTGGCCCGGCCCGGGCCATTCTCACAGCCGAAAGGACGGCACTCAATTTTTTGTGCCATCTGAGCGGCATCGCCACAGCAACGGCATCGATCGTCGCTGCGGTTCGTGGATATGGCGCGAAGATCGTCTGCACACGCAAGACGACGCCTGGATTGCGGGCAGTCGAAAAATATGCCCTGCGCGCAGGTGGCGGGTCCAATCACCGCTTCGGCCTGGACGATGCAATTTTGATCAAGGACAACCACATCGCCATCGCAGGCGGCGTCCGCCCAGCGCTCGAGCGAGCACGAAGAGCGGCCGGTCATCTCGTCAAGATCGAAGTCGAGGTCGATACTCTGGCCCAGTTGGAGGAGGTACTTGGCTTCGCTCCCGATGCGGTTCTGCTCGACAACATGTCCCTCCCCGATCTTCGCCGCGCCGTCGCAATCGTCGGTGGCCGCGCTATCACCGAGGCTTCTGGCGGGATCACGTCCCATACAGCGCGAGCGGTTGCCGCGACCGGCGTTGATCTGATTTCGGTCGGCCGACTCATCCACAGCGCGCCGATCCTGGATATCGGCCTCGACCATCGGGGCTCATGATTGTCTGAGTAACGAACAGGATTTGGTCAACTGTCCTCTCCGATCGTCGACAGTCAGATAGCAAAGACCCCGCAAGACAGACCGGAGGAACAGCATGGACATGCAAACGGCAAGTTCAACGCAGACATCGCCACAGGCTCAATCCCCTGACACTGGAGCGTGGACCCTGGAAAAGGCTCAGGCACTTTACCATGCCCCCTTCAACAATCTCCTCTTCCTGGCGCAGACCGTGCACCGCCAGAATTTCGATCCAAACAAGGTCCAGCTCAGCCGGCTGCTCAGCATCAAGACGGGCGGATGCCCGGAGGATTGCGGCTATTGCAGCCAGTCGGCGCATCACGAGACCGGCCTGAAGGCGTCGAAGCTGATGGAGGTCAGGCGCGTCGTCGCCGAGGCGAAGAAAGCGCGTGACGCCGGCGCCACGCGTTATTGCACGGGAGCCGCCTGGCGGAACCCCAAAGCGCGCGACATGGATGCGGTGGTGGCGATGGTCGAAGGCGTCAAGGCGCTGGGCATGGAGACCTGCATGACGCTCGGCATGCTCGATCTTGAGCAAGCCGCTCGACTGAAGCAAGCGGGCCTCGACTACTACAACCACAACATCGATACGTCGGAACGCTACTACAGCGAGATCATCAGCACGCGCGGCTATGCCGAGCGGCTCGACACGCTTGAGCAGGTTCGTCGATCCGGCATCAAGGTCTGCTGCGGCGGTATTGTCGGCATGGGCGAAGATCCGGTGGACCGGATCGACATGCTGGTGACGCTGGCGAACCTACCCGAGCCGCCGGAAAGCGTCCCGATCAACATGCTGATCCCGATCGCCGGCACCCCGCTTGCCGAAGCCAAGCCCATCGAGCCGATCGAATTCGTGCGCGTGATCGCCCTGGCGCGCATCATGATGCCGAAATCGCATGTGCGTCTTTCCGCCGGCCGCACCGCCATGACCGACGAGATGCAGGCGCTGTGCTTTTTTGCCGGTGCCAATTCAATCTTCGTCGGTGACACGCTGCTGACGGCGGACAATCCCGGCGAGGACAAGGATAGCCTTCTGTTCCGCCGTCTCGGCATTGAGCCGATGGAACTCGAGGCGCAATGAACGGGGCACCGCTTGCCCGCTATGACGCGACCTTGCAGGGACTGGCCCGCAAGGACCGGCTGCGGACGCTTGCGCCGCGCGCAGGTCTCGATTTCTCGTCGAACGACTATCTCGGGCTGGCCTCGTCCAGGAGACTTGGCGATGCTGTTGTGGCGGCGATTGCGCGGGGCACGCCGGTTGGCGCCACTGGGTCGCGGCTGTTGCGCGGCAATGCACCGGAACACGAGCAGCTCGAGGCAGACGCGGCGGCATTCTTTGGAGCCGACCGCGCGCTGTTCTTCGGCAGCGGCTACATCGCCAACTTCGCTCTGCTGAGCGCCCTGCCGCGGAAGGGCGATCTTTTGGTTCTCGATGAGCTCGCCCATGCCAGCATGCATGAGGGTGCGCAGGCCGGGCGCGCACAGTTCGTGCTGGCCGCGCACAACGACGCCACCGCTGTCGAGGATGCGATCACACGTTGGCGCGCCGCAGGCGGCATGGGGCGCGTCTGGATCGCGGTGGAGAGCCTTTACAGCATGGATGGCGACCGCGCGCCTTTGGAAAGCCTGGTCGCGCTTGCCGATCGGCACGAGGCATTCATCGTCATTGACGAGGCGCATTCGACCGGCGTCTGGGGACCGGACGGCCGGGGGCTTGCCGCCGCTTTCGAGGGCCGCGACAACATCGTCGCGCTCCACACCTGCGGCAAGGCGCTCGGCGCATCTGGTGGGCTCGTGACCGGGCCGAGGGCACTGTGCGAGTATCTGATCAACCGTTGCCGGCCATTCATCTACGCGACCGCGCCATCGCCACTGATGGCGGTCGTGGCGCGCGAAGCACTCGCAATGCTCGCCGACGACCCTATACGGCGTATTCAGCTGCATGAACGCGTTGACCTCGCCGGCCGCCAGCTGGCCGAGCGCTGCGGCGTGATACCCAGCGGCTCGCAGATCCAGCCCCTGGTAATCGGCGATGTCAGGCGCACCCTGGCATTGGCGGCGCGCCTGCAGGCCCGCGGCTTCGACATACGCGGTATTCGTCCTCCGACCGTGCCCGAGGGCACGTCGCGGCTGCGCATCTCACTGACGCTCAATGTCGGCGAAGCCGACATTTCCGCCATGGTCGAGGCGCTGGTCGAGGTGTTGGCCCAAACATCACCGGAGGCGGTATGACCCAACGCATCGTCATCACCGGAACCGACACGGGAGTTGGCAAGACCGTGTTTGCGGCTGGGCTCGCCGGTTTGCTCGACGGCTTTTACTGGAAACCGGTGCAATCGGGCCTCGACGGCGAGACCGACAGCGAAGTGGTCGCGCGGCTTGCCGGCTTGCCCTCAGAGCGCGTGCTGCCGGAAGCCTACCGCTTGCGGAGCCCGCTGTCGCCGCATCGTTCGGCCGAGATCGACGGCGTGGCGATCAAGGCTGCCGATCTTGCTTTTCCCGTCCTACCGACGCCGCTCGTCATCGAAGGCTCCGGCGGCCTGATGGTGCCGCTTAACCGGCGCACAAGGCTCATCGACATCTTCGCTGAATGGCGGCTGCCCGTTATTCTGTGCGCCCGCACCACGCTCGGCACCATCAACCACACCTTGCTCTCGATCGAGGCGCTCCGCGCCCGATCCATCCCGTTGGCCGGCATCGCTTTCATCGGCGATGAGATGGCCGATACGCAACGGACCATCGTGGAATTCAGCGGTGCGCCGCAGCTCGGCAGGCTGCCGCACCTCGATCTGCTGACCGGCAAGACACTGAGGGACGCAATGATTGCCGGCTTCGCCTTCGCCTCGATTACTGGAGGTGACTGATGTCGCAGTCTCATGTGTGGCATCCCTTCACCCAGCACGCGCTCGAGCCTGCGATCCCAGAAATCGTCCGGACTGAAGGCGCCTATCTCCGCAGGGCCGACGGCGCCCGCATCCTGGACGCCATCTCCTCCTGGTGGGTCGTCACACATGGCCACCGCCATCCCCGCATCATGAAGGCAATCGAGACAACCGCGTCGAGCCTCGACCAGATTGTCTTCGCGGGCTTCACGCACGAGCCGGCAGAGCGCTTGGCCAAGGCGCTTGTCGGCCTCGCTCCCGCTGGACTCGACTGGGTGTTCTATTCCGACAGTGGCTCGACCTGCGTCGAAGTTGCGCTGAAGATGGCGCTCGGTTATTTCCGCAACATCGGCGCCCCACGCTCTCGCATCGTCGTCATGGAGCACAGCTATCATGGCGACACGATCGGCACGATGAGCGTCGGTGCGCGTGGCGTGTTCAACGCCGCCTACGAACCGCTGCTGTTCGAGGTCGACATCATCCCCTTTCCGGCAGCGGGGCGCGAGCAGGAGACGCTGGATCGTTTAGAGGCTGTGACCCGCGATCGACGAGCCGCAGCCTTAATCGTCGAGCCGCTGGTGCTGGGCGCCGGCGGCATGCTGATGTATCCGGCTTCAGTTCTGGCCGAATTGAAGAAGATCACTGAGGCCTCCGGCACGCTGCTGATCGCCGACGAAGTGATGACCGGCTGGGGGCGGACCGGAACCATGTTCGCCTGCGAGCAGGCATCGATCTCTCCAGATATCCTGTGCACCTCGAAAGGCCTGACCGGCGGCGCCATCCCGCTGGCCGTAACGCTTGCCACCGATGCCATCTTCCAGGCTCATTATTCCGAGGACCGGAAGAAGACGTTTTTCCATTCGAGCTCCTACACTGCCAACCCGATTGCCTGCGCGGCAGCACTTGCCAATGTCGAGATCTGGCGGGACGAGCCGGTGGCCGAGCGCATTGCGGCCTTGAGCGCAATGCAGGCCACCGGGCTTCGACGCTTTCGCGACAACAGCTTCTTCACCGACTGCCGAGCCACGGGAACAATCGCGGCGCTCGACCTGCGAACCGGTTCCGCAGGTTATCTCGCCGAGATCGGACCGAAACTGCGCGCTTTCTTCCTCGAGCGAGGGCTACTTGTGCGCCCGCTCGGCAATGTCCTCTACCTTCTGCCACCCTATTGCATCACCGGCGACGAGCTCGAGCGACTCTATGACGCCATTGAGGAGGCGGGCGAACGCTTCGGGTCCAGGCCATGAGCAAGTCGTCGCGCATACTCGGGTTTGGCCATCATGCGCCTGGGCGAAAGGTGGCGAATGCCGAAATCGAGAGCAATCTCGGTCTTGATCAAGGCTGGATCGAAAGGCGTACCGGGATACGGTCGCGCTTCTGGGCAACCGACGAAGACACGCTGTCTGGTCTTGCTGCGCAGGCCAGCGACATGGCGCTGGCGAACGCCGGTATTGCGCGCCACGACATCGGTCTGCTGTTGCTTGCCACCTCGACACCCGACCATCTTCTGCCGCCGAGCGCGCCGCTGGTCGCACACAAGCTTGGCCTTGGCCGCGCAGGCGCGGTGGATCTGACAGGCGCGTGCGCCGGCTTCATCTATGCGCTGATGTTTGCGGACGGATTTACCCGCCTGCACGGCAAAGCGAGCCTTGTTATCGCCGCCAACATCCTCAGCCGCCGCATCAATCCAGCCGAGCGCGCAAGCTCGGTCCTGTTTGCCGATGCCGCCGGCGCCCTGGTGATCGGTCAGTGCGATGATGCTGATCGGGGCATTCTCGGTGCCTCGGTGGCTTCGGACGGCTCGCGATACGGGCTGATCCAGATTCCCGCAGGAGGAAGCAACAAGCCGTTCCACGGTGACCTCGATCTCGCGCAAACCCGAATGAGGATGACGGACGGCCGCGAAGTGTTCGCAAAGGCCGTCGAGATGATGACCGATTGCTCGATAAGCGCGCTAGCCGCTGCCGGAGTGCGGCCACACGATCTCGGCCGGTTCGTGCCGCATCAGGCCAATACTCGGATTTTCGACGCGGTCGGGAGGAACCTCGGCATCGCGGACCAAGCAATTGTCAAGACGATTGCCGAATACGGCAACTCTTCGGCCGCGACGATCCCGCTGTCGCTCTCGCTCGCCAACCAGACGGAGCCATTCCAGCCTGGAGAGAAAATCCTTCTGTCGGCGGCGGGTGCGGGTCTCAGCGGCGGCGCTCTCGTGGTTGGAATCTAGCCGGCCGGCTCACGCGCGCAGGACTGGTCATGAATGGCAATAGGGCAACAGAACCAATGCCAAAATGGCCTTCTGAAGCTCGACATGACCGAGCTGACGCAGCACGACCCCGTGCGAGCCTCTGGATGAGATCAAATGCATCACCCGTTGCATCATTCGTGCCATCTGAATAAAGCTCAAATACAAAGGGTGAGCCGCCCCATATATGTCTGATACCCGACATTGTTCACATAAAAGGCTCGATGCTTACACGCTCTTTGCTCTCTTCTCTTTGCTGTCTGCTCTTTTCTCTTTGCTCTTTGCTCTTCCGTCTTGACTAGCAGGAGCATGCGGCTTATCTCATTGCCGCGTTAGCACTCGCTTCGGCTGAGTGCTAAGCACGCTCCGGCAACGGAGAACCGTTCAACATCCGCACCAAGGAAATCCAAAAATGGCAAAGTCGAATTTCCGGCCGCTGCATGACCGCGTGGTCGTTCGCCGGGTCGAATCCGAATCCAAGACCGCCGGCGGGATCATCATCCCGGATACGGCGAAGGAAAAGCCGCAGGAAGGCGAGATCATCGCCGTCGGCTCCGGCGCTCGTGACGAAGCTGGCAAGCTGGTCCCGCTGGACGTCAAGGCCGGCGACCGCATCCTGTTCGGCAAGTGGTCGGGTACCGAAGTCAAGCTCAATGGCGAAGACCTTCTGATCATGAAGGAATCCGACATTATGGGCATCATCGGCTGACACGCTGCCGCCTTTCCTTCGCACCATCAAATCTGAATTTCGGGCGAAATGCCCAGGAGTAAAAAAATGGCTGCCAAAGACGTAAAATTCTCCCGCGATGCCCGCGAGCGCATGCTTCACGGCATCAACATCCTCGCCGACGCGGTGAAGGTGACCCTCGGTCCCAAGGGCCGCAACGTCGTCATCGACAAGTCGTTCGGCGCACCGCGCATCACCAAGGACGGGGTCACCGTCGCCAAGGAAATCGAACTTTCCGACAAGTTCGAAAACATGGGCGCGCAGATGATCCGCGAAGTTGCTTCGAAGACCAACGACATCGCCGGTGACGGCACCACGACGGCGACCGTTCTGGCGCAGTCGATCGTCCAGGAAGGCAACAAGGCCGTTGCCGCCGGCATGAACCCGATGGACCTGAAGCGCGGCATCGATCTGGCCGTGACCGAAGTCGTCGNGTTGCCGCCGGCATGAACCCGATGGACCTGAAGCGCGGCATCGATCTGGCCGTGACCGAAGTCGTCGAGGCGCTCGGCAAGGCTGCCAAGAAGATCAAGACCTCCGGGGAAGTTGCCCAGGTCGGCACGATCGCCGGCAATGGCGACGAGTCGGTCGGCAAGATGATCGCCGAAGCGATGCAGAAGGTCGGCAACGAAGGCGTCATCACGGTTGAGGAAGCCAAGACCGCCGAGACCGAACTCGAAGTCGTCGAAGGCATGCAGTTCGACCGCGGCTATCTCTCGCCGTACTTCGTCACCAACGCCGACAAGATGGTTGCCGAGCTCGAGGACGTCTACATCCTCCTGCACGAGAAGAAGCTCTCCAACCTCCAGGCGATGCTGCCGGTTCTCGAAGCCGTCGTGCAGACCTCGAAGCCGCTGCTCATCATCTCGGAAGACGTCGAAGGCGAGGCTCTGGCCACGCTGGTCGTCAACAAGCTGCGTGGCGGCCTGAAGATCGCCGCCGTCAAGGCGCCGGGCTTCGGTGATCGCCGCAAGGCCATGCTGGAAGACATCGCCATCCTCACCGGTGGCCAGGTCATCTCAGAAGACCTCGGCATCAAGCTCGAGAACGTCGGCCTCAACATGCTCGGCCGCGCCAAGAAGGTGTCGATCTCCAAGGAGAACACCACCATCGTCGACGGCGCCGGCAAGAAGGCCGAGATCCAGGGCCGCGTTGCCCAGATCAAGCAGCAGATCGAAGAGACCACTTCGGACTACGACAAGGAGAAGCTGCAGGAACGCCTCGCGAAGCTCGCGGGCGGCGTTGCGGTGATCCGCGTCGGCGGTGCGACGGAAGTCGAAGTCAAGGAAAAGAAGGACCGCGTCGATGACGCCCTCAACGCGACCCGCGCGGCCGTCGAAGAAGGCATCGTTGCTGGCGGTGGCGTCGCTCTCCTGCGCGCTTCGGCCGACATCAAGGTCACCGGCGTCAATGCCGACCAGGCCGCCGGCATCAACATCGTTCGTCGTGCGCTGCAGGCTCCGGCCCGCCAGATCGCGGCCAACGCCGGTGCGGAAGCATCGATCGTTGCCGGCAAGATCCTTGAGAACAAGGGCTTGACCTTCGGCTACAACGCCCAGACCGGCGAATATGGCGACATGATCGCCATGGGTATCGTCGATCCGGTCAAGGTCGTGCGTACCGCCCTCCAGGACGCGGCCTCGGTCGCCGGCCTGCTCGTCACCACCGAAGCCATGATCGCGGAGGCTCCGAANCCTCCAGGACGCGGCCTCGGTCGCCGGCCTGCTCGTCACCACCGAAGCCATGATCGCGGAGGCTCCGAAGAAGGAGTCGGCTGGCGGCGGCGGCATGCCTGGCGGCATGGGCGGCGGCATGGGCGGCATGGGCGGCATGGATTTCTAAGAAATCCATAAAGCACGCCCATGAACTCACATTGCTCAAGCCCGCAAGCGGGCTTGAGTGGCGGCATGGATTTCTAATCCGCGCTTCCATCAGCCTTCAGATACGGAAAGGGCGGCAGCGATGCCGCCCTTTTTGCTTGCATGCTTCCTGATCGCCGCCCTTCGATGCCCTCAGACGGTTGTATCCGCGCGTTGCCGTGCCTCCCCAGCCAGCACGGCGCCTTCAATCAGTGCCGCGACCTCGTCGGCCACCGCCTTCAATGGCGCGCGGTCGCGGGTGGCGCGCGCGATCACCATCAGCCCTTCCAGCGATGATTCGACCAACAGCGCCAAGGCATGCGCGCGACGCTCTGGCACCCCTGCCCTGACGAAGGCATCTCGCAGCAAGCCTATCCACTGCTCGAAGGCCGAGCGGCACAGATCAGCCAGCTCCGGCACGTCGGTCGGCGAATCCAGCACGACCGGGGCGATCGGACAGCCGAGCGAAAACTGGTTGTCCTCCAGCATGCGCGCCACTGACTGGTAGATATGATGGACGGCAACCGCCGGATCGCGCTCCGCGGCCAGCGCCTCGGTGAGCCGCTCCGTCACCTCGGCAACGCTATCGCGCGTCACCTCGATCACCAGTTGGTCCTTGCCGCCGGGAAAATGGAAGTAGAGCGAACCGCGCGGCGCGCCGCTGGCGCTCAATATGTCGTTGAGCGAAGTGCCGTGATAGCCGCGTTGCCTGAGCAGCAATCCGGTCGTTTCGAGTATGCGGGCCCGTGTATCGTTCGCCATGTCAACCTCTGTCAGCAGCGATCATTATAGGCCTTGCGTCGAATATGACAATCGGTCTACATAATATGTAGATCAGTCTATATATTCTGCACAAGGGTGCGGCGCAGCGTTTCAACCAGGAGGGTACAATGGCAATTCGTGAAGCTTCGGCCAGATGGCAAGGCACGCTGAAGGAAGGTTCGGGCCAGTTGCGGCTCGGCAGCGGTGTCTTCGAAGGCGCCTATTCCTTTCCGTCGCGTTTCGAGAACGGTCCAGGCACCAACCCGGAGGAGTTGATCGCGGCGGCGCATGCCGGTTGCTTCTCGATGGCGCTGAGCGCCGTCCTCGGCAGCGAGGGTCACACTGCCCAAACTATCCACACGACAGCCAAGGTGCATCTCGGGGCGACCGCGGCCGGACCGACGATCACCCGCATCGAACTAGAGACTGGAGCAAATGTCGCCGGGCTGGGCGTAGACGATTTCGAAAGGCTGGCGCAGTCGGCCAAGGCAGGCTGCCTCGTTTCCCGGGCGCTGGCCGGTGTCGCCACGATCACGCTGAAGGCGACCCTTGTCGACGCCGCCATCGATCACTGAACGAAAGGAGCCAACCAATGACCAGGGAACTCATCATCGACCTCGCCACGGCAAAGCTCTCCGGCGAAACAGCCGAAATCATGCGGCGTTACAACGACGTGTTCCAGCGTCACGATCCATCGGCGCTCAACGAACTGGTGGCGCAGGACTGCGTGATCGAGAACACCACGCCGGCGCCGGACGGCGCCCGCCGCGCCGGCAAGGCCGCCTGCGTCGAACTGTGGTCGGCGATCGCCACCGGACCCGGCACGCGCTTCGACATCGAAGAGACTTTCGTGGCAGGCGACCGTGCCACGATCCGCTGGCGCTACTGGATGGCCGACGGCCATTCGGTGCGCGGCGTCAACCTCATGCGCGTCGCCGACGGACGGATCGTCGAGGCGATGGGCTATGTGAAGGGATAACGCGCCCTGAACAGGGATATCCGGTTTTCCGTCCGGAATTGCGTCTGAACAAGCACGGGAGCGGATCAGCGGGACTGAACCGCTCCCGGTGGCGCTACCGATCGGCCAATGCCAGCTTGGCGCCGAGCATGACGAAGGCTCCGGCAAACGTCCGGCGCATCCAGGTCAGCACCATGGGCCGCGACACGACATGGCTGCGGATCGAGGCGGCGAAGATGCCGTAGCCGACGAAGACCACGAAGGTCAAAAGCATGAAGACGGAGCTGAGCTCCAGCATCTTCGACAGCGCGTTGGGTTCGGTGGTGCTGACGAATTGCGGCAGGAAGGCGAAGAAGAAGATCGACAGTTTCGGGTTGAGCACGTTGACGAGAATGCCGGTGGCAATCACCTTGCCGGCCGAGCGCGGCGCGACATTGTCCTCGACGCTCAGGCCGCCCTTCTCCTTCAGCGTGTTCCAGGCCATGTAGAGCAGATAGGCGACGCCGAGATATTTCAGCGTCTCGAAGGCGACCGCGCTGGTGTGCAGCAGCGCCGCAAGGCCGGTGATGGCGGCGGCCATGTGCGGGATGATGCCGAGCGTGCAGCCGAAGGCAGCAATGATCGAGGCCCGCGCACCGCGCGAAAGTCCGGCGCTCAGCGTGTAGAGAACGCCGGTGCCGGGCGAAGCCACGACGATCAGCGACGTCAACAGGAATTCGATGCTCACGATGATTTCCTCCGGCCCCCTGCCCGGCCAGGAAGGTACCGGGCTGCGGGTCGGCGCACAAGCGGGGGGAGATTGGCAGTTACACGGGCAATTCTAAAAGATCGGCAATCCGTGTTCGCGGCGCGCCATCAGGCACTCCGCGTCGCCGGGCATGCAGGCGCGGCAGACGTCCGGCCGGACATCATATATGCCGCAAGCGGTCGCCTTGCCGACTTCGCCGGACAAGGCCGAGCAGCGCACGCCGTCGCAGCGCATGCCGGACAGGTCAGCCGCTATGTATTTTTCCGGAATGCGGTCGAGCTGTGCGTCATCCTCGGTGGAAAAACGCGGCCATTCGGCCGAGTACGAGCAACAAGCGCCGCAGCTCTGGCAGTCGAAGGCAGGCACCTGCGAGCCGCGCGGTGCGAGCGCGGCAAGGTCATGATCGGCGTCGCGCGGCAAGGCGCTATTTCTTCTTGCCTGCCTTGCCGCGGGGCGTCTCGGCCGGCGACTTGAACAGGTCGGTCGCAGTGTCGGCAGCGTCGGCTTTCGGCGCGGCGGCCGGCTTGGCCGGTTTGGCGGCGGCGACCGACGCCGCAGGCTGGTCCTTGGCGGAGAATTTTATGGCCATGTCAGTCCTCGTCGGCGAAACGCGATGATGGTGCGCGTGGATTGCGCAGGCGGCCGATCAGCGCCGAAACCGCCGTGATGTTCATTTCCTCGGGCGACCAGTTCTTTACCGTCTCGATGTGGTGGGGCGCCAGTTCGCGATGCGTGCTGCCGCTGTAGGCGGCGTCCTGATAGGTCACCCGCTCATGGGTCTTGGCGTCTTCGCGGACATATTCGATCAGGTAGTTCGGGCACTCGGCACGGCCGCGAACGCCGACGCGCACCTGGGCATCGCCATGGGCGCGTTTGCAGCGCTCGAGCTTTTCCAGCACACGGCGGACATATTCGACCGGCTTGTCGAGCCCTTCGACCATGTCGGCGATGGTCGCGTCGGCGGCGATCGGCGTTGGCGGTACCCGCTTGGTGGCCATCAGCGTTTTCCAGCCCGTTTCGGCAATGCCGGGCGGGCCGCGGCCGCGGCCATCTCGTCGGCTTCCTTTTCCAGGCGCAGTTCGCGCAAGCGTGCCGTCTTGGCCTCACGCGCCGCGCTGACGGCATCGCGCTCGGACATGATGCGGTTGAGCGACATCGACTGGGTTTGCGTCTTGCTGAACAGCGACACCGCCGGTTCGGCGGCTGTCTTCGAATGGGCGGTCAAAATCTTTCTCCTGTCAGGAGCCTGGTGCCGATAGGGCGAGACCGGGTCTTCGGTCAGGACCACGCACTGCTGGAGCGTCCCTTAGCACGTTCAGCACGATGCGCAGCGCATTTTCGGCGGCAACAAGCGTAAAATGAAAAAGGCCAGGCACCGCCTGACCTTCCATGGGAGCACCGCGCATCCACGCGCATCCAGATGGATGCACAGGATGGATGTACAGGAACACTCCTCTCATGCGCATGATGTGCCTTGGAAACTCAGGTCTCCGTGGCCATGCGCCAGAATTCGCCACTCACCGGTGCCAGTACATCCGTGGTCACCGGGAGGGCCGAATTCTTTTTTCAGGCCGCCTTCAACTGGTCGGCGGACATCTTGCCCGACTTGTTGTCGCGGACCATCTCGTAGCCAAGCTTCTGGCCCTCGACGATGTCGCGCATACCGGCGCGCTCTACGGCCGAGATGTGGACGAAAACGTCGGCCGAGCCGTCGTCAGGCTGAATAAAACCAAAACCTTTGGTGGCGTTGAACCATTTAACTGTGCCGGTGCTCATAAACGAACCCTTTCCATGGCAAATATTCGCTAATCGCGGTGCGAATGCACAACGATTTTTGTCTCGATTTTTGATGGGGAAGTTCGTCAAAGGCGCGCATTCGGGCGCGGATAACAAAAGTCAGTCAAACAAATATCGACATGTTTCTTCTAGACTTCTTTTGGCGGCGAGTCAATTTCTGGTTTTTCAGCGACCCGGATTCAATTTTGGGTTGCCTGGCGCATGGGCCTCAACTGGCCAAGCCGCTGAACGACCACGCGTTCATTTTTCCTCAAAAAAGCATCACGCCGGAACCAATTCCGCGCTGGCGCATTTCGAGGGTGTCGGTAGTCCTATCAATCTCAGGACTGCTGACAAAAGGACGCCTCCCGCACGATAAAAGGTGCGAGGGGCGTTCTTGTATGTGCCGGGTCGTAAGCTCGCGCCGATCAGCGGCAGTATCTCGTCATGGAACCCGAGGTCACGCGACGCTGGAGGTCACAGGTCCCTGCTCCGCCCGCGGTTCAGCGCTCCTGATCGGTCGGGCGGATGAGGATTTCGTTGATGTTGACGCGCGGTGGCTGGCTGACGGCGTAGAGGATGGCGTTCGCAATATCATCGGCGGTCAGCGCTTCCAGGGTGGCGAGGCGTTGGTCGAGGCCGGCCTTCATGGCGGGATTGGTGATGTGGTCGCCAAGCTTGGTGCGCACCAGGCCGGGTTCGATGACGGTGACGCGCACCTTGTCGACATAGACCTCGCGGCGTAGCGATTCCGAGAAGGCGACGACACCAAACTTGGTTGCCGCGTAGCCGCTGGCACCCGGATTGGCGACGCGGCCGGCGACCGAGGATACGTTGACGACATGGCCCTTGGCAGCCTTGAGGTGCGGCAATGCCGCCTTGGTGGCGGCCATCAGACCGATCAGATTGAGTTCGATCATGCGGCGCCAATCGTCGAGGTCGGCTTCGGCCGCCGGCGACAGCAGCATGACGCCGGCATTGTTGACGAGAATGTCGAGCCGGTCCCATTCGGAGACAACCTTGTCGACCATGGCGGTGATGTCACTGCCCTTGGCAATATCGGCTTCGATAGCGAGCGCCTTGCCGCCAGCCTTCTCGATGCGGCCAACCAGCATGTCGAGGCGATCGGCGCGGCGGGCGGCGACCGCCACCTTGGCGCCGGCGGCGGCAAGCGCCGCCGCGGTCGCCTCGCCGATGCCCGACGAGGCGCCAGTGACGAGCGCGACCTTGCCCATGAGAGGGGAATTAGAGGATGTCATGGATCTTCTCCAGATGCCCGGCCCACCCCTTCAGATAGGCCGCGCGGACGTTTCTGGAAGCCCAGCCTGTGCAAGGTTATTCGTCCGGCCCGGGTTCCGGCCACGTCTCCTTCGCCGCTTCCGCATACCAGTGCCGCATCGCAGGCGTGGCCAGCACGGCGTCGACATAGGCCCTGGTGTCGGCCGCCAGCACGCCGCCATAGACGTCGAAGCGGGTGACGACCGGCGCATACATGGCGTCAGCGGCGGTGAAATGGCCAAACAGAAACGGGCCGCCCTTGCCATATTTTTCGCGGCACTCGCGCCACAGCGCCTCGATGCGGGCGCGTTGCGCCTCGCCTTCGGCGTCGAGCGGCTTATGGACCTTGGGCCGGCGCAAGTTCATCGGCCAGCCGTAGCGGACTTCGCGAAAACCGGAATGCATCTCGGTCGCCACCGAGCGCGCCAGCGCGCGGGCGCCAAGGTCGTCCGGCCAGAGTTTTTTCTGCGGGTAGAGGTCTGCAAGATATTCAAGGATGGCTAGGGTTTCCCAGACGATCCTTCCGCTGTGATTCAAAACCGGGACCTGGCCGGTCGGCGACACCTTCGCCAGATTGGCGGCGGTCTCCGGCGTGCGCAGGCGCACAAAACCCTCCTCGAACGGGATCTCCAGATGCCGCATCGCCAGCCATGGACGCAGCGACCATGAGGAGAAGCATTTGTTGCCGATGTAGAGCGTGAATTCCACCATTTTTCTCCCCGCGCACGATGTCCAAACCCGATGCGTATTCACAGCCTAGCCTGCCGAGCTTTCGCCAGGAAGCGACAGTGCGACCTGATCTGCCGGCCGAGCGACGCCTGGAACCCAAGCGGTATCTGTCCGTTGGCTTGTCGCGGATGAATTCGTTCGAATTCAAAACCAATTCCTTCGAATTCAAAACTGGGAGATGCCGAAATGGTGAACAAGGATCAGGTCGCAGGCGTGGCCAAGCAGGTCAAAGGTTCGGTCAAGGAGGCCGCAGGCAAGGCGACCGGCAACAGGCAGACCCAAGCCAGAGGCATGGCCGACAAGGCTACCGGCAAGGTGCAGAAGGCCTATGGCGATATGAAGGAAAAGATCAAGAAGGCGCTTTGACCTCTTCGGATGCTACATCGACTGTCATGTGCTCCAGCCTTTGCTGAAGGCATTGGTGAAGGCGACCTCGCCATGGTCATCGATCGCCTCGCCAAGCGCGACGTCCATGCCGTCGCTGGTCACCCTGGCGACGGCGAAACCTCCCATATAGGCGGCCTTCGGCTTGAACAGGTCGAGCCCGTCGCGGCGGTAGATCAGCGGCGTGGCGTGCTGGTGGCCGTGGAAGATGGCGACGACATTGTAGCCCTTCAGCGCCGCCAGCAGCGCCTGCCTGTCGGCTTCGCCCCACCAGTGCGGCGCGCCGGCGCCGTCATCGTCGTAGGTTCTCTTGGCGGCATCCCAACGCTCGATCGAGAACGTGTCCCAGCCATAGTGCTGGAACAAGATGACGGGACGACCGTCCGCCGCGTAGGTCGCCAGGTCCTGCTTCAGCCATGGCAGGCTGCTTTCGGCGCCGTGGCCGATGTCACCAGCGAAACGATGGGTCTGGACGAGATGCAGGCCGCCCCAGTCCCAGGAATAGCAATCGGTGTCGACATCGTAGCTGGTGGCCGGCACAGGCGGCTTGAAGAAGACGCCGGCGCGGTGGTTGACCTCGACATAGTCGCGCATCTCGCGGCGATACCAGTCGACATGGTGCGGCGGCCCGTTCTGGTCGAGATCATGATTGCCGAGACCGACATAGACCGGCATGTGAACGCGATCGGGGCCGACACCTTGCTGGTAGCGCTGGCTGAACTGCAAAAGCTGCGTGCCCTCGCTCGGCTGGGTGATCTGGCCGCCGCCGTCATCTGTGATGTCGCCGCCAACGACGAGACCGAGCGGCGTGCCGATGCGGCTGCCAGCCGAACGCAGGCCGGTGGCGACTCCGTCGATTTCGGCGGGCCAGTCCTTGTCGCCGATGGCGTTCAGCGCCGCTACATTGCGCAGCAATGCCGCGTCGGTCTTGCCTTCCTGCTGGCAGTTGGGGCTCAAACCGCTTGCCATGCGGCAGGCATGGATATCGGCGATGAACAGGAAAGTGGCGTCGATGGGCTGGACGCGTTGCCCGGTCTGACCGAGCGCCGGGCGCGACAGCACGCCAGCCGCGGCAAAACCGGCGGCCCGCGCTAGGAAGCAGCGTCGTGAAAGCAATGTCGGCGACAGTCGATTCATCATGGGGGAATTTCAACACGGAGGGCGGGCGGCCGTCCAGCGCCTCTCCTTGCAGCCGAGCATCGACATAGGTTCATGGGTCTGGCATGTCTAACCCTCAACTTGCGCGAGCAGAGGAGGACGAAATGAAAACCGCACCGATCTGCGTGATCCTTGCCGCGATCGTGATCCCGTCCGCGAGCACCGCGCATGCCGCCGGTTGCATCGACGCAAAGTCCGCCAAGAATGGCTTCATCCTGGCGAGGCCCGGCATCCAAAGCGAGTTTCGGCCCGTAGCCGGCGGAATGGTCTCCGTCGTCAACACCTACGCTTCGCAATCACCACAGAAGCAGTTCCTGTTTGCCGGCCTGATCGAGGTGTTTCGCGACAGCGACACCGGCCGGCTGGCGATGATCCCATTTTCCGACCTGCGAAAACTGTTTCCGCTGAAGACGGGGACCAAAGGCACGATCGAGTTTGTCGAGCTGTCGCCCAGCAAGCTAGCGAAGAGCACCAAGACGCTGACGCTGGTCGTCAAGGGCAAGGAGACGTTCAGCCTGGGCGACTGCAAATACAATGTGCTCGCCGTCCAGGAGACCTTCAAGAACGGAGCCGGCGAGACGCTCGATGCCTATACCGCGCTCTACGCACCCGATCTGCAAGCCGCCCTCGCCCGGCGCTACGATGAAGGCACCAGCAAGGAATCGGTGAACGGCTACGAGACGATCAAACCGCTGACCGAGTAAGGGACGCTGGCCGAGTAAGAGACTAGCTTCACGAGTTTCCGTACCGCCGCAGCACCCTGCGACGCCGCCTCGCTCCCGTCTCTCCCTGGGAAGACTCGCCCTGGGACGACTCGGCCTGGGAAGCGTCCCATTCCAACGCCGCGAGGCAATCGCGCAACGGGCCGGCGTCCTGCGCCGTCTTGGCCATCGACATGGCCCCGGAGTAGGTGGCGACCACCAGCGCCGCAAAGCGTTGGGCATCGGTGCCCTGCTCCCTGCCCGCCTGCTGGTCGGCCCTGATCTTGTCGGCGATCGCCTGCCGCCATTCCGAAAAGATGCCGGCAAGGGCGGTGCGGAATTCCGGGTCGGCAAGGGACAGTTCGTGCGCCAGGTTGTTGAGCGGGCAGCCGCGCACGAAACCCTGCTGTTCCAGTTCCGCCGCCACGGCCTCGAAGACAGCGCGCACGCCCTCGCGCACCGAGGCCGCAGCCTTGACCGGCGCGATCCATGTCTCTTCGACCGCCGCCGCCACGCGCTCCTCGATCACCGCCAGGGCCAACGCCTTCTTGGTCGGGAAATGGTGATGCAGCGCACCGCCGCTGACCCCAGCCGCCGCCATCAGATCGCCGAGGCTGGATGCGTGATAGCCGCGCGCCTGGAACGCGACCTCGGCGACATCGAGCACTTTGTTGCGCAGGCCCTCGGGGTCGTTGGTGCGTTTTGATGGCCGCCCTTTCAGACGCCCGGCGATCTCTGCTGACATTTGCACACGATAGCAGATTGACAAAACAGGACAACCGGTCTGTTTTGTAAACCGGATGATCAACCTGTTTTGGAGATGACCGATGGACCTGCCCCCGAACACCGGGCCCGATCTGCCCGCGTCGCCCGTCGTCGAATTGCGGCAATACACGTTGAAATCGGGCCAGCGCGACACACTCATCGACCTCTTCGACAGCAAGTTCATCGAGGGCCAGGAAGACGCCGGGATGACCATTATCGGCCAGTTCAGGGATCTCGACCGTCCCGACATGTTCGTCTGGCTGCGCGGCTTCGACGATATGGACTCACGCAAGGGATGCCCTGGCCGCGTTTTACGGCGGCCCGATCTGGGCGGCGCACCGCGATGCGGCCAATGCGACGATGATCGATTCCGACGATGTGCTGCTGCTCAAACCGGCGTGGCCAGGCGCCGGCTTCGACCTGTCAGGGCTGCGGCGAGCAGGCCTGGCCACCGACGAAAAGCCAAGCAAGAACAGGCCCCTGCCCGGCATCGTTGTCATCCAGATTCACCATCTGCGGCGCAGCGCCGAAACCGGTTTCGCCCGCCGATACCAGGCCGAGATGGCACCACTGATGGCGGCAACCGGTGCGAGCCTGCTTGCCGCGTTCGTTACCGAGCATGCCGAAAACAGCTTTCCGCGCCTGCCGGTGCGGGTGAGCGAGAACGTCTTCATCGGCGTCCTGGGTTTTGACGGAGCCGAAACGCACGCACGCCACGAGGCCGCGCTCGCCGGCTCGGCCGCATGGCGGGTCTTCTGGCAGGCTGCGCGGCCTGATCTGACCAAGCCGACGGAGATGCTGCGGCTGTCGCCCACCGCGCAATCCTTGCTCGGGCGGTGATCTCAAGCCTTAGAAAGCCTCGATGATGGCCTTGGCGACGAGAGCCGGGTCTTCCCAATGCGGATTGTGGCCACAGGCCTCGGCGCGGACGAGGACGGCCTCGGGAAGAGCCCTGAGCAATGCCTGCTGGTGTGCCTCGCCGAACAGCGGGTCGCACGCGCCGGCTAGGATCAGCGTTTGGGTCCGAACTGTCTGTGCCGCATCGGTCAGGTCGGCCCGGCGGATCTCTTCCAGGATGGCGCGCCAGCGCGCCGCCGGCATCGCCGAGGCATCCTCCGCAAGACCGGCGAGAAAGGGCTGCGGCACGCCGTCCCGGCAGGCATGCCACCAGGCATAGAACGGGTCGGCCGGCGATATCGGATCACGCAGAGCCTGGACACCCGCGACGAGCGGATGACCCTGCTCGAAACCGGGCTTCAGCGTGCCCGCCGTGACCACCAGCCCCCCGACAAGGTCGTTGTGCCGAGCGGCAAGCGCGATGGCCACCATGGCGCCCAGGGAATGGCCGACGACGACGGGCCGGTCGAGCCGCAAACGCCCGATCAGCGCGGCGATGTCATCGGCAAAATCGGCGATGGCGTAGCTCTTGCCTGCTTGCGATCCGCCGTGGCCGCGCAGGTCGGGCATGATCAACCGGCGGCCGGCCAGATGCGGCGCAAGAAGCGAAAAGCTGCGGCTGGTGTCGGTGAAGCCATGCACCAGAAGCAGCGCCGGCTCGGCGCCCGCGATCTCGACATAGGCGACCTCGAGGTCGCCAACATCGATCAATCGCTTGCGGCCGGCCCAGGCCTCCTGTTCGGCCCCAGCGTCGGGCAAGGCATCCAGCGCGGCGGATCTCACAGGCCGAGCTTTTCCTTGACCGCGGCAAGGCCGGGCTTGCCGTCGAAAGTGGTGACGCCGGCGAGCCAGGCATCGAGGCGGTTCCTGTTCAGTGTGACCGCCTTCAGCGCCCCGTCCTCCGGCTTCATGCCGTCATTGATCAGGTAGCCCATGCCGACATTCTCGAAATCGATGTCGAAGGCGAGATTTTTCAAGAATTGCGCGACGTTCGGGCACTGATCGAGATAGCCCTTGCGCACCTGCGTCGTCACCGTGGCGGCACCGAAATTCGGGCCGAAGAACTTGTCGCCGCCGGTCAGGTACTTGAAATCGTACATGGTGTTCATCGGATGCGGCGCCCAGCCCTGGAAGACGATGAACTGCTTCTCCTTGATCTCGTAGCCGACCTCGGAAAGCATGCCAGCCTCGCTGGACTCGACCACATGCCAGCCATCGAGGCCAAAGCTCGGATCGGCGATGGCGTCCATCATCAATTGGTTTGAGCCGGGCTCGATGCCGTACATCTTCTTGCCGAACTTGTCGGCGAACTTGTGCAGGTCGGCAATGTCCTTGACGCCGGCCTCCCAGACATAGGTCGGCACGGCGAAGGTGTATTTAGCGCCGACGAGATTGACGCGCACATTCTCGATCGAGCCATCCTTCTTATAGGGCTCGTAGTAAGTGACCATCGCCGGGTCCCAGTAGCCGAGGAACAGGTCGAGATCCCTGTTCTTCATGCCTTCGTAGATGACGTTGATGCCAAGCACCTCGCTTTGCGGCTGATAGCCGAGCGCTTGCAGCAGGACGTTGGCCACGCCCGTGGTGAAGGCAAGATCATTCCAGCCCGGCTCGGCCATGCGGACCGTCCTGCACTCCTCCGCTTCTGCCGCCTGGGCTGCCTGAGACGCCAGCGCCAACGCAGCGAGACACACGCCATTTGCAAGGATGCGCAACATTCCGGTTCTCCTCTTGTGACCAATTATTGCCTGATTGACCAATTGGTCTTTTTATTGCCCCACCGGTCAATGATTGATCTGACTGGACGAAAATGTCAACGTGGATTCGCCATGCATGGATCGACCCCGTGAAACTCAAGCGTCTCGGCGACATACGCCGCAAGGAATTGCGGCAGGCAGCCTTCGCGGTCCTGGAGCGCGAAGGCATTGCAGGTGCCACGCTGGAAAAGGTTGCCGCCCATGCAGGCGCCTCCAAGGGCATCGTGCTGCACTACTTCCGCAACAAGCAGGAATTGTTCGAGCATGCCATGCGCGAGGCCAATGCCGTCCTGCGCGACGCGGTGGTCACCCGGCTGCGCCAGGCGCGGACGCCGATGGAGCGCCTCGATGCCGTAATCGACGGCAATTTCGAGGAGCACCTGTTCCGGCCACCGCTATGCCATGCCTGGCTTTCGCTTTGCGCCGAGGTGCCGCGCGACGAGAAGCTGGCGCGCATCCAGAAGGTGCTTCACGCCCGCATGCGCTCGAACCTGCTGTCCGGCCTGCGCGGCCTTGCCCCGCCTGGAGATGCGGACGAGATAGCGCTTGGCGTCACCGCGCTGATCGACGGGCTTTGGCTGCGGCTCGGCCTGCAACCAGGCAGCGTCTCGCGCGAACAGGCGATCCGCCAGGTCAGGGATCTTGTCGCCGCGCGACTGGCCATGCACCGGCCTGCGGCCGTCGGCGCGTAAACCGGCCGGCTTGCCAGCCGGGCTGAGTTTCATCTCATGGGAACAGGCGCACGGTCAGATCGGCCAGCCGGTAGCGCGCTTGCGGTGCTGGAGACCGGATTTCAGACTACCGCCGGCGGCGGCGTGATCCCCCAGGAGCTTCGCCCATGCCGCCACGGCCGCCGCGCGGGTCAGGCGGATCTGCGCGAAGTGCTGCGCCTCCGTGGCTATTTCGGCTTCCCTTTTCGGATTGGCGCGCAGCCACTCGATGCGCTCGGCCAAATCCGACATGTCGCGCGCCACCGGGACATAGTGGCGAAACGGCTCGATATCGTCGAAAAACCATTCGCGCCATGGCCGATCCTGCAGCAGGACCACCCGTTTGGTGTGGAGCAGCATCTTGAAGCGGCCACTATAGCCGGCGCCCTCGATGTCGATCATGTACCTGTACGTCGCGACCTGTTCCTCCATCGTCCTGAACCTGGTGGAATAGCGATTGATGGCGACATCGTAGTTCGGCTCGGTGTCGTAAGCCTCCAGCAAGTCTGGCCGGGCTTTTGCGAGATCGACGACCCTTTTGCGGGCTTCGTTCATGCAGCGCCCCGCCCAGAACAATCTGTTGTCGCGCGGCGGCTCTTCCGATGCCGCCGCCATCGCCCGTGTCATCTCATCATAGTCGTCGAACTTTGCGTCCGGCCATCCGTCGAAAACGAAATCGGGCGCCGCCACCTCGCCATAGCCGTCGGCTTGGGAGAAGGCAAAGCGGGTGCGGAAACGGCGATGCCTTCTGCGGGACGGCGTGTCCCCGAGAAGCATGTAGAAAGGCGGCATGCTGCGGGCGCCAAGCGACGCCAATGCCTCGGCAATCAGCGTCAGGACCTGCACGTGCCGTTCAAGCCAGGCGGCACGGGAGCGCACGATGAGCTTCCCGTCGTCGAGGCGACAGTAGATTTCACCCCGATTGAGCCCGGGCAGAAAGCGCCTGCCGACCTCGACGACATCGACCGGCAAGGGAAGCTTTCGGTTCGCCGTCTCGAGAGTAGCCATTTTCAACAATGCTCTTGCGGGATTCAACAATGCTTCTTGGGAAAGGTATTTCGATAGGAGACCCGTGGCGCTTCACTTGAAACTGCACGACCGCTCGGTCAAGCCGGCTATCCTGTTCGCCCCTCCGAAGCAAGCCGCAGCGCCGGCGGCGATCGAAGTTCATACCGTGGGATAGGCCGCTGGGTTGACCACTGCCGCGACTATGCAGTGCTCTTGGGCTGGCCAAGGCTGCTTTGGAGCGTTCCCATGAAACTTCGCAACAAGCGCGCGCTGGTGACCGGCGGTTCGGACGGCATCGGCCTTGCGATCGCCGAGGCGTTCCTGCGCGAGGGCGCCGATATGCTGATCGTCGGGCGCGACGCCGGCAAGCTCGAAGCCGCTCGCGACAAGCTGACGGCTACCGGTCCTGTCGGCACGGTCGAGACATTGTCGGCCGATCTTGCCGCCAGCCCCGGTATCGACGCCGTCGTCGACCATGTGAAAGCGGCCGGCCAGCGGCTCGATATCCTCGTGAACAATGCCGGTGTCGCCTACCTCGTGCCGTTCGAGACCGTCAGCGAGACACAGTTCCAGCACTCCTTCGCGCTCAATGTGACGGCGGCGTTCTTCCTCACCCAGGGTCTGTTGCAGCATTTCGGCGCCGGCGCATCCGTCATCAACATCTCCTCCTATTTCGCCAACAAGATGATCCCGAAGCGGCCATCCAGCCTCTACTCGCTGTCCAAGGGCGCGCTGAATTCGCTGACCAAATCGCTTGCCTTCGAACTCGGCCCGCGCGGCATCCGGGTCAACGCCATCGCGCCCGGCACCGTCGACACCGCCATGCGGCGCAAGACCGTCGACAACCTGCCGGCCGAGGCACAGGCGGAGCTGAAGGCCTATGTCGAACGCAGCTATCCGCTGGGCCGCATCGGCCGCCCGGACGATCTGGCTGGCATCGCGGTCTATCTCGCAAGTGACGATGCCGCGTGGACGAGCGGCGGTATCTTCGCGATCGACGGCGGATATACTGCGGGGTGAGCGCCAGTTGTCGCCCTGCCTGAGACGGACATGCGCGGCGTTGTTGCCCCGGACCGGAGAGATCCGATCGTCAGCCAAACGGCTGCTTCAGCTGACGAGCGCAGATCCTATCGACAAGAATAAATACTGGTCTTTGTTTATTTTCTTCATTGCTTACCAGTTAACCATTCAGATGGGCGGCTCGCCATTTTCCTTATTTCGCCAGGAAATCTTTAGCAACTTTTTACATACGCAATGAATATTTCCCCCACATGCCGATGGGGGATGTACATGAATCTTTTGTTTGGATTTTCCGGGCGCATCGGGCGTGGGCAATGGTGGTTGGCCCAGTTCGTGGTGCTGGCCCTGTTGGTGGTGACCGCCGGCGCCCTTGTCCATGTCGCAGGCTTATCGGCTGGACAAAGGCTCAGGGCGCTCCATTCAGACAGCCTAAGTGTCAGCCTGGCGCTAATCATCGGCTCCGTCCTTTCGCTCTGGATCAATTTCGCCGCAACGATCAAGCGGTACCATGATCTGGGCAAGTCGGGCGTATGGTCCCTGCTGTTGTTGCTCCCCTATATCGGCGGACTGTGGGTGCTCGTCGAATGCGGCTTTTTCTCCGGTTCAGGCGGCAACAACGACTATGGTCCGCCATCCGGCACGGATGATTCCAGAAGCGAACTCAGCACACACATCTCGCGTATGAAGGCCGAGCACTCTGTTCAGCAGCAATCGCGATCCACCAGGCTGGACCAGCAAGCCAGCAGGATCGATCCCGCACCACCGGCGCCGCAAACGAGGCGTCCCACAGGTCCAACCGGATTTGGCCGCCGCGGCCTCTAGGTCGGGAAAGACAGTTCCGGGAACATGCGGGTCCGGGAACATGCGGGCGCCTGCATACAAGCGTAATCCCACGGGACCATCTTCAACCGATTTGCATCCTCACCGTCCGCAATCTCCGCTTGATGCGTTTTGTGCAACGCGATACGCCGTTGCCCAAATCGACAGACCGGAGACTTGCCGTGAGCACGCCAAAGACCAGAACCGAAACGGACACGTTCGGTCCCATCGAGGTCGCCGCCGACCGCTATTGGGGCGCGCAGGCGCAGCGTTCCCTGGGTAATTTCAAGATCGGCTGGGAAAAGCAGCCGGTTTCGGTCGTGCGGGCGCTCGGTATCGTCAAGCGGGCGGCGGCGGAAGCCAATATGGAGCTGAAGCGGCTCGATCCCGCCATCGGCAAGGCGATCATCGCGGCCGCGCAGGAGGTCATCGACGGCAAGCTCAACGACCATTTCCCGCTGGTGGTCTGGCAGACCGGCTCGGGCACGCAGTCCAACATGAACGCCAATGAGGTGATCTCCAACCGGGCGATCGAGATGCTGGGCGGCGTCATGGGCTCGAAGAAGCCGGTACACCCCAACGACCACGTCAATATGAGCCAGTCGTCGAACGACACCTACCCGACGGCGATGCACATCGCCTGCGCCGAGCGCATCGTGCACGACCTGTTGCCGGCGCTGAAGCACCTGCACAAGGCACTGGCCGCCAAGAGCAGGGAGTTCAACCACATCATCAAGATCGGCCGCACCCACACGCAGGATGCCACGCCGCTGACACTTGGCCAGGAATTCTCGGGCTATGCGGCGCAGGTCGCCTCGTCGATCAAGCGCATCGAGTTGACGCTGCCCGGCCTGCAGGAACTGGCGCAGGGCGGCACCGCCGTCGGCACCGGACTCAACGCCCCGGTTGGCTTTGCCGAGCGGGTGGCCGACCGCATCGCCGCCATCACCGGCATCGCCTTCGTCACCGCACCCAACAAGTTCGAGGCGCTCGCGGCGCACGATTCCATGGTGTTCTCGCACGGCGCCATCAATGCCGCTGCCGCAGCCCTGTTCAAGGTCGCCAACGACATCCGCTTCCTCGGCTCCGGGCCGCGCTCGGGCCTCGGTGAATTGTCGCTGCCGGAAAACGAACCCGGCTCGTCGATCATGCCGGGCAAGGTCAACCCGACGCAGTGCGAAGCGTTGACCCAGGTCTGCGTGCAGGTGTTCGGCAACAATGCCGCCGTCACTTTCGCCGGCAGCCAGGGCCATTTCGAGCTCAACGTCTACAATCCGCTGATGGCCTACAATTTCCTGCAGTCGGTGCAGTTGCTCGCCGACGCTTCGGTCTCCTTCACCGACAATTGCGTCGTCGGCATCGAGGCTCGCGAAGACAACATCAAGGCGGCCCTCGACCGCTCGCTGATGCTGGTGACGGCGCTGGCGCCAACCATCGGCTACGACAATGCCGCCAAGATCGCCAAGACGGCGCACAAGAAGGGCACGACGCTGCGCGAGGAAGCGCTGGCCACCGGCCTGGTCAGCGAGGCCGACTATGACCGGCTGGTGCGGCCCGAGGACATGACGCATCCGGGGTGAGGTTTTCGGCGGGAAAATTTACCCCCGTCACCGCCTCATCCGACACGAATTTCGCGCGCGTCGCGCGATCACGGGAACGTATGACCTGTGAACAATGTGTCGCCACATAGGCGGCTTTGGTGAACAGTCGGCATCGTCTATCTGGGTGGTCACTCAACCCATTCGGAGAGCCACCATGTCCACCAACACTTCCGCCGCCGGCGCCGGCACAGCGTCCAATAGTTCTGTCACGATCCTGCTCGGCCGCATCCTGCTCGCGGTCATTTTCCTGCTTTCCGGCTTCGGCAAGCTGACTGCCATTTCCGGAACCGCTGGCTATTTCGGCGCCCTCGGGCTGCCGTTGCCAACCGTAACGGCCGTCGTCGTCGGCCTTATCGAACTGCTCGGCGGGCTCGCCATCCTCGTCGGCTTCCAGACCAGGATCGCCGCTTGGGTGCTCGCGATCTTCACGGTCGCCACCGGCCTTGTCGCCCACACCGGCTGGGCCGACCAGATGCAGATGATCCAGTTTCTCAAGAACCTCGCCATCACCGGCGGCTTCGTGCTGCTGGCTTCGTCGGGCGCCGGCGCCTACTCTATCGACGCCAAGCGCGGCTGAGTTTCCTTGTTCTGACGCAATTTCCGAGGGAAGGCGCCACGCGCTTTCCCTCGAATTGCTCCGAGCCTTCCCTCCCAAGCCTTTTAAATGGAAGCGGCGCGGAATTTTCCGCGCCGCTTTTTCGTTGTCTGGAATAGGTGGCTCTCCGGTTTCAGCCGTGGCCTCGCAGGCGTAGACTGCCTGGCCGCCGGCTGAGCCCGATTGTGCGGCGACAAGGGAGATGGGCCATGGCTCGCAACGCATTGCTCCTGGTTTCGCGGCTGCTGTTTGCCGTGCTTTTCGTACCGTCCGGCTTCCAGGCGCTGGCCAACATCGCCGGCACGACCAATTATTTCGCCGGCCTGGGCCTGCCGCTGCCCACGCTTGCCGCCTGGGGCACGGGCCTGTTCGAGCTGATCGCCGGGCTGCTGATCCTCATCGGCTTCCAGATGCGGATCGTGGCGCTGCTGCTTGCCGCCTTCTGCATCGCGGCCGGCTTCATCGGTCACTACGGCCAGGGCGCTGGCGATGCGACGCTCGCCTTCCTGCACCAGCAGATGCTGATGAAGGACATTGCGATCGCAGGCGGTTTCCTGGCGCTGGCCATGGCCGGTGCGGGCGCCTGGTCGGCCGACGGCCGCGGCGCGGTTTGATATCGTCTTAGTCCCGAGCCAGGTCGACCCCCACTCCGTCTCGGCTTCGCCGAGCCACCTCTCCCCCGATCGACGGGGTAGAGGNAGTCCCGAGCCAGGTCGACCCCCACTCCGTCTCGGCTTCGCCGAGCCACCTCTCCCCCGATCGACGGGGTAGAGGAAGGCGCGAGCCTATTGCCGCCAACACCTTTTCCAACGAGGCTCCCTTCCTTTCCCTCCGGAGGGGGGAAAGGTGGCGCTGCGAAGCAGCGACGGATTGGGGGAAGCCGGTCATCAAACGCGAAACCGCTTGCAAGTGGCGCGATTGGGTTGATCTGATATCCGCGTGCGCTCTGGTAGACTGTGTCTATTTCACCGACATGCTCGGGCCGCCCTCGACCGCCAGCACCAGCCGGCGGTTGGTTATCCTTGCCAGTTGCGCCAGCCGGCCGGCGGGACGCTCGCCATAGAGGTCGGCCAGCGAGGCCGGCAACACCAGCGCCAGCACGCCGTTGGCGCGCTGCTCCCACTTGAGCCTGGGCATGATGCCGGGCATCGAGGCCGTCAGCAGATAGACCACGCGCATCATCGCAGCCAGAACCCGGGCACGTTCCAGATAGCGCGGCGTCGCCAGCGCCTTGATTTCGGGCGCGATGGATTCGTTGAAGATGCCATCGTGGCGATAAGCGTTGGCCAAGGCCAGGAAGGCACGGCCGGGATGGTCGACGCCGAAGAAGGAGGCGTGCGCGATGATGTTGAGCGACTGCCTGCCGCGATACTCCGGATGGGCGCGCCAGCCGATATCGGCCAGCAAAGCGGCGGCGTGACGGTAGCGCGCCTCGTCCTCGGTCTCGTCGATGCCGAAGGCGGCAAAGGATTTGGCCGTCCAGTCGACCAGTTCATGCGAATGGGTGAGCGAGCGCGAGCGCAGCCGGGCGAGTTCCTCGGATGCCGAAATCAACGGATCGGCCTTCTGCTCGGCCTCGTCGAGCAGCGAATAGAGGAAGCCTTCGCGCACACCGAGTGCCGAGACGATGATCTTCGACGGCTGCATGGCCGCCATGATCTCCTGCAGCACGATAGAGCCGTAGGGCAGCAGCGAGCGGCGGTTCTTCGAGACGCCTTCGATGCCCTTGATCTTCTCGATCTCGGCTTTGGCCACCTGCTTGAGAAAGGCCGTCGCGCTCTCGGCGGATATCTCGTAGTGGTGCATGACGCCAAGCGGGTAGTTGGTCATCTCCATGTGCAGCCGGGCGAGGTTTCGCCAGGTGCCGCCGACGGCGTAGAAGGGCCGGCCCTGCCCGCCCTTCAACAGCTTGGCCCGCGCCAGTTCGTCGCGCGCGATCTTCTGCGCCTGGGTGAGCGAGTTCTTGGCCATGTCCTGCAGGCGCAGGCCACCGAGCGGCAGCGTTATGCCATCGCCGATCGCCTCGCCATTGACGTCGACCAGTTCGAGGCTGCCGCCGCCGAGATCACCGGCGATTCCGTTGGCCGGGTGGAAGCCGGAAATGACGCCGAGCGCCGAATAATAGGCCTCCTGGCGACCGCTGATGACACGTATCTCGGTCTTCAGCACCTCTTCGGCGCGGTGGATGAAATCGGGACCATTGATCGCCTCGCGGGCGGCGGCGGTGGCCAAGACATACATATGCTCGGCGCCGGCCTGGTCGGAGAGCGCACGGAAGCGGCGGAACTCCTCCATCGAGCGTGTCACCGCCTCGGGATCGAGTTTGCCGGTCGAAACGATGCCGCGGCCAAGGCCGGCCAGCATCTTTTCGTTGAACAGCATGGTCGGCGAACGCGCCAGCCCCTCATAGACGACAAGGCGGATCGAATTCGAACCGATGTCGATGATGGACAGCGGTCGGCGGTCCTGCAGCCGGCCCTGGGAATCAGACAGCATCAGCCGGACGCTGCAGCGTTCTTCTTGCGGCGCTTGAACTGCGCGATGCGCTTGGGCGCGTGCGACTTCAGCGCGTCACCCCGTCCCGACAGGCTCGGATTGGTCATGAAATATTCCTGCGCGTTGAACGGTTCCTCGCCCTCCTCCAGCACGACGCGCCGGGAGGTTCCATCAGCCAATACGTCGAAACTTTGCTGATTGTCCATGATGTTGCCGAGCATGATCTGGCCAAGGACCTGTTCATGCACAGTTGGATTGGTGATCGGCACCATGGTCTCGACGCGGCGGTCGAGATTGCGCGGCATGAGATCGGCCGAGGAGATGTAGACGATCGCTTCGTCCGAGGGCAGGCCATAGCCATTGCCGAAGCAATAGATGCGGCTGTGCTCGAGGAACCGGCCGACGATCGACTTCACCCTGATGTTTTCCGACAGCCCCGGAACCTGAGGCCTGAGGCAACAGATACCGCGCACGACGAGGTCGATCTCGACGCCGGCGCGGCTGGCATCATAGAGCGCATCGATGATGATCGGGTCGACAAGCGCGTTCATCTTCATCCAGATGCGCGCCGGCTTTCCCTCCAGCGCATGGGCGACTTCGGCGGAAATGTGCTTCAGGATGCGGCTTCTCAGCGTGAAGGGCGAGATCGCCAGCCGCATTTCATCGGTCGGCTCGGCGTAGCCGGTGATGAAATTGAACAGCTGGGCGACGTCGCGGGCGATCGTCGGATCGGTGGTGAAGAAGGACAGGTCGGTGTAGATGCGCGCGGTGACCGGATGGTAGTTGCCGGTGCCCAGATGCACGTAGTTGCGCAGCTTGCCGTCTTCGCGGCGCACCACCAGCGACATCTTGGCGTGGGTCTTGAGTTCGAGGAAACCGAACACGACCTGCACGCCAGCGCGCTCCAGATCGCGCGCCCAGCGGATGTTGGCTTCCTCGTCGAAACGGGCCTTGAGTTCGACAAGCGCGGTCACCGACTTGCCGGCCTCGGCCGCATCGACCAGCGCGCGCACGATCGGGCTGTCGTTGGAGGTGCGGTAAAGCGTCTGCTTGATCGCCACCACCTCGGGGTCGGCCATGGCCTGGCGCAGGAACTGCACCACGACGTCGAAGGATTCATAGGGGTGGTGGACGATGATGTCCTTCTCGCGGATGGCGGCAAAACAGTCGCCGCCATGCTCGCGGATGCGCTCGGGAAAGCGCGGATTGTAGGGCGTGAACTTCAGGTCGTCGCGGGCGACCGCCACGATCTCGGAGATCTGGCTGAGCGCCAATGGGCCGGTGAGCACGCTGATGCGGCTCGACGAGACGCCAAGCTCGCCGGCAACGAAGTCGCGCAATTCGCTGGGCATCAGCTTGTCGAACTCGATGCGGATCACCGAACCGCGGCGGCGGCGCTTCAGCGCCGTCTCGAACAGGCGCACCAGATCTTCCGATTCCTCCTCGACCTCGATGTCGCTGTCGCGGATGATGCGGAATGTGCCGGAACCCTTGACCTCATAGCCGGGGAACAGCTTGCCGATATAGAGGCCGACCGCCTCTTCAAGCGGGATGAAGCGGACATGGTGCTTGCGATCCGGAAGGCGGATGAAGCGCTTCAGCGCCACCGGCAGGCGCAAGAGCGCGCTCATCTCCTCGGCATTCTTGCGATGGCGAAGCTGCAGCGCCATCGAGAAACCGAGATTGGGAATGAACGGGAATGGATGCGCCGGATCGATCGACAACGGGGTCAGCACCGGAAACACCTGGTCCTGGAAATGCTCTTCCAGCCAGGCCTTCTCGTCCTTGGTCAGCGCATCCCGCGTAGTGGTCTCGATGCCTTCCTTGTTGAGCAGCACGGTCAGCGCCGACAGGCTCTTCTGCTGGTCTTCCTGCAGCCGCTCGACCTCGCGCAGCAGCTGTTCGAGCTGCTGTTCGGGCGTGCGGCCGTCAGGGCTCTTCAAGACGATGCCCTCTCGCACCTGGCCGGCGAGGCCGGCGACACGGACCATGAAGAACTCGTCGAGATTGGCGGCCGAGATCGACAGGAAGCGGACGCGCTCCAGCAGCGGGTGATTGGTGTTCAGCGATTCCTCGAGCACGCGGCGATTGAACTGCAACCAGGAAAATTCGCGATTGACGAAACGGTCTGGATTGCCGCCCTCCGGGCTTGCCGCCTCGACATTGATGAATTCGCTCTGCACCGGCTTCAGTTCGTTCATTGTTCCTGCTCTTCCCACCAGCTCGGCCGGTTAACCGGCTTAACTTATCCTCTGACAGGCTTTTGCGACAGTTTGATTTCATCGATCTTGCAAAGAGACCTGTTATGATCCAGATGCATGCGAGACTGCGTTAAGGAGACGACGATGGCAGGCGGTTCCATTCCCCATTTCCAGAACGATGCGGGCTTTCCGGCAATCGACATCGGTGTCAAGGAATTCATGTGCACGGGCGCCAATCCGCCTTTCGACCATCCGCATGTGTTTCTCGACATGGGCGACGACAATGAGAAGGTCTGCCCCTATTGCTCCACGCTCTACCGCTATTCGCCGAAGCTGAAGGCGACGGAAACGCTGCCGGCGGGCTGCCTTTACATCGACCAGGCCGCCTGATCCTTCCGCGACGGACCTGATGGATGACAAGCGCTCCCGGCAAGTCGTCATCGCCGGAGCGGGCGTTGCCGGGCTGACCGCGGCGCTTGCCTTCGCCGAACGCGGCTATCCCGTGCAGCTGTTCGAACAGGCGCAGCGGCTGGAGGCCGTGGGAGCCGGCATCCAGCTTTCCCCCAATGCGACACGCATCCTGCGCCAGCTCGGCATGCTCGACCGGCTGCTGCCGGCCGCGGTGCGGCCTGAGGCCGTGGTGCTGAAGGACGCAAGGACGTTGCGCGAACTGGCGCGTGTCCCTCTCGGGCAAGCCGCCGAAGAACGCTGGGGCGCGCCTTATCTCGTCGCCCACAGAGCCGATCTGCAGAGCGCGCTGACCGCACACGTCGCCGAAAGCCCGAATATTCAGCTGGTCAAGGGTGCGCGCGTCAGCGGCTTTGCCACAGGCGACCATGGTGTGACGGCGACGCTGGAGACGGACGGGGAGACGGACGGCAAGATCGTCCAGTCGCAGGGCTTCCTTCTGGTCGGCGCCGACGGCGTGTGGTCATCCGTGCGCGCGGTTGTCGATCAGGCTCGGGGAGGATCATCAAGAAGCCGTTTTTCCGGCGAACTGGCTTGGCGCACGACTGTCACCGCCGATAGCGGCGCCGGACAAGCCTTTGCCGCGATTGGGGCGGCTGATTGTGTCACGACTTTTCTGCATCCCGGATTCCACATGGTCGCCTATCCCGTCAGCAAGGGCGATGCCTTCAACCTTGTCGCCTTCACCAAAGGCGAGCGCATTGCCGAGGGTTGGTCGGGTCGTGCCGATCCCGTCATCCTCGCCAATGCAATGAGCGGCACGGCGGCAGCCCTTGCAAGACTGGTCGAAATGGCGGGCCCGTGGCTGACCTGGCCGCTCCATACAGTCGACCAGAAGCTGCACTGGACGACACCAACCGGCATCGCCCTGATTGGCGACGCCGCACATGCGATGACCCCATTCGCGGCACAAGGGGCTGCCATGGCCATCGAAGATGCCGCAACGCTTGCCGGGGTAATTGCCGATTTCCCGGCTGATCCGAAGCAGGGCCTGGCGATTTGGGAAAATCTCAGGCGACCGCGCGTCGAGAAGGTGACCCGGCGCGGCGCGCTCAACCGGCTGGCCTGGCACGCCTGGGGCCCGGTGGCATTGGCTCGCAACCTGGTGCTGGCGACGCGGCCGGCGGAAAAGCTCGCGGCGGATCTGGAATGGCTCTACGGGTGGGAGCAACCGAAGATTGTCAGGCGGTAGGACATCGAGACAATAAAGAAATCGATAGGCTGGCGGGACAGCGCCCCCCTCTGTCCTGCCGGACATCTCCCCCACGAGGGGAGAGATTGGCAGCTTTGGCGCCGGCGTCCTTTTTGCAAACGTTGGAGATTAGCGAAAGCCGGAGCGAGATCCGGCAGGACAGAGGGGGGCCCGAAGGAACGCGACGCTTGCCAATTCGCGGAATGCCCACGCTAATCATACAGCCGCATCGACAGTCCCAGCGAAGCCGGCAGCGGGTTCCACCAGCCGGTGCGCAGGCCGGCGGTGCGCAACGCCGCCGCCGTCCAGGTGTTGCAGCCGACCAGTGCGTTGAAATGCCCGCTCGCCTCGTAGAAGCGGTCGAACCTGGAATAGGCCGCATTCTCGATGACGATTGGGCCGCCAGTCCCCTGCTGGAAGCTGGCTGCGATAAAATCGAGCAAGTCCGCAAAACGGTCCTCGCCGATATCGAAACCGGCAATGTCGGGATGTGGCTCAGCGATGGCGCCGGCGACATCGACATGCATGACCGACGCGTCAATGGTCAGTGCTTTCATCACCGGAATGGCCTTGAGCTGCGACCAGGTCGGCGTTTCCAGATAGAAGGCGCGGCCACCCCAGCCAAAGACGATGTAGCGCACCTCGGGACTGTCGGCCGGGATGCCGGCCTCGACCAGGAAACGAAAGCGCTGGCGCACGGCATCGTCCACCGGAATGGCGATGTCGGTGTGGATCGGGTTCTTCAGCACCAATATGTGCCGGGTGCCCTCGCCCGCAGCGGCGGCCGGCCACAGCGGCCGCGGCACCAGCGTGCCGAGCGTCGCGGCGAGCGCGGCCGCTATCAACAGCAGAGCCAGAAAACGGCCGAGTTTTCTCATGAGGCGGCGACTCTGCGGCTCAGTCGCGTTCCAATGCAAGCGATCCACTCGCTCAAATGCAAGGAAGCCCGGCCGTGGTGCGGCCGGGCTTCCTGAACTGGCGTCGGATCGCTCAGTGCAGGATCTGCGACAGGAACAGTTTCGTGCGCTCGTGGCGCGGGTGGTCGAAGAACTCGGCCGGCGTGTTCTGCTCGACGATCTGGCCCTGATCCATGAAGATCACCCGGTTGGCGACCTTGCGGGCAAAGCCCATTTCGTGGGTGACGCACAGCATGGTCATGCCTTCTTCGGCCAGGCCAACCATGGTCTCCAGCACTTCCTTGATCATTTCCGGATCGAGCGCCGAGGTCGGCTCGTCGAACAGCATGATGCGCGGGTTCATGCACAGCGAGCGCGCGATCGCTACGCGCTGCTGCTGGCCGCCGGACAGCTGGCCGGGATATTTGTTGGCCTGTTCCGGGATCTTCACGCGCTTGAGGAAGTGCATGGCGATTTCCTCGGCCTGCTTCTTCGGCGTCTTGCGCACCCAGATCGGCGCCAGCGTACAGTTCTCCAGGATGGTCAGATGCGGGAACAGGTTGAAGTGCTGGAACACCATGCCGACCTCGCGGCGCACCTCGTCGATCTTCTTCAGATCGTTGGTCAACTCCTTGCCGTCGACGATGATCTTACCCTTCTGGTGCTCTTCCAGCCGGTTGATGCAGCGGATCATCGTCGATTTGCCGGAGCCCGACGGGCCGCAGATGACGATGCGCTCGCCGCGCATCACCTTCAAATTGATGTCCTTCAGCACATGGAACTCGCCATACCATTTGTGCATGGCGATGATGTCGATGGCGACATCGGTGGTGGAGATATGCATCTTGGCGGCGTTGACCTTGATCTCTTCCGCGCTGACGGCATTTTCGGTGGCCATGACGGGGTCCCCTTGCTTTTTTGTTTAGCGTTTGTGGCCGGTGTCGAGCCGGCGTTCAGTGTACATTGAATAGCGCGACATGCCGAAGCAGAACAGCCAGAACACGAAGGCGGCGAAGACGAGACCGGATTTCGCGGTCTGCGCCGTTGCCCAATTGGCGTCGGAAAAGTTCTGCTTGACGATGCCGAGCAGGTCGAACATCGAGATGATGAGGACCAGGCTGGTGTCCTTGAACATGCCGATGAAGGTGTTGACGATGCCGGGGATAACCAGCTTCAGCGCCTGCGGCAACACGATCAGGCTCATCTTCTGCCAATAGCCGAGGCCGAGTGAATCGGCGCCTTCATACTGGCCCTTCGGGATCGCCTGCAGCCCGCCACGCACCACCTCGGCCATATAGGCGGCGGCAAACAGCGACACGCCGATCAGTGCCCGCAAATATTTGTCGAAGGTGACTCCGGCCGGCAGGAACAGCGGCAGCATGACGGAGACGAAGAACAGGACGGTGATCAGCGGGATGCCGCGCACGGCCTCGATGAAGATGACGCACAGCATCTTGACGATCGGCATCTTGGAGCGCCGGCCGAGCGCCAGCACTGTGCCCAGCGGCAGCGACACGGCGATGCCGACGAAGGAGAGGCTGAGCGTGATCAGCAGCCCGCCCCAGCGCGAGGTTTCGACATGCGGCAGACCGAACATGCCGCCAACCAGCAGGAAGAAGGAAACGATCGGCAGCACCAGGAAAAGCAGGATGGCGTTCAACCCCTTGCGGGGCACGCGCGGGATCAGCATCGGTATCAGCAGCGCCGCGAACAGGATGGCGACCACGATCGGCCGCCAGCGCTCCTCGACCGGATAGGTGCCGAACATGAACTGGCCGAACTTGGCATTGACGAAGGCCCAGCAGGCGCCGCTCCAGCCATCCGGCTGAATGCCGCCTTGCGCCACGGTCGCGCAGACGGTGCGATCCGGCCCGGTCCAGACGGCATTGATGAACGCCCAGCCGATGACCTGCGGCAGCACCCAGGCGACGATGATGATGCCGAGGATGGTCAGGATGGTGTCGCCGACCGTGCCGACCAGGTTCTTGCGCACCCAGGCGATCGGACCGCTGACGCTTGCCGGCGGCGGCTGCGCCAGCGCCATCTCGGTACGCACCCAGGTCATGTCGTGTTCCTGCATGGTCCTACCTCTCCACCAGCGCCATTCTGGCGTTGACCACGTTCATGACGGCCGATGTCACCAGGCTGAGGATGAGATAGGCGATCATCATGATCAGCACGCCTTCGACCGCCTGTCCGGTCTGGTTGAGCACCGTGCCGGCGGTCGCCGTCAGGTCGGGGTAGCCGATGGCGATGGCCAGCGAGGAGTTCTTGGTCAGGTTGAGATACTGGCTGGTCAGCGGCGGAATGACGATGCGCATGGCTTGCGGCACCACGACCAGCCGCAGGATCGATCCGGACCGCAAGCCAAGGGCGGCGGCGGCCTCGGTCTGGCCCTTGCTTACGCCCCTGATGCCGGCCCGCACGATCTCGGCGATGAAGGCCGCCGTGTAGCAGGACAGCGCCAGGTAGAGCGACAGGAACTCCGGCTTGACCTGAAAGCCGCCGGTCAGGTTGAAGGTCGACTGTTTCGGAAGATCGAAGCTCAGCGGAAAGCCGCTCAGCACGTAAGCCAGCAGCGGCAGCCCGACAATCAGCGCCACGGAAGTCCACAACACAGGAAATTGCTGGCCTGTCGCCATCTGCCGCTGACGCGCCTTGCGAGCGACGAACCACGCCATGGCGATGCCGACGACGAGCGCGACCAGGATCAGCCAGGAGCCGTCGCCCCAGACCGGGCGCGGAAAGTAGAAGCCGCGCTGGTTGAGGAAGGAGCCGAAGGGCAGGTTGTAGCTGTCACGCGGCGGCGGCAGCACGGCCAGCACGCCCGAATACCAGAAGAAGATGACCAGCAGCGGCGGGATGTTGCGGAAGATCTCGACATAGACGGTGCAGATCTTCTGGATCAGCCAGTTCTGCGACAAACGGCCGATGCCGATGACGAAGCCGATGATGGTGGCGGTGATGATGCCGGCGACGGCGACGATGATGGTGTTGATCAGGCCGACGACGATGGCGCGGCCATAGGTCGAGTCCGACGTATAGGCGATCGGCGTGTCCGAGATGTCGAAACCGGCGCGTCCCCTAAGGAAACCGAAGCCGGAGGCGATGTGCAGGCGCTGCAGATTGTCGATGACGTTCTGCACGATCCACCAGACAGAGCCGAACAGCACGATGACGACCAGCGTCTGGAAGAAGAGACTGCGGACTTTCGGATCATTGACGAACGAAGCCCGGCTTGGCTCCTCGCGAAGGATTTCCTGCGATGCCATGCGACCATCCCCTGGAAAGAGAAACCGGGAGGCAGACGATCTGCCTCCCGGATCACATTTCGGTCAGCGGATCGGCGGAGCGTATTGCAGGCCGCCCTTGGTCCACAGCGCGTTGATGCCGCGGGCGATCTTGAGCGGGCTGCCCGAGCCGACATTGCGATCGAACATTTCGCCGTAGTTGCCGACGGCCTTGACGATGTTGACGACCCAGTCGTTGGAGACACCGAGATCGGTGCCGATCTTGGTGTCGGCTTCCTGGCCGAGCACGCGCTTGATCTCCGGACTGGCGGAGTTCTTCATCTCATCGACATTGGCCTTGGTGATGCCGAGTTCCTCGGCGTCGAGCAGCGCGAAATAAGTCCACTTGACGATGTGGTACCACTGGTCGTCGCCCTGGCGCACCGCCGGTCCGAGCGGCTCCTTGGAGATGATCTCGGGCAGCACGACGTGATCCGCCGGCGAGCCGAGGGTCAGGCGGATGCCGTAGAGACCCGACTGGTCGGTGGTGTAGACGTCGCAGCGGCCGGCGTCATAGGCGGCATTGACCTCTTCAAGCTTCTCGAAGACGACCGGGTTGTACTCCATCTTGTTCGCCTTGAAGTAGTCGGCGAGGTTGAGCTCGGTGGTGGTGCCGCTCTGCACGCAGACTGCGGCGCCCGAAAGCTGGAGGGCCGAGTTGACGCCCGGCAGCTTCTTGGCGTTGATCATGAAGCCCTGGCCGTCATAGTAGGTGACGCCGATGAAATTCAGGCCAAGTGCCGTGTCGCGGTTGATGGTCCAGGTGGTATTGCGCGACAGGATGTCGACTTCGCCGGACTGCAGGGCGGTGAAGCGCTCCTTGGCGCTGAGCGGCGTGAACTTGACCTTGGTACCGTCACCGAAGACCGCGGCTGCGACAGCACGGCAGAAATCCGCATCGATGCCTTGCCAATCACCCTTGTCGTCCGGCGCCGAGAAGCCGGCGAGGCCTGTCGAGACGCCGCACTGGATGAAGCCTTTCGCCTTGACCGTGTCGAGCGTGGTAGCCGACGCGGCCGACGCCATCAATCCAAGCGCAGCGGCGCCAAGAATGCCGATAGCAATGTGTTTCATGACCCACAGACCCTTTTCTGTTTTCAGGCAAAACCTGATCTTTTTTCCCGTGTGAACGCAGCTCCCATTCCGGCCCATTCCCGGAACCCCGCATCGTAAACCGACGCGCTGCCTCCCATTCACGGACAGCATCGAAGGCGATAATTCCCGTGAGGTCAAGGGAAATGACTGATTTCCAACGTGTTTGAAAATCGATTGCCCCGAATGCCTGAATTGCGGACAAGAGCGCCCGCGATTTAGTCATGAGCGCAAATAAAGTCGGCACGATCAGCTTTACGTAAAGGGAGGTTCCCGGTCGAAATCCGTCCTTGCCCGTTACTCGGCGTTACTGGCGTCCCGCCGCGATCGACTGACATCATCTGTCTCCGGGCCCGGCGTTCGCGGGCGAGGATGCGAAGCTGTTCAGGATGCTCCGACGATGAACCAGACGCCGATTGAGGCCATCAGCACGCCCGTGATGCGCGGCACCAATTGCCCGGTGGGGATGATCTTCTCCAGCAGGACGAGTGCGGCGATGCCGGCGATCCACAGCACGTTCATGACGCCGCCGACGAACAGCAGGGCCATCAGCGCCCAGCAGCAGCCGAGGCAATAGGCGCCGTGGGCGACACCGAGCCGAAGCGCGCCGATCGGAGTGGAACGGAACCCGCCATGGCTGGCCAGGAACGCGATCGGCGCCTGGCATTGCCGCAGACAGACGCCCTTCATTGGCGTCCATTGATAAAGGCCGGCCGCGATCAGGACGAGACCGCCGAGGATCGCGCTGTCGGTCGCCATCGAAGGGCTGAGCAAGGCAAGGCCGGCGAGCAGCCATTGCGCGGCGGTCGCCACCAGGCTGAAGACGACCCAGACCGCGAGATAACCGGCAAAGAACCATCCCGTCGAGGCAATGGGCCGGCCGTCGGCCCGCGCCTTGCGGCCGACGCCGGCGTAAAGCAGCAGCATCGGCGCCACCGAAGGCGTCATCATGCCGACCATCATCACCGTCCACATCGTGAAGATGAAAGCGAAATCCGCCGCTGCCCAGGCCCGGAAAACGGGCGCCGCGGTGGCGCCCATGTCCATGCCGGCGATGTCCATGCCGGTCATGTCCATGCCGGCTATGTTCATGCCGGCCATGTTCGACATGTCCATTTCGGCCATGCCGCCGCCCGCGCCGGCCGGCGCGGGCAAACCGGGGGTGACCATGCCGGCGGCGAGCCACAGCACATAGGCCCAGGCGAGCACCGCGATCACGACGAGGGCGGCCGTCACGACCGCGCGGTCGCGCCGCAGCGCCGCCTCGAGGGCCGTGTCGCTCATGGTCGGCTCAATGCACGACGCCGCTTTGCGTGAGATGCAGATTGGCAAAGTGGCTGTGGGTGTCGGCCAATTCGAACGCGATCGGACCGGTCGCCTTGGTCCAGCCGCGCCCGATTTCGGCGAGTGCGTATTCGAAACCGCGCGGAAGGTCTATGCGCGCCCGATGCTCGGCGCCGGTGACGGGATTCTTGATCGGCTCGCCATGGCCCTCGGTGACGCCCGGCACGTGCAGATGGCCTGTCCTTGCGTCGACGTCGACCTTGAAGTCGATGGCGGCGAAGATCGGGTCATGCAGCGTATCCAGCGTGGTCGAGAAAACCTGGAATATGGTCGCTCCGGGCTCGGTGTCCTCGCCGCCGAGAATGCGAAGCAGGGCTACGCGCTGCGCCTCGTTCGCCCGTTCGTCGATGACCACCGCCGCCTCGCCGCCGCCTTCATGAATTGCGCCAGGCCAGCGAAACACACCCGCGAAACGCAGGCCATCGAGCCTGGTGTCGCCGTGATAGCCGCTTTCGACCTCCATGCCGACCACGGCCTGGCAGAAGCCGTAGGTGGGCAAGGCGTTGAATTGGCACGGGCAGCCATAGGCGCAGTTGCAATTGACGAATTCACGCGCCTTTAACATCCACTTGACGTTGGACATAACGATCCCTCCCATTGTTGTTCGGCGGGAACGAGAAGCGGTGATGCGGAAGCCCAATTGCCAGTGCGTTAGCCGCTGCCGGGATTGAACATCCGGTAAGATTGGCCCGCCTACTTTGCATTAGATATCCATCATATACCTTTTGCGGCGGCTTACAATATCCGGCGGCCAGATCGAACTCGGCAAAGCTGTCTTCGAATTGGCACATCCGAAGTCCGTCCGGTGGCGGCGGCTGGGCTGTTGCACGGCCCATGGCACCGCACTATGGCTAGCGCCTTGTGAAACGAGGCGATCAAGAATGGCGAATGACGGCAGCGGGCCAGGCAAGATGGGCATCAACACGCGGCTTGCCCATTCGGGCAACAACCCGCACGACTATTTCGGCTTCGTCAATCCGCCCGTGGTGCATGCCTCGACCGTGCTGTTTCCCAATGCCGCCGCGATGGCGGCGCGCGACCAGAAATACACTTACGGCACGCGCGGCACGCCGACGACGGACGCCCTTGCCCACGCCATCGACGCGCTGGAAGGCTCGGCGGGCACGATCGTGGTGCCGTCAGGGCTTGCGGCGGTGACCATACCGCTGCTCGCCTTCGTATCGGCCGGCGATCACCTGCTGATCGTCGATTCCGTCTATCACCCGACCCGCAATTTCGCCGACACCATGCTGAAGCGGCTGGGAGTCGAGGTCGAGTATTACGACCCCCATGTCGGCGCGGGCATCGCCGCCCTGATCAAGCCTAATACCAAGGTGGTGTTCACGGAATCGCCGGCCTCAAATACCTTCGAGGTGCAGGACATTCCGGCCATCGCCGCGGCCGCGCATGCGGCCGGCGCCATCGTGATGATGGACAACACCTGGGCGACGCCGCTCTACTTCCGTCCGCTCGACCATGGCGTCGACATCTCCATCCATGCGGCGACGAAATATCCGGCCGGCCATTCCGACGTGCTGCTTGGCACGGTTTCGGCCAATGAGCGCTGCTGGAAGCAGCTCTATGAGAGCTTTTGCACGCTTGGCTGCTGTGCTGGACCCGACGATGTCTACCAGGTGCTGCGCGGCCTGCGCACCATGGGCGTGCGGCTGGAGCATCATCAGCGCAGCGCGCTCGCCATCGCGTCGTGGCTCGAGGGCCAGCCGGGCGTGGCGAGCGTTCTCCACCCTGCTCTCCCCAGCCACCCTGATTATGGCCTGTGGAAGCGCGACTTCTGCGGTTCCAGCGGCATCTTCTCCATCGTGCTTGCCGGCGGCGGCCAGAGACAGCAGCACGCCTTCCTCGACGCTTTGCGGATCTTCGGGCTCGGCTATTCCTGGGGCGGCTACGAGAGCCTCGCCGTGCCGGTCTGGCTCGGCGATCGCGTCGTTGCAAAAGCCGCCTATGAAGGCCCGTTGATCCGCCTGCAGATCGGCCTCGAGGATGCCGAGGATCTGAAGGCGGATATCCAGCGTGGTCTGGCCGCCGCGGCCGCCGCCTGACCGCGCGTACGGGCCGGCTGCCGAGCAGAATCAGCAAACGACCGCAAGGCATTGACGCTGATGACAAAGCGCGAGCCGCTCGCAGCATCCCAGCGCGGCGTGGCGCGCAATATTATTCTCCCGGGCCGCGGCTTTCCGGATTTGTTTGACTTTCAAATCCGTGGGTTCGGCTTCATTGCGTGCTGCACGCATTTTAGCCAATCCATTCGTCACCAAGCCGATCCCTTCACCACAAAGTTGCCATGGCCTTTCGTCTTTTTGTCCCTATCCTTGCCGGCGCGACGCTGCGTGAACGCCTGTTGGCGTGCATCGGAGCGACGATCGGCATCGCACTGACCGGCGCCATCAGCGGACTCGCGATGGGCGGCGGCCCGCATGTGGCCCTGCTGGTGGCGCCGATGGGCGCCTCGGCCGTGCTTCTCTTCGCCGTGCCCGCGAGCCCGCTGGCACAGCCCTGGTCGATCATCGGCGGCAATTCCATATCCGCGCTGGTGGGCGTGACCGTCATGCATTTCGTCCATGATCCGATATTTGCCTCCGGCCTCGCGGTGGCGCTCGCCATCGCGGCGATGTCGTTCACGCGCTGCCTGCATCCGCCGGGTGGTGCCGCGGCGTTGACGGCGGTGCTCGGCGGGCCGGCCGTCGTCAGCGCGGGATTCCTGTTTCCCTTCGTGCCGGTGGCCCTGAATTCGATCATCCTGGTCACGCTCGGCTTCCTCTTTCACAGGCTGGCACGGCGCAACTACCCGCACGTCGCGGCACCCGTCGCCAACAGCCACGGCACCGCCGATCCGCCTGCGGGGCAGCGCGTCGGCTTCCGGCCCGAGGACGTCGATGCGGCGCTGACCACACTCGACGAAACCTTCGACATCGACCGCGACGACCTTGAACGGCTGTTGAGACAAGTCGAACTGCAGGCGATGGTGCGGTCGCACCGGACGCTGCTTTGCCAGGACATCATGTCGCGCGACGTGGTTGCAGTGCCCGAGCAAGCCAAGGTCGACGAGGCGCGCCAGCAGCTGCTCGATCACAACATCCGCACCCTGCCGGTGGTCGACGCCGAAGCGAGGCTGGTCGGCGCCGTCGGCCTGCGCGAGCTGACGAAGGCCGTCGATACGGTGAAGGGTGTGATGTCCAGGGCCGGCACCGCCTCGCCCAATACGCCAGCGATGAGCCTGCTTCCCGTGCTGACCGACGGCCGCAGCCACGCCGTGGTCATCGTCGACGGCGAGCGGCGCATTCTCGGCCTGATCACGCAGACCGATCTTCTGGCGGCGGCGGCGCGCGTACAAACGGCAGACAACGGATTGGCGGCGGCCTAAAAAAAGCGAAGCCGGATCGCCGAAACCCGGGAACCTTTTTGCGGCAGGCGCATCCAACGTGCAGTCAAGTGTCTGTTCGGGCGTCTATTCGGGAGATCCGGTCGCGATGAGCAAGCTCGCAATGCCCGCCACGCCCGCAGTGGCCCAAAACCCTTCCAGCGACATGCTGCTCGTGCAGCGAGCGCTGGCGGGCGAGGCGGACGCCTTCCGCGCCATCATCAAGACGCACAACCAGCGGCTCTTCCGCATCGCGCGCGGCGTGGTGCGCAACGACGCCGAGGCCGAGGACATCGTCCAGGAGGCTTATGTCCATGCTTTCGCCAGTCTGGCGGCATTCCGTGGCGAGTCCTCGCTCGCCACCTGGCTGTCGCGCATCGTCATCAACGAGGCGCTGGGCCGCCTGCGCAAGAGGCGGCGCGTTGTGGCAATGCCTGAAAATCCGGAAGCGCGGATCATCCGCTTTCCCCTCAATCCCAGCGACGATCCGGAGCGGACGATGGCGCAGCGGCAGATTCTCGCACTTGTCGAACGGGCGACCGACAGCCTGCCCGATATCTACCGCATGGTCTTCGTGGCCCGCGTCATCGAGGGCCTGAGCATGGAGGAAACCGCCGACCTGCTCGGTCTGCGGCCTGAGACGGTCAAGACCAGGCTGCACCGGGCGCGTGCCCTGTTGCGCAAGGCGCTGGACGACGAGATCGGCCCTGTGCTGCTCGACGCCTTCCCCTTCGCCGGCCGGCGCTGCGAGCGGCTGACCCAGGCGGTGATGGGAAGGCTGGGCTTCGAATGATCTTGTCCTGATTTTCCGGGAACGTTTCTCCAGCTTCCGCATCCAATCAGCGTCAACTGAAAAATGTGAGCCCGGCGCCTCCTCGCGGCCGGGCAAGGAGGATGCCATGTTCACCCGATACACCGCCGCCCTTGCCGCCTTGCTTCTCGTCAGCGCCGCCCCGTTCGCACAGGCCGCCGACAAGCCGAACGACCCGCAGATCGCCCATATCGCCTATACGGCCGGCGTCCTCGACATCGAGGCCGCCAAGCAGGCGATCAAGAAATCGAAGAACAAGGAGGTTCTCGATTTCGCCAAGGACATGGAGCGCGACCACGAAGCGGTAAACAAGCAGGCGCTCGAGCTAGTCAAGAAGCTCAAGGTGAAGCCCGAGGACAACGCCACCAGCCAGGCGCTGACGAAGGCGGCGAAAGAGGAGCGCGCCAAGCTCGCCAAGCTGAAAGGCGCGGCCTTCGACAAGGCTTATGTCGACAATGAGGTCGCCTACCACAAGCAGGTCAACGGCGCGCTCGAAACCCTGCTCATTCCCTCGGCCGGCAATGCCGAGTTGAAGGGCCTGCTGGAGACTGGCCTGAAGATCTTTCAAGGCCATGAGCAGCATGCCGAACACGTCGCCGGCATGCTGAAATGAAAGCGGGAGCTTCAAATCGCCTGCCATGGCTGGCCACGCTGGCGCTGGTCCTTGCGGCGGCGCCGGCGGCGGCCGCAACCATCCAGGTCACCATCGACAAGCTGGTCTTTTCGCCTGACGTCGTCGAGGCGAAGGTCGGCGACACGATCGAGTGGGTGAACAAGGACGTGATCGCCCACACAGCCACAGTGAAAGGCGGCTGGGAAGTGATGATCCCGCCACGGAAATCAGCAAGCCTGACATTGAAGGCGGCGGGAACGCTCGACTATTTCTGCCGCTTCCATCCCAACATGAAGGGCCGATTGCTGGTGTCGCCGTGATCCAACGCGGAGGAGGCCCGCCGGGCCTCCTCCGGCCGTGCGATATGGGTCCATGAGCCGTCGAAGCCCGGCTTGCGGCGCTCGATCCAGGCATCGAGCCCTTCGCGCAGATCGGTGGTCGGGGCCATGCGGGCGAACTGCTCGGCCTCGACCAGCAGCCCTTCGGCAATGCTCTGGTTGAGGCCTCGCGCCACTGCCGTCAGAATGCTGGCGATGGCCGGTTGCGAGTGCCGCAGAATGCGCCTGGCCAGATCAAAAGCCGCCGGCATCAGTTCGGCATGGGGCACAACCTCGTTGACGAGACCGAACTCAAGCGCCCGCGGCGGCGGAAACCAGTCGCCCGTCAGCAGCAGCTCAAGTGCCCGCTTGCGCCCGGCCAGCCTCGGCAGGCGCTGCGTTCCGCCAAAGGTCGGCGGCATTGCAAGGTTGATCTCCGGCTTGGCGAACAGAGCTCGGTCGCTGGCGATGGCGAGCGGCACGGCCTCGGTGATCTCGCAGCCACCGCCAAAAGCAATGCCGTTGACGGCCGCGATGATCGGTTTGCGGAACGCTTCCAGCCTCGCCGTCAGCCGCTGCCCGCGCATGACGAAGTCGCGCATGGCGACATCGGAACCAAGTGCCACGCTGGCCGAAAATTCATGGATGTCGCCACCCGCCGAGAAAGCCCGCTCCCCTGCTCCGGTGAGGATGACAGCCCGGACGCTGCCATCGACTTCAATCTCGTCGAGGATCGCGAGCAGGCGATCGATCAGGGCATAGTTCAACGCGTTGAGCTTTTCCGGACGATTGAGGGTGAGGACGGCAACCTCGTCTCGGGTTTCGTTCAGGACAAGATCGGTCATTTGCTTTTCCTCTTCAGCTGCGGCGAGAAAAGGAACATGCTTTCTGTTGCCTGTATATTCACTAGTCGGTATACATAGTCCATGCCTGAAGCTCAAAGTCCGACCCGCAAACGCATCGTCGAAGCCGCGACGAAGCTTTTCTACGCCGAGGGAATCGGCCGTGTCAGCGTCGATGCCGTCGCCGAAAAGGCCGGGCTCACCAAGCGGACGCTCTACTACCATTTCAAGAGCAAGGACGACCTGATCGCCGCCTATCTCGACGGGCGCGACCAGCCCAATCTGAAGCAGATGGCCGCGTGGTTCGACGCCCAGGAGGGCGGTGCGGACCGCAAGGTCGAGGCGATCTTCAGCAATCTGGCGCGGGTGGCGCGCCATCCGAAGTGGAAGGGTTGCGGCTTCCTGCGCACCGCCGCGGAACTCGCCTCGATGCCTGGCCATCCGGCGATCAAGGTTGGGTCGCGGCACAAGTCCAACTTCGAAGCATGGCTGGCTGGCGCATTGTCCGGGTACGACATCGAGGAGCCGCAAGCCCTGGCCCGTGAAATCGTGCTGCTGATAGACGGCTGCTTTTCGATCATGCTGATCCACCGCAATGCCGACTACATCGAAGCCGCCGGACGAGCCGCGGCCACGCTGGTCAAGGCGCGAATCTCAGGCCAGGCCTAAAGCGCGTCGCGCCGAAACGGATTCATGCGACGCGCTTTAGACCCTTGTTTTTATGCATGTCGTTCTCCCAAAACCGAGATCACTTTTGGGCGACATGCATTAGAATCCCAACGCCAGCCAAGCGGTGCCGGCGACGAGCGTGATCATTGTCAGCGGCAAGCCGACCTTGAAGAAAGCACCGAAGGACAATGGTGTGCCGGCGGCCTTGGACTGTTCGGCAACGATCAGGTTGGCGACCGAGCCGAGCAGCGTGAAATTGCCGGCCAGCGTCGAGCTCATCGCCACCACCAGCCAAGCGCGTTCGGGGTTTTCCAACCCGGGTATGAACGGCCTGAGCGCCAGTACGGCCGGCACATTGCTCATGATGTTGGAGAGCACGGCCGTGAAGCCGGACAAACGCCAGACATTGTCCAGACCGAGATTTTTGGCCGAAGCGATCATATCAGGCGTCAGCAGCGTCTTTTCGGCGCCGGCAACCACGACGAACAGCCCGGCGAACATGAACAGCAGCGGACCGTCTAACTCACGGTAGATGCGTTCCGGCTTGATGGCGCGGGTGAGCAGGAGAATGGCGCCGCCGACCAGCGCCGCCTTGGCCACGGGAACGCCGGCGAAGAAGGCGATCGCCAGCCCGATGCAGACGATCACCGCCTTCAGCACTTGCCCGCGATGCATGCGGCCGCGCGAGACGTGCGGCGTCAATTGAGCGGTACGGGTGAATTCGGCCCGGTAGACGATGCGCACGATGACGATGACCGCGACCAGTCCGAACAGCGCGACCGGCGCCAGCGCCGCCGAAAAGGCCGGATAGGAAATGCCCGATAGCGCGCCGATGACCATGTTTTGCGGATTGCCGGTGATGGTGGCGACGCTGCCGCAGTTCGATGCCGTGGCGGTGGCGATCAGATAGGGGACTGGGTTGCGGTTGATGACGCGGGTGACGTGGACGACGATCGGCGCCATGACCAGGCAGATGGCGTCGTTGACCAGGAAGGCCGACAGCACGCCGGTTAGAAGCGTCACCATCACCAGGAGCATGAACGGTGCGTGCGCGTGCTCGATGGCGATCGCGCCAAGGCCGCGAAAGGCGCCCGATACCTTCAGATGCGCCACCACGATCATCATGCCGAGCAGAAGCGTGATGGTGTCGAAATTGATGGCCCGATAGGCATCCTCCATGCTGAGCGCGCCAATGGCGATCATCGCGGCGCCGCCAAGCAGTGCGATCCCCGCGCGGTCGAGACGCAGGCCAGGGATGCGGCCGATGGCGACGCCGGCATAGGTGAGGACCAGGATCAGCAGTGCCGTGGCGCCCATCAATGTCATCGGTGGAAGTCCTGCTCGATCTGTTGGCGCGCCGAAGGGTGTCTGGAAAGGCCAGACGGCGTGGTGCCGTTAACGCCGGTAGAAATCAAGCTGTTGCCGCAATGCCTGCGGCGAAAACAGCTGTTCGACGGTCTGCCTCGCCTTCTTGCCCACGGTTTCTCGCCGCGCCGGATCGGCCTTGAGCTCGGCCAGGATGCCGGCCGCCTGCTGCGTGGTTTCGAACAGAAAGCCGTTTTCGCCATGCCTGATGTGGTCGGCATAGCCGCCATGCACATGACAGACCACGGGCAAACCGCAAGCCATCGCCTCGACCACGACGCGGCCGAACGTCTCCACATGCGAACCGGTGCGGTAGTAGAACACGTCGAGCGTCGGCAGGAACTGTTCGGCGGCAAATTGGCCCTGCGGCAGGAGTTCGAGCAGCGGATGCGGCGCGAGCCTGTCCCTGAGCGGCATGCCGCCTTGGATCCGCACCGCGACGCCATCGGCCAGCAATGCCTCGTAAAGCGCCGCATCGTCGGCATGATGCTTGTCCGCCGTGTCGCGGCTCAGCCGGCCGACCGTAAACGGGCCGTCCGGCCTCCCTTGCCGTGGCGCGAAACGGTCGATATCGATCGGCGACGGATGAACGACGCCCTCGACCCGCAACAGGCGCTTTTGAAAGTCGGATATCAACACCAGTTCGGCGTCTGGCCAGCCAAGCAGGCGCGGCATGCGCGTCGTCAGCGCGATGATCTTCGGGTGGAAGGTGTTGAAGACATAGATCAGCCGGCGCGGCTTCGGGATCAAGTAAGGCCATAGCTTGTTGCGCCAATGCGCGCCGAGGAAGACATAGGTGCCACCGTCCGGCGCGTTGCGCGTTGCCGGCGAGACGGGGCGAATCGGGAATTGGCGCATCAGCTCGTCCGATACGCGCGACGAGGTTGCCCACAGCCGCACCGGCACATCGGCGCTCAACAGTCGGTACAGGTCCAGGGTTTCGCGTTCACTGCCGCCAAACGGGTTCTGAAAACCGTTGAACAAATGGATCATGATCGCTGCGCTTACCTGGCCTTGCCCGGAGGAAGCACAGCGGTGAGAGAGCGTCAAGGAAGCCGCCCGCGTCAGCCCCCAGCCACTTGCAAGCCGGTGGTCAATGCATGGTGGCGGCGCTGGGTTCCGGGGCGGCCTGCGCCGGATCGAAGCTGACCTGATCGCGGCCATTCGACTTGGCGGCATAGAGCCGTCTGTCGGCGGCGGAGAATATCGCCTCATAGGTGGTCGGCCCGTTGAAGCTGGTGCCGCCGATGCTGACGGAAAGCGGACAGGAGCGGCCACCGGGCGAAAAGTCCATCTCGCTGATGCGCCGGCGGATGCTTTCGGCAACCAGCCAGGATTGCGAGGGATCGACACCAGGCAGAAACACGCCGAACTCCTCGCCGCCAATGCGGCCGACGATATCGCTGCCGCGCAATTGTGCCTTGATCGTCTGCGCTATCAGCTTGAGCGCCTGGTCGCCGCAGTCATGGCCGAGGCGATCGTTGATCGACTTGAAGTGGTCGGCGTCGATGATCAGCAGCGCGCCGGAACGGGTCGGCTCCTGTTTGCGGGTCTGCTCGAGATAGGCTTCGACCAGCATCGAGAAGGCACCTCGGTTCAACACCGCCGTCAGGCTGTCCGTCGCCGCGATGACGCTGAGATCGCGCTGGGCTATGGCCAGCTGCCGGATCTTCCACATGAGAAAAAACAGGAACGAGCCGCCCAGCACCAGGGGAAGCATCAGGTCGGTCAGCTGCGCACGCCAGACGGCCTCGGTCGAAAGATAGGGGAAATTGAACGAATCGACGAAAAACGCCACAGCGATAAAGAACGCCGTTCCGGCGGCAGTGACAGCGACCACCCTGCCCCAGCTGGTCGGCGACAGGTCGAGCTTCATCCCGTTTCACTCCGTTAGCCGTCTCTACTATGACGTGCCAACGCAAACAAAATGATAAGATGTTCGTTTCAATTCTAGATCGGTTGAGCGGGAGCCGGAGCACGCTTGCCTCACTGGGCGGCAGTGCTCCGGCGGCTGAAGCGAATTCACCGAATTTCGCCTGGATGAGGGGAGATCCTGAATTCAGCGGTTGGGTGATGGCCCACCCGCCTCGACAACGAAGGATGCCGCGATCAGGTCGTCGGCATCCAGTCGCAGCGAACCGTCGCCCGCCCCCATGATGGCGGCGACCTTGTGAAAGGTCCTCATCTCATGGTCGGAAATTTCGGCATCATGCATTCTGGCCTTGAGTTCGGCGATACGCCGCACCAAAGCAGGGGACGTTCCAATTTCACGTTTCGACATGGCCTGCTTCTCCTCCCCCAACCCGCACCTATTTTGCCCCCGCCCGTTTCGCTGGTCCTCACACTGCCTGTTTATCAGGCACCGCGAATACAAGGCCCCGAACGCGCGGTGTGTGCTAAGGTTCCAGGCCAGGAAGATCACGAAATAATTCCGGGACGATGATGCTGAGCGGCCGGAGCCGACGGCACGCATGCTGATTTTGTCGCGCTTTTGTTTGCTCGGATTGGGAACTCGCCGGACCGCGGTCCCGCGCCCAAAATGGGCTGGCGCCCAGCCAGCGGTCCGCCCAGCGGACAATCAAGTCCGCCGCGTAGCTCGCTTCCTCACAGGAAACCTTACTCGTGGTGCTGCACGATATAGCTCGTGCTGACGGCGCTGCTCCCAATGCCTCGGGTCACCACAACCGTCGTATATCCGGTAGGCAGCGAGCCGGTGACGGTCTGGTCGACAGGACGGCATCGGCCGACTATTTCTCCGCTAGGCGCTGCCGCGAGCCTGTCGGCCAATGAGGCACGGCATTCCTCAAGCGAGGCATAGCGAGTCTCAGGTGCCCAATTGACAGGTTTGCAGACGGACGCTTGGCTTGGGCTGCACGAAAGCAAAACCATCACCGCTGCAGTTGCTGGATCCATTCCCGAGGCTCTCATGTCGGACGAGCCTAAACGCGGGTCGGAAATCTTTGTTTCGCAGCCGCTAAAATATTGTGCCGCCGGGGATGCTCCTCCTCGAACCTTTGGCACGCGGAATTGCCAATAGGGTTCTGGCGCTGCTTGCGCGGGCCGATCGCCGGTCCCAAAGCTCCGGCAGCCCGCAGCTTGCTGGCGGGCTTATCTCGCTGATATCGATTCCGCCAATTCAGCGTGTGGCTGGCGACAGCTCAGATGCCAAACGCACGCTCGCGCCCGAGAAGACCACGAAGGCAAACACCAGCACGGCAGCGGCCACGATCAGCGAGCCGGCGGCGACGACCGGCTCGATCGCCGTATAGCCGCCGTGTAGCATCAGATACAGCGCTGGCAGCATGATTACCAAGCCGATCGTATAGAGGCCGTAGTGGATCATTGCGATCTTACGAGCCGCCTTTGCGGGATTGAGGGCGTAGTAGCCGCCGAATATCGCGCTTGTGACCCATCCGAGCAGATTGATATGTGCATGGGCCGGAAAAGCACCGTGGTCGCCCGAGATCGCCATCTGCAAACCGGCGCCTATTCCCAAAATGAGCCACACGACGGCGGTCTTGAAGAAAAGATCTGAAACTCTAGGCATGACACTCCTCCCAAAATGCCGATTTCAAAGCCCTTCGATATTAGGTCTTCCTAAAATGAAAACGCAATCAAAATCAAACCCGACCACAAGACCCTCTCGGGCCAAAAGTGTTACCCATGTCTCCGGTATAAACCGTAACCTATGTGTCCGGAACGGACCCTGAAAAGATTGGCGATCCCGACAGGATTCGAACCTGTGACCATCGGCTTAGAAGGCCGGAAGAAATCGAGGCGGATCGGCGATAGTTCCAACTTTGCGCAGGTGCTAGCATGCGGAACATTTGGTGAAACTTGGAACTGAAACCCAGGTGCAATTGACCCCCTCTAGCCACGAACCCGCCGGCCCATGCCAGACACTTTGTCGGGATCGGGCGAATAGATCAGGCCGACGTCCTTGCCGCCGCACTTGGCGCATCGCATCCTGGGGATGAGATCGTCCGCCATCGCCGGTGCATCCGGGCCTAGCTTGGCTTTCACCTTTTCGAGATCGAGACGCTGATTGTGATGGCATGAGGGCCGACGACAGTCGGCCACCAGCTTCATATGCTTGTCGATCAATTCTTGAACTGTCCAGCCCATGCGACCCGATATAAGCTCACTCGTCGCTGAAGCCCAGCACCGAGGCGTGGCGCAGCTTTTCCTCGCCGCGCAGGTGCTTGATGCGCAGGCCTATGCCGGGCGATACCCACTGCGCGGCCGGCCGCTTGAGCCCGGCAGCCGGCGTTCCGGCATGTGCCTCGACCCGCTTCCATAGCCGTTCCTTCATGTCACGGCCGAGACTGATGACGGCAGAACCGACATATTTGCCGGTGCCCGGCTCGGCCATCAGGGCTTGCGATGCATGGCCGCGCTCGCGCTCGACGCCGAGCAGCTCCAGGTCGCTGATCACGTAGCTTTTCGCCTTGACCCAGTTCGAGGTCGGGCCGCTGCGGTAGCGGCTGTCGGCGCGCTTCGACACCACGCCCTCGATCCCCGCCTGGTCGACCAGGTAGAAGATCGACTTGGCGTCGCCCGGCAGCGCCTCGCTGAACTGGATGCGGCCGACTTGCCCGGTCGGCTCGATGATTGCGGCCAGCATCTCGCGGCGGGCCTTGCAGCCGATGTCGCGCAGATCGTAGCCGTCTAGGTGCAGAATATCGAATGCGCCTAGCACCGCCGCATAGGGGTCCTTGTGAACAGCCCGCTGCATGGCATGGAAATCCGGCAGGCCGGCGGCATTGGTGACGACCGCCTCACCGTCGATGATGGCGGTCTGGCACTTCAGCAGTTTCGCCGCCTCGGCGATGCCGGCGAATTTCGCCGTCCAGTCGGCGCCGCTCTTGGTGAAGACCCTGATATCGTCAGGCCCGTTGATGACGATCTGGACGCGATAGCCGTCAAGCTTGATCTCATGAATCCATCCGTCGCCCTCGGGCGGGCTGGCGACCAGTTTCGGCACCATGGGCGGGATGAACGACAAACGCATGAACGATACTCGGGAACCGCACATCAATCAGTTTTGGCTAAAATAGTTCCCAAACCGCAAACCAGCAGGCCGACGATCCTCACATGCCGCGCAGCGCGCGCCAGATGTCGTGCCAGTAATAGGTGATTGTCGAGGCCACTGCGCCAGCGGCGATGCCGGTCACGCCAAGCGCGCCAAGCCCCATCAGTTTCCAGCGCGTCACCTCGTCGGTGACCATCTTGGTGTCGGCGACATCGGATTTCATCGACGCGACGTCGACGGTTATGCCCGCGACATTGATCCTGACTTCACTAAGATCCTCGACCAGCTCGTCGACCCGGCGATGCACCGTGGCGCGGTGCTGATCGCCAAGCTGGATGCTCTTTTCGATGCCTTCCACCTTGGCCAGCAGAATGCCAAGGGTCCGCTCCACGCCCGTTGCCGCCATGCTCTATCCCCGCCGGTTGCATTGCTTCAGATCGAAAGGATGGCGATCGCCGCCAGGCAGGCCGCCATGCCAACCAGCATCACCGTCAGCCACGGTTTCATGGCGCGTCCCATTTGATGATCTTGTCCATTCGCACCGAGCAGACGGCGAGCGCCGCTTCGTTGGCATCGCCGCGCTCGACGAAGTCGCCGGTGGTTTCAGGACCGCCGGGCTTGTGCCATGGCGGCGGACAGCGGCGCTTGAAGGACGCCGGGATGTGCCGGTCGAGCGTCACGTATTTAGTGAGGACCGGCGGGCTTGTCGGCGTACAGGCCGCGCAGAGCGCCAGGCACAGGAGCTTTGAGATAGGCATCAACATCCGCATTTTTCGCCCTCAGTTCGGCCAGCGTCCTTGCGACGGCCAGCGCGGATTGGTTCGCAACATCGATTTCGGCGGCGAGATCGGCGGCCAACTGGTCGGCCCTCGCCTGCGCCTTGGCCTGCGCCGTCATCGTCTTTTCATTGTCGGCGTTGACGTCCAGTGCGGTCTTCAAGCTGCGCTCGGCCGCCTGTTGAGCGACGATCGCGTCGCGCGCGGACAGCTTGTAGTGATAGGCGGTCAGCCCGAGCGCCAGGAAGGCGATGACGACGCAAAGCGCGGCTATGAGCCTGGTGGTCATCAGTGCGCGCCCAGCAGGCACAGCGCCTTTTCGCGCTTGCGGCGCTCGAACAGGCCGCGCAGCACCCTGCCGCCGGCCTTGTCGAACCAGGTCAGCGCCTGGCAGCCGCCGGCGATGTCGCCGGCATTGAGGCGGCGGGTTGCAGTCGACTTGCCGATGGCGCCGATGCCGCAGTTGAAGGCAGTCGAGGTGTAGGCGGCGTCGCGCGTCGCCGGCAGGCGCGCCGCGATCGTCACCGGGCTGAAGAAACGATGCAGCCCGGCGCGGTGCTCGGCAACCTCGACCCAAAGCAAGGCGAGGCATTCCCGGTCGGTCTTGACCATGTCGGCAACGACACCACGGATCGAGCCATAGCAGATCGTCCAAATGCCGACCGCATCGCGATACGCCCGGTTGCGCTTGCCCTCTTCCCTGGCGATGAACGGCACGGCGATCTCAAGCGTTTGCGCCTCTGTCGCGATGCCGGAATCGGATGTGGCCGCCCTGGAGGGCGCGGCGAAGATGACCGCAAGCGCAATGATGATGGCTATGATTGCGGCGACGCGCAGCCATTCCTTCCACGGCGAAAGCCCTTGCTGCCAGACGCGGCCGACGATGCCGGCAAGCAGGAACAGCACGCCAAGCCACCATGCCAGATAGGGATCGTAATCCTGGCCGGTCAGGCTATAGCGAAGCTCGGGCGCGATGAGCACGGCGAGGCCGGCCAGCTGCATCCAAAAGCTGAGCGACAACAGCACGACGCGGCGCCAGTCCGTAACGAGACGGGGCATGTGTTTTCCTTTCCGGGATCGATTGGCTATGTTGCGGCGATGAAAGAGCCCAAACGCGACTGGTTTTCGCTGCCCAAACCGTGGCTGGAGCTGGATCAGAATCTGCGCGACAGGGTTGTCCGCGAGGCTGGCGAGATCCGCACGCATGATGGCGGGCGGCTCGTGCGTCTTGACGGGCTCTGGGAGGTTCTGGAGAGCGGCGATAGCCACGATGCGGCGGTGGTGCTCAATGTGCTGCGGAAGGCGAACTAACCTCTCGATCTACGATCTTGGGAAAGCCGCAGTTGGCACCGCAAACCCTGCATCCGAGGCATAGCGCGCCACGCCTTTGGTCATTCTAAATTCATCAGCACGACCGTTGAAGTCGAATGAGCTTGAACCGACGAATCGATAGCCTAATGCCATCGGATCGGGGGAGTTGCCGATGTTGTAGTTATAGCCAATTGCCTTTCCGCCCATTACGCCGTCCGCGTAGAGGCGAAGGACGTTCGACGCATCACGATCCACGGCAATGTGATGCCACGTCCCGACAACCGGCGTGAACGGGAAGCCACTGCTGAAGTGAGCGTTGCCGTCCCGGAACAGGAGTTCGGAACCGCTATAATAGAGCATCCATGTGTCGGAGCCACCCATGCGTCCAAACAGGAGCGGGTTTCCCGTTATCGCCGTCCAACGGAACCACCCCTCGTAGGTGAAAGGCCCCGCGTCGGGTGAAAAGTCAGCGTGGGCGGCGAGTTGTATATAGTCGCCAACGCCATCGAAGACCACGGACGACGTTCCGAATTTGAACGCGCTTGTATCAAGATGGGCGTTACCGCCAAAGGTCACGGGGCTGTGCGCCGACAGGCTTTCGTCCGTGGTTGTGGTAGCGTTGTTGGCGCCGTTGAGACCCAGCAGCAGAACGACATTGGCGAAATACGGATCGGTGACGGGCGCAGCTGCATCGGCGAACTGGTCGATGACGATCGAGAACGGGCCGGCATCGGCATTGTTGAACCAAAGCGCAATGCCGAAGGTGGCGACGCCGGAGACGTTGGAGAACGGCGTCGGCGTGGCGCCGGTGTATTCGTCGGTATAGGTGACATTGTCGGGGCTGGTCTGGAACTTGTAGGTGGCGCCATCCGCCGAGACGACCAGCCTGATGTAGTTCGGCCCGGCCTGGGTGCCGTTGGCGGATGCCCCGCCATCCGATGTCGTGTGCCCGGTGTCCTTGTTCCAGCCGTTCGGCGGCGTGCCGTTGACCTTGTATTTATTGAGGCCGGTGGTGCCATTTCCGCGCAAACCGACGATGTGGAAATCGTTGTTGGCCTTCAGGCCGAAGCCGACCATGGCGAGCTTGCCCTGCTGGGCGAGCTGCGAAAACTGCGGCGTGTAGCGGAAGGTGTATTGCCGGCCGGCGGCGATCGTCGCCAGGGGATAGACGAACTTGCCGAACGAGCCGGGCTTGACCTGGCCCTTGACGGTGGTGTTGCCCGAGGCCGTGGTGGTGACGATTGGATCGGCGACAAAGCCGCCATCGGTTGAACCGCTGCCGCCACCGACAACGACAGCCCTGCCCGGCCCGCGTCGGCCAAGCATATAGGGTGCGGCGGTCATCAGGCGGCTCCCTGGAAGCCTTCAAGCGTAGCGATCCAGGTCGACTGCGCAACGGGCGTGAACGCGTCCAGCGTCTGCAACAGGCCGAAGACGGTCTTGGCGCCGGAGGTCGGCAGCGTGATGATGCGCGCGCCCTCGTCGGGCACGAAGAGACCGCCAGAACCATCGCTGAAGGTCCGCATCGAGCCGGACAGCGAGCCGATGAAGGTTGCCCTCGGCTGCGAAAACGCAGCGTGATCGCCGCTGTTGACGGTCGGCGAGGCGCGGTAGAGCCACATGCGCAGCGACTTGCCGGCGACACCGGTGTCGGAAGTGATCAGCCGCAGCCGCTCAATCGTGACCAAGTCGTCGTTGATGTCGGACAGCGAGAAAGAGAACGGCGTGACAGATCCGGCCGTGGCGCTGTTCGAGACGCCTTCGTTGGCGACATAGGCGGTGGTGTTGTTCAGGCGCGTCATCGTCGCGGCGACGGCCTCGATGAACTTGGTCTTGACCTTGCCGATCAGGCTGGTGCCAGGGCCAACTACCAGCGTGCCGGCGATCCACTGCTTGACCAGGCCGCGCAGATATTGCTGCACGGTACCGTTGGCGTCGGTGATGACGGCCGCGCCGGCCGTGGTGCCGAGGATGCCTTCGAGGCCGTCGAGCAACCCGACGAGCGTCGTCGCCAGGTCGGTATGCAGAGTGTCCAGCTTGGTGTTTGAACTGGCAATGGCCGTTTCGATGCCGTCGATAGCGGCAAAGTCTTCGTTCGACAGCGCGACCGGGCGGGATGCGGCGGCAGCAACGCGGCCGGGCGCGAGCGGCGCCTCGACGTTGACGATATCGCCATTGGCATTCTTGATGGGGATTTGGGTCATGTCAGATATCCTCCAGCAGGATCAGCAAGCCGCTGTTCTTGGGTTTCGAAAAGTCGAACACGCCATCCGGCGACGCCGCGGACCCGCCGCCAGCGAAGCCAAGGATCATGCCGAGGCGCAAAAAGAGCGAAAAGCCGAGCATCAGCGTGCCTCGACCGCGATCAAGTCGCCAGGCGCGACCAGCAGCGGATAGGGCATGCCTGATGGAACCGGCCACGCGGCGCGGACACCCTCGCTTTCGGCCGTGTCCGGCGCCGGCCCGACCGCGACCCAGCAATCGGCATCGGCCAGCAGCACGACGATGGTCTCGCCGGCTTCGACGGTCAGCGTGCCGGTGTTGGGCATGGTGATTTCTTCCGAGCGGGCGGCGGCGCCGACCGCCACGTCGACGACCTGGCTGCCGAAGACATTGGGAAACGCGCGGCTATAGGTAACGATGAGCGTGGCCATCGGCGGGTTCCTTCAGGGGTTGTGAGAAAATCAGGCGGAAAGGGCGGGCAGCCAGATGTCGGCCAGCGGCGCGTAGAGCGTCACCTTGCGAATGAAGGTGCCATTGTAGGACTGGTCGGTTGGATCGCCGCCGAAGGAGGCGGTTGCCATCGGGTTCATCGAGATTGGTGCGACGACCTGAGTAACCACGGCACTGCCGTCGCACGATATGCTGAGGAAATCGTTGGTCCTGGTCACGGCGATCTTGTGCACACCTGGCCCATGCGAGGTGTTGATCTCGACGTTTCGGGTGTTGAAGCTCGCCTCATGCGCATCCACACGCAGGCCAGTGAAGGCGGTGCTGCGCTCTATGCGGAACGTGTGATTGTCATCGACATCGGCAAGATAGAGCAGGTAGGTGGCGCCATCCGTCGTCAGTTCGTCCCATTCGATGACGACCGTCCAGTCGAGCGTCAACAGCAGCGCCAGATAATCTGCGATTGCCGCCACGACGCCGTCGACATCGTCGTTGAGGATTTCCAGTCCGCTCACACCGATGCGCGCCGGCTTGTCGATGATGGATGCTGCGGCAACCGGCGAACCGGCAAGCTCATAGACCTCGTTGATATAGTCAGCATCGGCGAGCACGGTCGGCGAAAACACGCTTCTGCCGCCAAGCGGCTGGGCTGCAACACCTGGCATCATGATGTCGTCGTCTCCCTCTCGCACAAGATCCACAGCACGCCGGGCGTCGTCGGGGTAAGGGTATCGCCATCCGGCTGCACGGCCGCGCCGATGCCGCGATAAGTCTTGCCCTTGTGGGTAATGAGGATCGCCGAGACATCGATCGCCAGCGGCGAGAAGACATAGTCCATGCCCTCTCCGGTGTTGGGGTCCCAAAAGCCGGTCACGCCATATTGGCAGTAGTACGAGCTCGCAGAGTACGGGTCGCGCCCCACCGTGCCGTCCGTGCCGCCGAAAAAGCCGGTGCCTTGCAGCGGTGCGTCGGTGAAATTGGCACCGCGCATCTGCAGGGTCGCGTTCGGCACGGATTGGAAGGCGATGCTCTCATGGTTCGGTATGCCGAAATCGGGCAGTGCTTCACCGGCAAGCGACTGGAATTCGGCGCGCGGATACCAGCTGAAGATCGTGTTGGTGGTGCCGTAGGCTGACAAAACCACCGTCCACGGCGTCAGCGAATGCACGTCGGGAAGGCTGGGCAAGCCCTCGAACGCGTCTATTTTCAAAGGCCCCCAGTCACCGGTGTTCTTGCCCCATGCGCCATAGCCCGGCGACGGCGCCACGGCCCATTCATACTGAAAGCCGGTGATGTAATTCACGGAATTTGGCGTGAGCGGATTCTCGGCCAGCGGCGCCTCCTCCGCGACCGCCGTCCAGTCCCACGGCTGCTCGCCATCCGTCACCTCGCCGGATGCGCCGCCGGGATAGGGATAATCCTTGACCACCGAGCGGCGTATGATGTTCAGCGCGAAAGCGATGTATTTCACGGACGTGAAATGCACGGCGACGATCTGCTGGAAGAAATCGAGTTCGGCCGGATTGGCGAGCGACCCATAAGGACCGGGCATCAGGCGGTCACGTCCTCGGCAAGGCGCCCGATCAGATCCCACTCGCTGCCATCAGGCACCACCTTGCAGGTCACAGTGCTGCCGCGGCCGGCGGTCTGATTGATAAAGCCCTCCATGCCATTGACGGGGACATCGGTGCTTTCGGGGAATGCGATTGCGCCATCGCCGACCTGACGGAAGGTGACTTCGGTGTCGGCCGGCAGGTCGGGCGGAAGAATTACCGTCAGGGTTTCGCTGCCGTCGTAGCGCAGATAGCGGTTCGCGTGGGACGCCGTGACGGTGAAGGTGCCATCGGTGGTGGCGTCGATGTCCATACCGATCGACGGCCGGAAGTTCGCCTGCGGCAGCGTGAACGGGCCGAAGACGGTGCCGTCCTCCAGGTAGATCCGCATCTGCACGCCGATGACGGTGATGTTGGAGATGTTGAGCGGCTCGGGGATGTCGCCAATAATGGCGTCGATGCGCTGCGCCAGCTCATAGGTGTTGCCGTCGAATTCGCTGGCATTGAGCGGCGATCCCTCGCCGGCGCCCCATGGCCCGGTGCTGACGTATTTCAGTGCGGTCATGAAAAAATCCCCTCAACCACCGGTGTGGTCCTGCGTCTCCGAAGGGTCCTTCGACCAGTCGAAATTGAAGCGCTTGTACCGCCCGGTGGTGCGATCGACGAACATCACTTTCAGGATGCGCTCGACGATGACGTATTGCTCGGAGTCCTGCGGGTTGACGACCTTGATCTTCTCGACGCTGCGGTCGACGTAGTCGAAGTCGTCGATGACGATGCCGTCCTTGGGATCGTCAGCCGGATCGTCGGGCGGCCATATCACCGACATGCCCGGATTGCTCTTCTGATCCGGCGTCGTCAGCGTAAAGGAAGACGGCCCGCCGAAGTGGAAATGCGCCGGGCCATCGCCTTGCGGAGGAATGCGGGCCAGCGCCCTTTTCAGCACCGCCTCGCCATTGCCGGCACTGTTGATGACGGAGAGCCGCGCGCCGCTGGAATTGCGGCCGGCGCGCCACGGATTGGAGAGGCCAACGAGATCGGCCATCAGGCGGCTTCCAGGTTTATGGTCCTCGGCACCATCATCGCGCTCACCTCGATCGGATAGTCGGTGATGAAGGGCGGATCGTCGCGATCGAGCGTCAGCTTCTTCAGGTCGCCATCGACCTCGGTGTCGATCTGGTTCAAGGCGTCGATCGCCGCCGACATGTCCGACAGGAATGCGTTGAGCACTTCGCGCTGCTCGACGATGCCGTTGATGACGGTGATGTCCTCGACCAGATCGGCGGCGCGCATGTCGAAGAAATTGACGCCGTCGTCATTCGGCGGCACCAGCATATAGTCTTCCGACAGCGTCACTTCGCCGGCGACCGGCATGACGGTGCGGCCGACATACGCCTGGATGCCCGGTTCCAGAATGCCTTCCTCGGCATAGACCGGAGCGCCGGGAACCGTGGTCACGCTGTTGCCCTTGCCGATGGTGCAGCCGATGGTGATCGAGGCGACCAGCGCGCCGTTCTGGACATTGAGCGCATAGCCGATGATCTTGCCCGTCGCCTCGCCGCCCGGAATATGCGGGTCGACAATGCGGGCGTTCTTGCGGCAGGAGAGATCAAGCCCGTCGCGGAACTTCACCGAGAACGTCACCTCGACCGCCCGGCTGCGCGCCAGGATGGCACCGCGGCACAGGCAGACCAGATAGTCCAGGCTTTGCCGGCCGCGCGGCGTGGTGAGATAGGCGCGCTTCCTGACATCGCGGATCGGCATGGCGCCGTCCGGATTGTCGGTGTCCG